>NZ_JBTWMV010000048.1:0-53796 GCF_054850255.1 Streptomyces sp. 7R007 | reverse complement strand
GCCGGATGGGAACACGTCCGCATCCGGCGCGCGCCGGTGGAGGGCCGGGACCGCGGTGGCTCGCGACGGGCCGGGCGCTCCTTCCCTCAGGTCGTAGAAGGAGGTCCGGACCCTGCACCACCGCACTGGCTCGCACGCCACCGCGGTCCTCGGCCTGCCCGCGCACCCGCCGTCCGGCCACCCCTCATCCGGGCCGTAGGGCGGTCGCGGGCCGCCTGTGGGTCGGTCCTCGGTCATCGGCTGGAGCGGCCGCCGAGGTGAGCCGCACGGCTTCGCCGTCAAGTCCGCTGCCGAACACGGGGATCACGACCTGGCCGGGAACAACACCCCGGTGCGCCCGGGGTCGTGGGTTCCGGGCGGCGCCGCGGCCTGGGCGCGACAGGACAGATGTCGGCCGCGGCGCCGCCCGGAGGTCTCAGACCCGGGCGCCGGAGAGGCGCTCGACCGCCCGCAGCAGGGCGGAGTGGTCCAGGCCGCCGTCGCCCTGCGCGCGCAGGGACGCCACCAGCTGGGCGACGACGGCGCCGACCGGCAGGGCCGCGCCCACGGTGCGGGCGGCGTCGGTGACGATGCCCATGTCCTTGTGGTGCAGGTCGATCCGGAAGCCGGGCCTGAAGTCGCGCTGGAGGAAGTTGTCCTTCTTGCGGGTCAGCACCGTCGAGCCCGCGAGCCCGCCGTTCAGCACGTCCAGCGCGGCCTTCAGGTCCACGCCCGACTTCTCCAGGAAGACCACGGCCTCGGCGCACGCCTGGATGTTCACGGCGACGATCAGCTGGTTGGCGGCCTTCACGGTCTGGCCCGAGCCGTGCGGACCGCACAGCACGATGGTCCTGCCCAGCGCCTCGAACACCGGCCTGGCCTCGTCGAAGTCGGCCTGCTCGCCGCCGACCATGATGGACAGCACGGCCTCGACGGCACCGGCCTCACCACCGGACACCGGCGCGTCCAGCACCCGGATGCCCTTGTCCGCGGCGGCCTTCGCGAGGTCGACGGAGGTCTGCGGGGTGATGGACGACATGTCGATCAGCAGGGCGCCGGACCGGGCGTTGTCCAGGATGCCGTCGGGGCCGTAGGCGACGGCCTCGACCTGCGGGGACGCCGGCACCATCGTGACGATCACGTCGGCGTCGCGCACGGCCTCGGCGATCGAGCCGGCCGCGGTGCCGCCGGCGGCGGTCAGGCGGTCCAGCTTCTCCCGCTCCAGGGTGTAGCCGGTGACGTCGTAACCCGCCTTGATCAGGTTCTCGGACATGGGGGAGCCCATGATGCCGAGGCCTATCCAGGCGATCTTGGGGAGGTTGCTCATGTCGGGGGTGCCTCTCGGTGCGGGGGTCAGCGGGACAGCCAGTCGAAGGCCTCGGAGCTCGGCCGGTCGCCCGGCTTGTACTCCAGGCCCACCCAGCCGTCGTAACCGGCCTTCGTCAGCCGGCCCAGGAGGTCCGCGAGCGGCAGCGCACCCGTTCCGGGCGCGCCGCGGCCGGGGTTGTCGGCGATCTGGACGTGACCGGTCTTCGGGGTGAACTCGTCGATCACCGCGGGCAGGTCCTCGCCGTTCATGGACAGGTGGTAGAGGTCCATGAGGAAGCGCGCGTTGCCCAGGCCCGTCGCCTCGTTCACCTTGTCGACGATCCCGACCGCGGCCCGGGCCGACACCAGCGGGTAGCGCGGCGACTCGGGCCTGTTCAGCGCCTCGATCAGCAGGATCGCGCCGATCCGGTCGGCCGCGCGGGCCGCCAGCACCAGGTTCTCCAGGGCCAGCGCGTCCTGCTCGGCCGGGTCCACGCCCTCGACGCGGTTGCCGTACAGGGCGTTGAGGGCCGTACACCCCAGGGACTGCGCGAAGTCGGCGGCCACGTCGACGTTGGCGCGGAACCTGTCCGACTCCTCGCCGGGCAGGGACAGGGCGCCGCGGTCGGGGCCGGGCAGCCGGCCGGCGTAGAAGTTCAGGCCCGTGAGCCGGACGCCCGCGTCCTCGATCGCCGTCCTCAGGGCGTCCAGCTCCGACCGCTCGGGGGTGGGGGAGTCGATCCAGGGCCACCACAGCTCGACCGCGGTGAAGCCGGCCGCGGCGGCGGCCGCGGGGCGCTCCAGGAGCGGGAGTTCCGTGAAGAGGATCGACAGGTTGACGTTGAAGCGCTGCTCATCGAATCCCATACGGGCCGGCGCTCCCTTCCGTGGCGAGGGACTGGTCATTCAAGAATTCCATATTGCGGAAGTTTGTTTCTGCTTAACGGAAGACTGCCTGGGGTGGGGGAGGGCTGTCAAGTACTCTGAAGGGGTGGCCCGCTCCAACGACGAGGTCGCCGCGCTGCTCCAGGAGTACGCCGACCTGATCTCGATCACCGGCGGAGACGCGTTCAAGGCGCGCGTCTACGAGAAGGCCGCCCGCGCGGTCGGCGGCCACCACGCCGACGTCGCCACACTCGGCCCCAAGGGCCTTGAGGAGATCCCGAACGTCGGGAAGTCCATCGCCCGGAAGGTCCTGGAGTACGTCGACCACGGCAGCATCTCCGCCGTCGAGGAGCTGCGGGCGAAGATCCCCGCCGGCGTCCGCCGGCTGACGGCCGTCCCCACCCTCGGCCCGAAGAAGGCCATGGCCGTCTACCAGGAGCTGGGCATCTCCTCGGTCGAGGAACTGGCCGAGGCCGTCCGCCAGGAGCGGCTGCGCGACCTCAAGGGCTTCGGGCCGAAGACCGAGGAGAACATCCTGCACGGCATCGAGCTGCTGCGGTCCGCGGGCGGGCGGGTCCGGCTGGACGTGGCCACGGACCTCGCGGAGTCGGTCGTCGACGCGTTGGCCCGGACCACCGGCTGCCCGCGGGTCACGTACGCCGGATCGCTGCGCCGCATGCGCGAGACCATCGGCGACATCGACATCCTCGTGGCGGCGGACCGGCCGGCGCCGGTGACGAAGGCGTTCACCGCACTGCCGTACGTCACCGAGGTCATCGGCACCGGCGAGAAGAAGACCTCCGTGCGCACCGAAAAGGGTCTCAACGTCGACCTGCGGGTCGTGCCGCCGGACTCCTGGGGTGCGGCCCTGCAGTACTTCACGGGGTCCACAGCGCACAACATCCGCGTCCGCGAGCGCGCCGTGCACCACGGGCTCAAGCTCTCCGAGTACGGGCTCTTCGACGTCGGGACCGGCGAGAAGATCGTCTCCGAGACGGAGGAGGAGGTGTACGCCCGGCTCGGGCTGCCGTGGATCGCGCCGGCCCTGCGCGAGGACCGCGGGGAGATCGAGGCCGGGCTGCGCGGCGAGCTGCCCGAGCCGGTCACGGAGGCCGACCTGCGGGGCGACCTGCACACCCACACCGACCTCACCGACGGGCTGGCCTCGCTGGAGGAGATGGTCCGGGCCGCCGCCGGGCGCGGCTACGCCTACTACGCCGTCACCGACCACGCGCCCGACATGGCCATGCAGCGCATGACCGACGAGCGGATGCTGGCCCAGCGGGAACGGGTGCGCGCGCTCGACCGCGCCCACGGCGGCCGCGGCGGGATGCGGCTGCTGCACGGCACCGAGCTGAACATCGGACCGGACGGCGAGGTGGACTGGCCGCCGGAGTTCCTCGCCGGGTTCGACCTGTGCGTGGCGTCCGTCCACTCGCACTTCAACCAGGGGCGCGAGGCCCTGACCCGACGGCTCGTGCGGGCCTGCGAGAACCCGTACGTCCACATCATCGGCCACCCCACCACCCGCCTCATCGGCAGGCGGCCCGGCATCGACGCCGACCTCGACGAGGTCTTCGCCGCCTGCGCCCGCACCGGCACGGCCCTGGAGATCAACGCCCACCCCGACCGCCTCGACCTGCGCGACGAGGACATCCTGCGGGCCCGCCGGCACGGTGTGCGGTTCGCCGTGAACAGCGACGCGCACTCCGTGCTCCACCTGTCGAACATGCGCTACGGCATCGGCACCGCCCAGCGTGGCTGGCTCACCCGGGACGACGTGATCAACACCTGGCCGCTGCGGCGGCTGCGCGGCTTCCTGCGCAAGGCGAAGCCGTAAGCGGATGCCCGAAAGGCCGTGCCGCGCGTTAGGTTGAGCGCGTGCGATTGAGAGTGGAGTTCACGACCGAACCCTTCGACCTCGACGAGGCCCCCGGGCACGCGCTGGTCGCCCGCGAGGTCCTGGAGGCGGCCGAACTGGACGCGGTGGACGTCGGACCGTTCGGCAACACCGCGGAGGGCCGCGCCGACGCGGTGCTGACCGCCGTGGACGCCCTGCTGCGCAAGACCCTGGAGGCCGGCGCCACCCGCGTCTCCCTCCAGGTCAACGTGGTCGGGGAGGACGCCGAGTGACCGGCACCGGGGACGAGCCCTTCATCACGGCCGTGAAGCCGCTGGTCGACGCCATGGGCGGAGAGATGCTCCCGCCCGACGAGGCCGGCCCCGACGACGTCGTGCTCGCCTGGGAGGGCGCCGACGTGGTCGCCGTACGCCTGCCGCAGCTCGCCGACTCCCTCGACCACATCCTGGCCGCCATGGAGCGCAAGAAGGGCAAACCGCTGGCCGACCTGGACCGCAAGGCCAAGCAGGAGGTGGTCCGGATACTGGAGGCGCGCGGCGCCTTCTCGGTACGGCACGGCGTGGAGACCGTCGCGAGCGCGCTCGGCGTCAGCCGCTTCACGGTCTACAACTACCTCAACCGCGACAAGGACAGCTGAGCGCGGCCCCGTCCCGGCGACGCTCCGGACGGGTTTCGTTACCCCGAATTTTCAACAGACTGTTGACGCGCGGTCGTGGGGGAGCGTTAGCTGACTCCCGTGACTCCGACCTCCACGCCCCCTGGCCTGGTCCGGTTCAACGCCCTGGAGGAGCACGCGGCCCTCGCGGTCCTGCACGAGACGTGCGCCTCCACCACGTGGGCGAAGCGGCTGCTCGCCGCCCGGCCGTACGCCACCCCCGACGACCTCTACGCCGCCGGCGACGCCGCCCTGGCCGAGCTGAGCGCCGAGGACCTCGCCGAGGCCATGGCCGGCCACCCGCCGATCGGCCGCCCCAGGCCCGGCGACCCCGCCTCGGCCCGGGAGCAGCGCGGCATGGCCGGCGCCTCCGAGGAGCTCAGGGCGGAGATGCTCGACCTGAACCTGGCCTACCAGGACCGCTTCGGCCACGTCTTCCTGATCTGCGCCACCGGCAAGAGCGCCGAGCAGATGCGGGACGCGGTCAGGGAGCGGCTCGGCAACCCGCCGGAGCGGGAGCGCGAGATCGTCCGCACCGAGCTGGGCAAGATCAACCGTATCCGGCTGGCCCGGCTGGTCGAAGAGCTCGCCGACGCCGAAGAGGAAGCCTGAACCATGAGCACCAGCACCACCGCCTCCGTGTCCACGCACATCCTGGACACGTCCGTCGGCCGCCCCGCCGAGGGCGTCGCCGTCCGGCTCTCCGTCCGCGCGGGCCGGGAAGCGCAGTGGCAGGCGCTCGGCGGCTCGGCGACCGACGCGGACGGCCGGTGCAAGGACCTGCCGGCACCGCCGGAGGGGACGACCCACGTACGGCTCGACTTCGCCGTCGAGCCGTACTTCGAGAAGTTCGCGAAGAACCAAGCCGATGCGCAGCAGGACGCCCCCGCGAATCGGGACAGCGGTACCGGTGCGTTCTTCCCGGAGGTGGCGATCACGTTCGCCGTCGTGCCGGGCGAGCACTACCACGTACCGCTGCTGCTCAACCCGTTCGGCTACTCCGTATACCGAGGGAGCTAGCTACAGATGCCCACCATTCTGGGACAGAACCAGTACGGCAAGGCCGAGAACCGAGTCGTCAAGATCACACGGGACGGCGCCACCCACCACATCAAGGACCTCAACGTCTCCGTGTCGCTCTCCGGCGACATGGACGAGGTCCACTACTCCGGCTCCAACACCAACGTGCTGCCGACCGACACCACCAAGAACACGGTGTACGCGTTCGCCAAGGAGCACGGCATCGAGTCCGCCGAGCAGTTCGGCATCCACCTCGCCCGCCACTTCGTCGCCTCCCAGGAGCCCATCCACCGGGCCCGCATCCGCATCGAGGAGTACGCCTGGGAGCGGATCGAGCACACCGGCAAGGGCGCGCACTCCTTCGTCCGCAAGGGACAGGAGACCCGCCTCGCCCAGATCACGTACGACGGCTCCTCCTGGGAGGTCCTCTCCGGCCTGAAGGACCTGACCGTCCTGAACTCCACCGACTCGGAGTTCTGGGGCTACGTCAAGGACCGCTACACCACCCTGCCGGAGGCGTACGACCGCATCCTCGCCACCGAGGTCTCGGGCCGCTGGCGGTTCAACTGGACCGACGACGCCCAGCCGGCGCCCGACTGGGAGGAGTCCTACCAGCAGGCCAGGAAGCACATGCTGGAGGCCTTCGCGGAGACGTACTCGCTCTCGCTCCAGCAGACGCTGTACGCCATGGGCACGCGGATCATCGAGCACCGCGGCGAGATCGACGAGGTCCGCTTCTCCCTCCCGAACAAGCACCACTTCCTGGTGGACCTGGAGCCGTTCGGGCTGAAGAACGACAACGAGGTGTACTTCGCCGCCGACCGGCCCTACGGCCTGATCGAGGCGACCGTCCTGCGGGACGGCTGCCAGGCGCGGATCCCGGCCGACCTGACCAACCTGTGAGCCCTGCCGTGACCTCCCCACGCAACGACGAAGGAACGAGCATGGCAGCCACCCGGCGCATCGTCATCGACAACTGCGCGATCGCGACCGTCGACGCGCACGACACCGAGTACCCGAGCGGGTACGTCGTCATCGCCGGCAATCGCATCGAGGCGCTCGGCGCGGGCCGGGCCCCCGAGGGCCTGGAGAACGTCGTACGCCGCATCGACGCCACCGGCCACCTCGTGACGCCCGGCCTGGTCAACACCCACCACCACTTCTACCAGTGGATCACCCGGGGCCTGGCCACGGACCACAACCTCTTCGACTGGCTGGTCGCCCTCTACCCGACGTGGGCGCGCATCGACGAGCCGATGGTCCACGCCGCCGCCCAGGGCTCCCTGGCGATGATGGCCCGCGGCGGGGTGACCACCGCCATGGACCACCACTACGTCTTCCCGGCGGGCTCCGGCGACCTGTCCGGCGCCATCATCCGCGCCGCCCGCGAGACGGGCGTCCGCTTCACCCTCGCCCGCGGCTCCATGGACCGCAGCGAGAAGGACGGCGGACTGCCCCCGGACTTCGCCGTCGAGACCCTCGACGGCGCCCTCGCCGCCACCGAGGCCACCGTCAAGGAGCACCACGACGCCTCCTTCGACGCGATGACCCAGGTGGCCGTGGCGCCCTGCTCCCCCTTCTCCGTCTCCACCGAACTCCTGCGCGAGGGCGCCCGGTTGGCCCGCCGGCTCGGCGTGCGCCTGCACACCCACGGCTCGGAGACGGTGGAGGAGGAGAAGTTCTGCCACGAGCTGTTCGGGATGGGCCCGACCGACTACTTCGAGTCCACCGGCTGGCTCGGCGAGGACGTGTGGATGGCCCACTGCGTCCACATGAACGACTCCGACATCGCCGCCTTCGCCCGCACGAAGACCGGTGTCGCCCACTGCCCCTCGTCCAACGCCCGCCTGGCGGCCGGTATCGCCCGGGTGCCGGACATGCTGGCGGCCGGCGTCCCGGTCGGCCTCGGCGTCGACGGCACCGCCTCCAACGAGTCCGGCGAACTGCACACCGAGCTGCGCAACGCCCTGCTCATCAATCGCCTCGGCGCCCATCGCGAGGCCGCCCTCAACGCCCGCCAGGCGCTGCGCCTCGGCACCTACGGGGGCGCCCAGGTCCTGGGCCGCGCGGGCGAGATCGGCTCGCTGGAGCCGGGCAAGCTGGCCGACCTGGTGCTGTGGCGGCTGGACACCCTCGCCCACGCCTCCATCGCCGACCCGGTCACCGCGCTGGTCTTCGGTGCGGCGGCCCCGGTCACGGCGTCGTTCGTGAACGGCCGTCAGATCGTCGAGGACGGCCGCCTGTCGCACGTCGACGAGGACGCGATCGCCCGCTCGACCCGGGAGCAGGCCCAGCGCCTGGCGCGCATCGCCGCGCAGGGCTGACCGGTTGGAGACCTCCGGTCGAGGGGGACGGCCCTCGACCGGTGGTCATGGACCCGAGCCGGGTCCATGACGACCGTCTCCGGGGCGCACGTGGACGCGTGCGCCCCGGAACGGCCACCGTCCCCGGGCCCTCCCCCTTCTCGACTCCGCTCGAACGGGAGGCGCCCCCATGCCCACGCGCACCACCTCCCTGAAACCCACGTCAGAGCCGACGTGTCACCCGCCCGGAGGAGCCGCAGTGAACGCAGTGCCCGTCCACCCCGTCGACGAGAAACTTCCCGCGCACAAGATGGCGGCCACCGGCCTGCAGCACGTGGCCGCCATGTACGCCGGAGTCGTCGCACCGCCCCTGATCGTCGGCGCGGCGGTCGGCCTGTCCGCCGCCGACCTCACCTTCCTCACCGGCGCCTGCCTGTTCACCGCCGGCCTCGCCACCTTCCTCCAGACGCTCGGCATCTGGAAGATCGGCGCCCGCCTGCCCTTCGTCAACGGCGTCACCTTCGCCGGGGTCGCCCCGATGACGGCGATCGTCGCCTCCACCCACGACAGGGCCGACGCGCTGCCGGTCATCTTCGGCGCGGTCATGGTCGCCGGTCTGCTCGGATTCCTGGCGGCGCCCTTCTTCGGCAAGGCGGTCCGCTTCTTCCCGCCGGTCGTCACCGGCACGGTCATCACCCTCATCGGGGTGTCCCTGCTGCCGGTCGCCTTCGGCTGGGCGCAGGGTCCCGACCCCGCGGCGGACGACTACGGTTCGGCGACCAACCTGGGCCTCGCGGCGGCGACGCTCGTGCTCGTCCTGGCGCTGCGCCGCTTCACCCGCGGCTTCGTCCGGCAGATCGCCGTGCTGCTCGGCCTGGTCGCGGGCACGGTGGTCGCGATCCCCGTCGGCGGCACGGACTTCGGCCCGGTGGCGGACGCGGGCCTGGTCGGCTTCCCCTCCCCGTTCCACTTCGGGGCGCCGCAGTTCCAGCTCGCCGCGATCCTCTCCCTGTGCGTGGTGATGGTGGTGTCGATGACCGAGTCGACCGCGGACATGCTGGCGCTCGGCGAGATCGTCGAACGCCCCGCGGACGAGCGGACCATCGCCGCGGGCCTGCGCGCCGACACCCTCGGCTCGGCGCTCAGCCCCCTCTTCAACGGCTTCATGTGCAGCGCGTTCGCCCAGAACATCGGCCTGGTCGCCATGACGCGGATCCGCAGCCGCTACGTCGTCGCCACCGGCGGCGGCTTCCTGGTCCTGATGGGCCTGTGCCCGGCGGCCGCCTCCCTGATCGCCGTCGTACCGCGCCCGGTGCTCGGGGGCGCCGGGGTGGTGCTGTTCGGCTCGGTGGCCGCGAGCGGCATCCAGACCCTGGTCAGGGCCGGCCTGGACAAGGACACCAACGTCCTGATCGTCGCCGTCTCCCTCGCCGTCGGCATCATCCCGATCACGGCCCCCGACTTCTACCACGCCTTCCCCGGGACCGCGCGGATCGTCCTGGACTCCGGCATCTCCACGGGCTGCGTCGCGGCCCTCGCGCTCAACCTGGTCTTCAACCACCTGAGTCCGGGCCGCGATCCGCAGCGGGCGATCCCCCCGGTGGTGCCCGCCGTCACCTCCGAGTGACCACGGCCCTGCCGGGCGGGCGCGTCCGGGATCAGCGGGGCCGTACCGCCTGGCAGGGCGACGCCTCGGGGAGTCGGCCGGTGAAGTAGGAGCGGGGTGGGACGCCCATCAGGGTGCGGAAGTCGGTCGTCATGTGCGACTGGTCGTAGTAGCCGGTGGCGGCGGCGAGTTCGGCCCAGGGGCGGGTGGCGGCGTGGTCCAGGACGGTGCGGACCCGGTCGATGCGGGCGTAGTGCTTGGGGGAGAGGCCGACGCCCTCGGCGAACAGGTTGCGCAACTGCCGCTCGCTAACGGCCAGTTCCCGGGCCACGGCACGCACCGGCCGCGGCGCCCGGCCCGCCTGGACCGACAGCGCGGCCACGCCCGCCCGCAGCAACGCGGTCCGGGCGCGGTCCGCATGCGCCGCGAGCCGTTCGGGGAGCACCTCGACGAGCCGGGCGAGGGCCTCCTCGGGCGTCAACCGGTCCAGTTCGCCCGCCAGTTGCGGGCCCACGGAACCGGGCAGGTCGGCCAGCGGCACCGCACGTCCGACGAGGTCGAGGGCCGGCACGCCGAGCAGCGGGCGGACGGTGCCGGGCGCGAGCCGCAGTTCGACGCAGGACACGCGCCGCTTGCCCCGGTGGTAGGAGGCCCTGGCGCGGGGGCCGACGACCAGGGTGCTGCGGCGGCCGCTCTCCCCGGTGCGCACGACCACCCGGGTCGCCGCCTCGGGCAGGTGCACGAACGGCTCCGTCGCGGGCTCGTCGCCGACCGACACGGACCCGATGGCGGCGACCCACGGGCGCAGCGCCTCGGGAGTGGGCAGGACCTCACGGAACACGGCGTTCGTCACCCCTCCACCGTAAGCGCGCCGCCGGCCCGCCGGGGGCCCGCAACCGTGCCGGAATTTCCAAGAACTCCGGCCCGTGCGCCGCCCACCGTGGTGGGCATGATCCTAGTGACGGGTGCCACGGGCACCATCGGCAGTGACGTCGTACGACAGCTCGCGGCACGCGGGGAGAAGGTGCGCGCCCTGACCCGCGACCCGGACAGGGCCCAGGTGCCCTCCGGGGTGGAGACGGCGTACGGCCACCACCGCGACCGGGCGTCGGTCGAGGCGGCGATGGCGGGCGCCGAGGCCGCCTTCCTGGTCGGGGTGTTCGGGCCGGACGACGCCGGGCACGACCGCGCTCTGGTGGAGGCGGCCCGGGCGGCGGGGGTGCGGCGGATCGTGAAGCTCTCCGCCATCGGCACCGGCGACCCCCGGCTGGGCGAGTTCGGCACCTGGCACCTGCCGGGCGAGGAGGCCGCACGGGCGAGCGGCCTGGAGTGGACCGTCCTGCGCCCGTCCGCCTTCGCCTCCAACACGCTGTCCTGGGCGGCGGCCGTCAGGGAGGGCGTCCCCGCGCCCAACATGATGGGCGGCGGCCGCCAGGGAGTCGTCGACCCCAGGGACGTGGCCGAGATCGCCGTGGCCGCGCTGCTCGATCCCCGGCACGCGGGGCACACGTACACCCTGACCGGTCCCGAGACGCTCAGCGCCGCCGAGCAGGCCGGCATCCTCGGCGCGGTCCTCGGCCGCCCGGTGCCGCTGCACGACCTGTCGCCCGAGGAGCGCCGCGCGCAGTTGCTGGCCTCCGGTCTGAGCGAGCACTACGCGGACGGCCTCGTGGTCACCGCGCGGTTCGTCCAGGAGGGCGGCAACGACGTCGTCACCGACGACGTGCCGACGGTGCTGGGGCGGCCGGCGCGGACCTACCGGGAGTGGGCCGAGGACCACCGGGAGGCGTTCCGGCAGGACTGAACGGCCGCTGCGGCGGCGGGAGTTCAGGCGGCGCGGGGCCGCAGGGCGACCGCCGCCAGGGCCAGCGCCGCCGCCGCGACCAGCGCCGCCACCCGCAACGCCAGCTGGTAGCCCTCCGCCGTCGCCGCGACGAGCCGCGCCCCCCGGCCGAGCAGCGCGTCCGTCCGGCTCGCCGCCAGCGTCGACAGCACCGCGAGTCCCAGGGAACCGCCCACCACCTGCGTGGTGTTGAAGAGCCCGGAGGCCACTCCCGCGTCCTCCTGCCGCGCCCCCGACATGGCGAGCCCGGTCAGCGGGGGCATCGCCGCGGCGAACCCGGCGGCCAGCAGGAGCATCGGCGGCAGGACGTCGGTGACGTACACCCCGTGCACCGGCGCGCGGCTCAGCAGCGCCATGCCGACGGTGATCAGCACCAGCCCGGCCAGCAGCGCCCGGTACGCCCCGAAGCGGGCGATCGCCCTCGCGGACAGGGCCGTCATCAGCACACCGATCGCGACGGGCGCGGGCAGGAAGGCCAGCCCGGTGGTCAACTCGTCGAAGCCCAGGACGCGTTGGAGGTAGAGCGCGCCGATGAACTGGAAGCCGTACATCGTCGCGATCATGAGTACCTGGACGCCGTTGGCGCCGCTGAGCAGCCGGGAGCGCAGGAGGCGCAGCAGCAGCAGCGGGCGTGCGGTCCGGGCCTGGCGGAGGACGAAGCCGGCGAGGAGGGCGAGAGCGAGGGCGGCGAGCAGCGCCGTGACGGTCGCGTCGCGGTCGCCGGCGCCGACGATGACGTACACCGTGAGCATCAGCGCGCCGGTGACCAGCGCGGCCCCCGGGTAGTCCGCGCCGCTGCCCAGCCCGGCGCCGCGCGCCGGCGCCAGCACGCGCACGGCCGCGAGCCACGCCACGACGCCAATCGGCAGGTTGATCAGGAAGATCCAGTGCCAGCTCAGCGCCTGCGTCAGGGCGCCGCCGAGGAAGGTGCCGAGGGTCGCCCCGACCGAGCCGACCGCGCTGAACACCGCGATGGCGCGGGCCTGTTCACGCGGCTCGGGGAACAGGGCCACGAGCATGCCGAGCACCACCGCCGACGCCATCGCCCCGCCGACGCCCTGCACGGCCCGCGCGGCGACGAGCAGGCCCTGGCTGCCGGCGACCCCGCACAGCACGGACGCGGCCGTGAACACGGCGAGCCCCGCCGTGAACATCCGCTTGCGTCCCACCAGGTCGCCCAGCCGGCCGGCCAGCAGGAGCAGCCCGCCGAACGGGATCAGGTACGCGTTCACCACCCACGCCAGGCCGGGCCCGGTGAAGCCCAGGTCGCTCTGGATCGCGGGCATCGCCACGGTCACGATGCTGCCGTCCAGGATGGTCATCAGCGTGCCCGCGCACAGTACGACGAGGGACGTCCAGCGGGAGTACGTCCGGTGCGGCGGGGATGTCCTGGCTGCCGCGGACTGTATCAGGGACGGCATGACGGCAAGGGCCTCCTAGGTGCACGACTTGTAACGGGGTTTATCGTGCGTAACCATGGAGGGCGGCGTAAGGAGGCAGTTCGATGTCCCAGAGGAACACCGGTGTTACCTCCCAGGTCGTGAACGCGCACGCGTGCCCGGTCCGCGAAGTTCTTGACAGGGTCGCGGGGAAGTGGAGCGTCCAGATCCTGGTGGCCGCGGCCCACGGGCCCATCCGCTTCACGGAGTTGGAGCGCGGCATCGAGGGCATCAGCCGCCGCATGCTCACCCTCACCCTGCGCAACCTGGAACGCGACGGCCTCGTCACCCGCACCGTCCACCCGACGGTCCCGCCGAAGGTCGAGTACGCACTCACGCCGGTGGCCCACGAGCTGCACGAAACCCTGCAACGCCTCACCGACTGGGCCGAACGCAACCGCGTCTACATCGCCGAGTCCCGCGCAACCTACGACATGCAACAAACCGACGCCCCGGCCGGGGCGCCGTCGTAGCGCAGCCGGTGGCGGGGCGTCGGCCGGGGCCGGCCACTGCACCGCGGCCCACGCCCCCGGGCGCGCCACGTCCTGCCGCGCAGGTGCGGGCGCGAGGTGTCCGAGGCGGGTCAGGCGTCGAAGAACGTCGGGTCGGTGGACAGTTCCTGGAAGATCTTCTGGGGGTTGGTGACCAGGCGGCGTTCGTTCAGGTCGAGCAGGCCGCCCACCGCCGTGATCTCCGCGGCCACCGTGCCGTCCGCCTTGCGGATGGTCTGCTCGGTGCGGAACGTCTTGCCGCCGACCCAGTCGAAGGCGCACGTCACCTCGACCTCGTCACCGGCGCGCAGCTCCCGCTGGTAGCGGACGGTGATCTCCAGGACGACCGGGCCCACGCCCCGGCCTATCAGGGCCGCCTGGGTGATCCCGGCCGCCTGCAGCAGCGACCAGCGGGCGTGCTCCGCGTAGTTGACGTACACGCTCTGGTTGAGATTGCCCGTCATGTCGGTTTCGTATCCGCGGACGGTCACCGGTACGGAAAACGGCTCGCTCACGACTTCCCCTTCTGGCCATGGACGTCTGCCTGCGGGCGGCTGCCCGCCCGACCGATCTTGGCACGCCCGTCACACGCGCCGGGGCGATGCGAGCAGATAACGCGCCCTGGACCGCGGGTCGTTGTGCTCGCCGACCTGCCATCCCGCCCGCTCCAGCGTGGCCCCGCACGCCCGCAACGCCTCCGGGTCGGCCTCGTGCACGGCGACGGCGTCCGGCTGCGGGGTCGCCCGCACGCGGTAGCCCGGCTCCGGTCCCGCCGGCCGGTGCCCGGCCGCCTCCAGGGCGAGCGCGGCGGCCTGCACCAGATGCGTGCGCTCCCAGCCGCACGGCCGGTTCGTCGCCCCGTCCGGGTTGGTCATCCGGCGCAGCTCCAGCAGCCCCTGCCAGGCACTGTGCACCTCACGCACCCGCGCCGGCCCGCCCCGCGGCGGCGCCTCCTCGCCCCCGACCCGCGCGGCGAACACCCCGGCGGCCTGCCCGGCGTCCTCCGGTACGGGCTCGGCCTCCCGTATCCGGTGCCCGGCCGGCGTCAGGAAGTGGTCGTGCGGCGGGCGCGGGTGCCGGAAGGCGAGCCCGTGCCGGACCAGCGCCGCCAACTGCGCCTCCGTACCCCGCAGGCGCCCGGTGACGGGATCGGCGGCGTCGATGACACGCCGCAGGGCGGCGGTCGGCGGTCGTGTCACGGCGTACTCCTTCCGGCCCGGGCCTGTCTCCTCCCACCTGCCTGGAAGGCTACGACGGGGGTCTGACAACCGACCCACCCGCCGCGACCGCCACGGCGTTCTCAGGCGGGCTGGCCCAGGGGCCGGATGGTCAGGGTGTTGAGGTCGACGCCCGTCGGCTGGTCGAGAGCGAAGCAGACGGCCTCGGCGACGGGCTGGGGCGGCAGGGCGAAGGGGGGAACGCCGGCGCCTTGCCAGAAGGGCGTGTCGATCATGCCGGGGTTGACGAGAGTGACACCGACGCCGCGGGTCGTGGCGTACAGGCGCAGGTTCTCGGCGAGCCCGGTGATGGCCCACTTGGTGGCCGAGTAGAGGTTGGCGGGGGAGTTCTTCAGCCCGGCGACGCTGCCGACGAGCACCAGCCGTCCGCCGGTGGCTTCGAGGTGGGGCAGGGTGGCATGGGCCAGCAGGGCGGGACCGAGGACGTTGGTGAGGACCATGGGCGCCCACGATGTCGGGTTACCGGCCCCGATGGAGTCACCGGACATGAATCCGGCGTTGGCCACTGCCGCGTCAAGGGCACCGAAATGCTCCACGGTCCGGGTCACGGCCGACTCGGTGGCCTGCCAGTCCGCCGCGTCCGCGACCAGGCCCAGCAGACGGTCGGGGTGACCGGTCTCGTCGAGGAACGCCTTCAGCCTGCTCTCGTCGCGTCCGGTGACGGCCACGCGGTGGCCGCGGTCGACGAGCAACCGCGCGGTGTGGGCGCCTATACCGCTGGTCGCGCCGGTGATCAGTACGGTCCTGGTGGTCATGGTCATGCTCCTGAGGTGGGGATGAGAGGGCGGACGGCGGCTCGCGGTGAAGGTGAAGGAGTGCCGGTCACGTCCGCCGGTCCCCACGAAACCGGCGCCGCCTGAAGCGGACAAGGTCGCGTTCATGGGGGGTACGGACTCAACCTCCCTCGCCGGCCGGACCGTGGGTACCGTGGGCGAATGGAACCTCCGCCCGGACACCACACCGGGAGTCACACGGACCACCGCTCGGCCATCCGCGACTTCCTCGTCAGCCGACGCGCCAAGCTCACCCCGGACCGGGTCGGACTGCCCACCAGCCGGCGCCGCCGGGTTCCGGGACTACGGCGCGAGGAGGTCGCGGCCCTCGCCGGCGTGAGCACCGAGTGGTACACGCGGCTGGAGAAGGGCCACATCGGCGGCGTCTCCGAGGACGTGCTGGAAGCGGTCGCGCAGGCACTGCGCCTCGACGAGGACGAGCGCACCTACCTGCTCGAACTGGCCAGAGCGGCTCGCCCCGCCCGCCGCAGGCCGCACCGCCGCAGGGACGTCGAGATCCCGTCCGCCGTCCAATGGATGGTGGACTCCATGACCATGGCCCCCGCCTTCGTACGCACCGGGCGTCTGGACATCGTCGCGAGCAACGCGCTGTGCAGGGCCCTGTACTCGCCGATGTTCGACAGCGACACCACCGGCGACCGGGGCTGCGCCAATTTCCCCCGTTACTTCTTCCTCGACCCCGGCTCCCGCGACTTCTTCGCCGACTGGGAGGAAGGCGCGAGGGCCACGGTCGCGGTGCTCCGCGCCGAAGCCGGACGCGAGCCCCACGACCGGGCCCTGCGCGAGCTCGTCGGCGAACTGTCCACGCTCAGCCCCGAGTTCCGCACCATGTGGGCCAGTCACGACGTCCGGATCCGGCACGAAGGCGTCAAGCGGCTGAACCATCCCGAAGTCGGCCGTGTGGAGATGACCTTCCGCTCCCTGGACCTGCCGCTGCCGCAACGGGCCGTCCACGACCTGATCATCTACACGGCCGAGCCGGGCACCCCCTCGGAGGACCGTCTCAGACTCCTCGCCAGTTGGACGGCACCGCAGGCCGCACCCACGGAACGGGACCGCCCGCCCGGCTGACGTCACACGCGCGCGGCCCCGGCGAGTCGTTGATCAGGCCGTCGGGGACCGCTACGGCCGGATGTTCCACCCCGCGATCACATGCCGCCCGTGCTCCGTCCCCAGCCGGCACAGCGTGCCCGTGCCCAGTTGGAACAGCGCCCCGCCCGAGGGCGGCAGTCCGAGCCGGCGGGCCGTCAGGACCCGCAGGAAGTGCCCGTGCGCCACCAGCACCACGCACCCCTCGGTGTTGGCGAGCGCCGCGTCCGCCTTGGCCAGCATCCGGTCGGCCCGCTCGCCGACCTGCTCCGGCGTCTCCCCGGGATGCTCCGGCGGCCCGGGCGCCACCCCGTCCGTGAACAGGAACCACCCCGGCCGCTCCCGCTGGATCTCGACGGTGGTGACGCCTTCGTACCCGCCGTAGTCCCACTCCCGCAGGTCGGCGTCGACCCGCGCCTCGTCCAGCCCGATCAGCTCGGCCGTCTCCCGCGCCCGCTGCAGCGGGCTGACGAACGCGGCCCCGATCCGGTGCGAGCGGATCAGCGGCACCAGCCGCCGCGCCTCCTGGCGCCCCCGCTCGGTCAGCGGCACGTCGCTCCACCCGGTGTGCCGCCCGGACCGCGACCACTCGGTCTCACCGTGCCGGACGAGGAAGAGATCACCCATGCGCCCAGGCTAGGAGCGCGTCACTGCCGGTACCCGCCCAGGAACCGCCCGATCCGCCCGATCGCCGCCTCCAGGTCGTCCGCGTGGGGGAGCGTGAGGATGCGGAAGTGGTCGGGGGCCGGCCAGTTGAAGCCGGTGCCCTGGACCACCTGGATCTTCTCCCGCAGCAGCAGGTCCAGGACGAACTTCTCGTCGTCGTGGATCTTGTGCACCTTGGGGTCGATACGGGGGAACGCGTACAGCGCGCCCTTGGGCTTGACGCAGGACACGCCCGGGATCTCGTTGAGCTTCTCCCACGCCACGTTGCGCTGTTCGTGCAGCCGCCCGCCCGGCGCGGTCAGCTCGCGGATGGACTGCCGGCCGCCGAGCGCGGCCTGGATGGCGTACTGGGCGGGCGCGTTGGCGCACAGCCGCATGGAGGCCAGCATGGTCAGGCCCTCCAGGTAGTCGCGCGCGTGCTGCTTGGGGCCGGTCACCACCAGCCACCCCGAGCGGAAGCCGGCCACCCGGTACGTCTTCGACAGGCCGCAGAAGGTCAGCACGACCAGGTCGGGGGCGAGGGCGGCGGCGGAGTGGTGCACGGCGTCGTCGTAGAGGATCTGGTCGTAGATCTCGTCGGCGAAGACCATCAGCCCGTGCCGGCGGGCGAGGTCGAGGATGCCCTCGACGACCTCCCTGGGGTAGACCGCGCCGGTGGGATTGTTCGGGTTGATGATGACCACGGCCTTCGTTCGGTCCGTGATCTTCGACGCCATGTCGGCCAGGTCCGGGTTCCAGTCGGCCTGCTCGTCGCACAGGTAGTGGACCGCCTTGCCGCCGGCGAGCGTGGTGACGGCCGTCCACAGGGGGAAGTCCGGGGCGGGGATCAGGATCTCGTCGCCGTCCTCCACGAGGGCCTGGACGGCCATCGACACGAGCTCGGAGACGCCGTTGCCGAGGAAGACGTCGTCGACGTCGACCTCCAGGCCGAGCGTCTGGTAGCGCTGGGCGACCGCCCGGCGGGCGGAGAGGATGCCGCGCGAGTCGGTGTAGCCGTGCGCCTGGGGGAGCATCCGGATCATGTCCTGGAGGATCTCCTCCGGCGCCTCGAAGCCGAAGGCCGCGGGGTTGCCGGTGTTCAGGCGCAGCACGCTGTGCCCCGCCTCCTCCAGCGCGTTGGCGTGCTCGATCACCGGGCCGCGGATCTCGTAACAGACCTCGCTCAGCTTGTTCGACTGCCGGAACTCCATGCGCGCTCGCCCCTCCGGTTACGTGTGATGCTTGGTTTTACCAAGTTCGAGCTTGGAAAGTCCAACAACTTGTCTAGACTGCGTCGCATGTCACCTCGCCGAAGCTACGACCAGTACTGTTCCGCCGCCCGCGCGCTCGACCTGGTCGGCGACCGCTGGACCCTGCTGATCGTCCGGGAGCTGCTGGCCGGTCCCCGGCGCTACACCGACCTGCACGCGGACCTGCCCGGCGTGAGCACGGACGTGCTGGCCTCCCGGCTGAAGGACATGGAGCGGGACGGGCTGACCACGCGCCGGCGACTGCCTCCGCCGGGTGCCGCCTACGTCTACGAACTCACCCCGCGCGGACGTGAGTTGCTGCCGGTGCTGCAGGCGCTCGGCGCGTGGGGCGAGGGCGAGCTGGGCGAGCGGCGCCCCACGGACGCCGTACGGGCGCACTGGTTCGCGCTGCCGCTGCTGCGGGCGCTGGCCGGGCAGGGGGAAGGGGTCGCCGAAGTGCGGCTGGAGGAAGGGGAGTTCCATCTGTACGTCGGTACCCAGGACGGGCCGGTGTACGGCGACGGGGCGGCCCCGGGTGAGCCGGACGCGCGGCTCGTGCTGGACGGCGACACGTGTGCGGCCCTGGCGCGCGGGGAGGTGGACCTGGCCGAGGCGGTGCGGGCGGGGCGGGTCACCGTCACCGGCGAGGGGACGCTGGCCAAGGCGTTGCGGGAGACGTGAGGTTCGCTGGGGGAGGGGCTGGGGCCCCGCCGTGACCAGGCGGCACGGCAGGCGTGAGGTTCCCTCCGGGGAGGGCCGGGGCCTGCCGCACCAGGCGGTACGGCAGGCCCCTTGACGTACCGTCAGGCGCCGGGCGGCACCCGTGACGGCCGGCCCGAACCCCGCGTCAGCGCGTATCCGCCGACTCCGGCGAGCGCGGCCAGCACGCCGCCCACCGCCGTCCACACCCAGCGGTCGGACCACCAGCCGGACGACCAGCCGCCGTCGGGCTCGATGCTCGACAGCACGGCCGACTTCGACGACGAACTCTCCTCGTCCGACTGCGCCTTGACGGCGATCCCCGGCACCAGCGGCTGCGCCAGCGAGCCGTCCACGGCCGCCGAGCCGCCGATGTCCTTGGAGCCGACGCGGACCGAGGTGTCCACCGGCAGGCCCAGGTCGGCGGTGGCGAGGCGCACCGCCGTGAGCCGGACGTAGTAGGTGCCCGGCAGCGGGTCGTCGGCCCACGGCTCCGACCAGGCCCGGACGGTGCGCAGCGTGCAGGCCAGTTCCACCGAGGCCGCGCCCTGCGCCGCGGTGCGGGTCTGCGCGCCGTACTGGCAGGCCTGGCGGCGGCGCAGGCCGTCGTACACGTCGATCTGCCAGGTCTGCGCGCCGTGCACGTCCGGCAGCTTCACCGTCGCCTCGACGGTGGGGCGTTCGCCCGCGTCCGCCGGGAACGACCAGTACAGGTAGTCGCCCGTGGAGGCGCTCGCCGTGGCCTCCTGGCCCTGCTCGATCTCCGTCGCCGTACGGAACGACGTACCGGCCGAGGTGGGCGCCGAACCGTCCGCCGACGCCGAGGGGGACGGCGAGGAGTCGGCCACGGCCGGTGCGGCCGCGAGCCCGAGCAGCAGCGCCGCCGCGCCCAACGCACGTGTGATCCGCATCAGTTGGTCCTCCAGACCGCGACCCGCCAGCGCGACAGCCAGCCCCACAGCACACCGGCGAGGAAGCCGGCCAGTACCAGCACCCCGAGCAGCCACCAGCCGCGGCCCAGCCCGAAGGAGGCCACGTCGCTCGCTTGCGAGGGGCCGTCGACCACGTCCACCGTCAGCTCCAGCGGGAGCCCCGGCGTGGTCTTCACCCCGGAGGCGGCCGAGAAGGAGTTGGTCACCTCAAGGCACACCGTCTCGGCCGGGGCGTCGTCCTCGTCGCCGTCCGCCTTGGGATAGCGCAGGCCCGTCGAGATCACGTCCGTACGGCCGTTGCCCGCGGCCTCGCCGCGCACGATCTCGCGGCCGTGCACCGTCACCGCCCGCAGCAGCACCCCGTAGTCGGGGTTCACCGCCCGGTCCGCGCCCACGCTCACCGAAGTGCGCAGCTCCTGACCGGGGTTGACGTCCACGCGGTACCAGCGCTCCTGGCCGAACTCCTCGCGGTCGGTGTACAGCCCCGACTTCAGCGCGGGTGCCTGCGCGCACTGCGAGGCACCCTCGGTGGCCACCGGCGTCACCACCGGATCGGCCGCCCGGTCCACCAACTGGTTGACCTTGTCGGTGAGTTCGTCGGTGTGCTCGACCGAGGTGTACGTGCCGCCGGTCGCCTCGGCGATACAGCTGAGCTGCTTGTTCAGCTTGGTGCTGGGGACCAGGCCGAGGGTGTCGATCGTCATGCCGATGCCCTTGGCGGCGATCTCGCGGGCCACCTCGCACGGGTCCAGCGGGGCGCACGTGTCCTCGCCGTCGGTGATCAGGACGATGCGCTTGGATCCGTCGCCGCTGCCCAGGTCGTCGGCCGCCTTGAGCAGCGCGGGGCCTATCGGCGTCCAGCCGGTGGGCTTGAGCGTCGCCACCGCCGTCTTCGCCTCGGTGCGGTCCAGCGTGCTGACCGGGTACAGCTGCGCGGTGTCCTTGCAGCCCGTCTTCTGGTCGTCGCCCGCGTAGTTGGCGCCGAGTGTGCGGATGCCGAGCTGCACGTCCTCGGGCGTGCCGTCCAGCACCTCGTTGAACGCCCGCTTCGCCGCCGCCATCCGGGTGCCGCCGTCGATGTCCCGGGTGCTCATGGAGCCGCTGACGTCGAGGACGAGGTCGACCCTCGGCGTGGCCTCGCCCGTGGGTTCGCCGGCGGCCGCCGTCGCCGGGAACGCCCACCCGGCCGTCAGTGCGGCCAGCAGGGCACAGACGCCTGCCGCCAGCCGTTGTGTTCTGATCATCGACGGATCTTATGGAGCGGCGCCGCCGTGATCCAAAACGAGCGGTCAGGGGCGGGAGCGGAAGGTCAGCGCAGCGGGTTGGGCAGAGCGGTCCACTGGTCGCCGGGGATTCCCGGCGACAGCCGCATCAGCGTCAACGCCTTCACCGGAAGCGGCTGTTCGCACAGCGCCACCACGTCGGGGGTGCGCGGCAGCTCCCGTACGACCGTCTCCAGCGCCGCCCGCAGCGCCGGCGCCGAACCCGCCGTACCGGCGAGCGCGCCGCCCACCAGGGAGCCGAACAGCTTGCGCCGCAGGGCGGTTTCGTCGTCCGTGACGACCCGTGCGGTCAGCTCCGGCACCGGGATGCCGTGCCGGGCCAGCCGGGCGGGGCTGACGCGGATGTCGGCGAGGTCGCGGTAGACCAGGCGCAGCGGGGCACCCGTCCCCGACAGCACGACCAGCAGGTTCTGGCCGTGTGCCTCCAGGGCCACACCGAGGTCCAGCAGGCGCAGGCACACCGTGAGGGCGAGACGCGTGAGGTCGACGAGCCGGCGCGGCGATGCGGGCAGGTCCGTGGTGGCCAGCGCGGCCACCGGCACCACCCGCTCGCCGCGGTCGGTGGCCGCGTACGTCTGCGGCGACTCCCGCACCACCGCCGCCAGGTCGGGGGAGCCGGCCGCGGCGGCGCCCAGCGTGCGGGTGACGTGCAACAGGCCGCCCGTGCGCGCCGCCAATGCCTCCCCGAACGCCGAGAGCGCCGCCGACAGCGACACCGAGGAGACCGAGATGTCCCGCACGGACGACGTCAGCCGGGCGCTCAGCGCGGTCTTGACGTGCGGCCCGCCGGGCACGGCGAGCGTGCGCAGCGACATCAGCGGACGCGCCGCGGCCCACTCCTCGCAGGACCGCTTCAGGACGTGCTCCGCCTGCCACGGATGCACCGGCAGCAACAACCGCCCCCCATCCCGCAGTTCCCCCGGCCACGCCCCGCTCACCACGCACTCCCGCTCCCGCAGCGGCACCGTCCCCAGCGTCACCACCGGCCGGTGCTCGGGCGCGTACGCGAACTGCTCGGCGACGGAGAAACCGGGCCGGGAACGGCAGTTGGGATGGTAGGGATGCCCGTCCACCACCCGCTGCTCCCACTCCCAGTCCGAACCGGGCCGCTCCTCCGGGCGGGCCCCCTGCCCCGCCCGCGACAACGCCAACGAGGCCACGCTGTGCGCGAGTTCGCCCGCGAAGTCCGTCCCGTGCGGGACCGCGAGAGCGGCCATCAGCCGTGCCGGGTGGTCGTACGGCGTGCCGTCCAGCTCCACCGAGGTCACGTACGCGGCGGTGGCGTACGGGTCGCACGCCGGGCCGTGCAGCCGGCGGCCGTCCCGCAGCCGCAGGGTGGTGCCGTCCCGGCCGGCGATCCACGGCAGCGGCTCGTACGCGAGCGCGCGCCACAGCCGGGTCAGCACGGCCGCCCGGGCTCCCGGCAGCGCGGCCTCGTAGCGGGCCACGAGACCGGGGCGCAGGGCGGCCAGTTCCTCGGCGACCTCGGCCTCGGCGGGGTGCGGACGGTGCACGGAAGGGCTCCTCGGGTACGAGTAGGGCGTCACGGACAGGGCGTGACGGCATCCATACTGATCGTCTCCGCCCGAAACGCACACCTGGGAACGAGTGGAACGCGTGGATCTCATCCCCCCGCCCGCCGATGACGCCGACGCGGCCGCCCGCGCCGACGCCTACGCGGTCGCGCCCCTGCTCAACTGCCTGCTGCGCGAGGTCGCGCAGCCGGTCGCGGACCGCACCTACCGCCTGCCCGGCGTGGACCGGCTGCTGCGGGTCACCGGCACCCGGCGGCCCACCGCCCCCGAGGTGTACGCGGCCGGCCGCTGGCACCGCGTCGGCCACACCGAACTGGTCAAACTGGTCGCCGAGGAGCTGCGCCGTCACACCGGCCTGTCCAACCACGAGCTGCCCGCCGAGATGATCGACAGCCGGGACGCCGTGGCCGCCCTGCTCGCCGCCCGCGCCCGGACCACGGCGCCCGAGGACCCGTACCTGCGCTCCGAGCAGTCCCTGGTCACCGGCCACCCCTGCCACCCGGCCCCGAAGGCGCGCGGCGGCGGCCCGGTCGCCGCCTGGCTGCCGTACGCCCCCGAGGCGTACGCCCGCTTCCCGCTCACCCTGCTCGGGGTGCGCGCGGACACGGTCGTCGAGGAGGGCGACACCTCGGCGCTCGACGCCCTCGGCGAGGCCCCGCCCGGCTACCGGCTGCTGCCGGCCCATCCCTGGCAGCTGGAGCTGCTCGACCTGACGGACGCCTTCGCCGACGGCCGCCTGATCCGGCTCGGCGAGACCGCTTTCGACGCCTTTCCCACGGCCGCCGTCCGCACCCTCTACGCCCCCGGGGACGACCTGTTCCTCAAGTTCAGCCTCGACGTCCGCATCACCAACGACATCCGCCGGCTGTGGCGCCACGACCTGCGCACACTGCGCCGGACCGACAGCGCCGCCGCCCGCGCCCTGGCCGGCGGCCCGGCCGCCTGGCTGAGCGACCGCGGCTACCGCACCGCCGGCTTCGCCTTCGAGGAACTCGCCGTCCTCGTCCGCGACGGACTGCGCGCCAAGCTGCCGCCCGGCGCGACCCCGCTGCTCGCCGCCGGCCTGGTGGAGGGCTTCGACGGCAGCCCGCTGGAGCACGCGGCCGACCCGGCGGCCTGGTGGGAGGCGTATCTCGCGGCCGTCGTGCCCCCGGCGCTGGCCGCCTTCGCGGACCACGGCGTCGTCCTGGAGGCCCATCTGCAGAACACGCTGGTCGCCGTCGACGCCGCCGGCACGCCCGTGCGGGCGCTGTTCCGGGACGCCGAGGGCGTGAAGCTGCTCGCGGACGTCCCCCGGGCGGCCGGCTGGGAGCGGCTGGTGTACTGCCTGGTCGTCAACCACCTCACCGAGGTCGCCGCCGCCCTGGCCGAACACCACCCCGGCCTCGACCCCTGGCCCGCCGCCCGCCGCGCCCTGACCCGCACCGGCCTGCCCGAGACCGCCGCCCTGCTCACCGCGCCCACCCTGCCCGGCAAGACCAACCTGCTGCTGCGCTGGACCGGCGCGGACGGCGCGGACGCCCGCTATCTGCCGCTGCCGAATCCGCTGGCCGGGTGAGGGCTGACATACCCTGGCCGGTGTGCTGCGCGATGTGACTGCTGTGCGATACGTGACCCCGTTGCGGTCGGGCGGCTCCGTGCCCGGGGTCGTCGAGGCCGACGACCTGGGCACCTACGTCGTGAAGTTCACCGGCTCCGCGCAGGGCCGCAAGGCGCTGGTCGCCGAGGTGATCGTCGGCGAGCTGGCCCGGGCGCTCGGCCTGCGCTTCCCCGAACTGGTCCTGGTCCACTTCGACCCGGCGATCGCGGAGAGCGAGCCGCACCAGGAGGTGCGCGACCTGCACGCCGCCAGCCGGGGGGTCAACCTCGGCATGGACTACCTGCCGGGCGCGAAGGACTTCACCCCCGAGGTCGCCCGGGTCTTCCCGGTCGATCCCCTGGAGGCCGGCCGGATCGTCTGGCTGGACGCCCTCACCGTCAACGTCGACCGTACGGTGCACAGCTCCAACCTGATGGTCTGGCCGACGCTCGGCACCGTGCCGCCGCGCCTGTGGCTGATCGACCACGGCGCGGCCCTGGTCTTCCACCACCGCTGGGACGGCTCCGACCCGGCGAAGGCCTACGACTTCCGCCACCACGCCCTCGGCCACTACGGCCCCGACGTGCGCGCGGCCGACGCGGAACTGGCGCCCAGGGTGACCGAGGACCTGCTGCGCGAGGTCGTCGCCGAGGTGCCGGAGGACTGGCTGACCGACTTCGCGACCCCGGCCGAGATGCGCGAGGCGTACGTCGGCTATCTCCACGCGCGCGTGCGGGCCTCCGCGGCCTGGCTGCCCACCGACTTCCCGACCCGGGAGGAACTCGCCGCAGAGGAGGCCCGCCGGGCGGCGCGCACACAGGAAGGCCGGCCGGACTGGCTCAAGCGGGTCCCCGACCTGCACGGCAAGCCGGCCGCGGAACAGGATTGGTCGGTGCACCTCGGATGAGTCCCGTCGAACCCGTCGAACCCGTCGGAACAGGGGAACTGGTCGAACCCGTCGCGCCCGTCGTGCAGATCGAGTACTGCACCCAGTGCCGCTGGCTGCCGCGGGCGGCCTGGCTGGCGCAGGAGCTCCTGACGACCTTCGAGACCGAGCTCGGGGAGCTGTCGCTCAAGCCCGGCAAGGGCGGCGTGTTCGTCGTGCGCGTGGACGGCGAGGTGGTCTGGGACCGCGGGCAGCAGGGCTTCCCCGAGCCGACGGCCGTCAAGCAGGCCGTACGCGACCGAGTGGCCCCGGGGAAGTCCCTGGGCCACTCGGACAGGTGACGGGTCGTCAGCCGCGCAGCTGCTCGTAGGCGGGGAGGGTGAGGAAGTCCGCGTAGTCCTCGTCGAGGGAGACGGTCAGCAGCAGGTCGTGGGCCTGCTGCCAGTGGCCGGCCGCGAAGGCCTCCTCGCCGATCTCCGCGCGGATGGCGTCCAGTTCCTCGGCGGCGACCTTGCGCGCCAGCTCCGGAGTGGCCTTCTCACCGTTCTCGAACTCGACGCCCGCGTTGATCCACTGCCAGATCTGCGAGCGGGAGATCTCGGCGGTGGCCGCGTCCTCCATCAGGTTGAAGATGGCGACCGCGCCCAGGCCGCGCAGCCACGCCTCGATGTAACGGATGCCCACCTGGACGGCGTTGACCAGGCCCGCGTAGGTCGGCTTCGCGTCCAGGGAGTCGACCGCGATCAGGTCGGCCGCCTCGACGTGCACGTCCTCGCGCAGCCGGTCCTTCTGGTTCGGCTTGTCGCCGAGGACCTTGTCGAAGGACTCCATGGCGATCGGCACCAGGTCGGGGTGGGCGACCCAGGAGCCGTCGAACCCGTCGTTCGCCTCGCGGTCCTTGTCGGCGCGGACCTTCTCGAAGGCGACCCTGTTCACCTCGGCGTCCCGGCGCGAGGGGATGAAGGCCGCCATGCCGCCGATCGCGTGCGCGCCGCGCTTGTGGCAGGTGCGCACGAGGAGTTCGGTGTACGCGCGCATGAACGGGGCCGTCATCGTGACCGCGTTGCGGTCCGGCAGGACGAACCTGGCGCCGCCGTCACGGAAGTTCTTGACGATGGAGAACAGGTAGTCCCAGCGGCCGGCGTTCAACCCGGAGGCGTGGTCGCGCAGTTCGTAGAGGATCTCCTCCATCTCGTACGCGGCCGTGATCGTCTCGATCAGGACGGTGGCGCGGATGGTGCCCTGCGGGATGCCGACGTAGTCCTGCGCGAAGACGAACACCTCGTTCCACAGGCGCGCTTCGAGGTGCGACTCGGTCTTCGGGAGGTAGAAGTAGGGGCCCTTGCCGAGGTCGAGCAGGCGCTGGGCGTTGTGGAAGAAGTACAGGCCGAAGTCGACGAAGGCGCCGGGGACCTGCTCGCCGTCCAGCTGGAGGTGGCGCTCGTCGAGGTGCCAGCCGCGCGGGCGCATGACGACCGTGGCGAGTTCGTCGTCCGGGCGCAGGGCGTACGACTTGCCCGAGGCCGGGTCCGTGAAGTCGATGTTCCGGGTGTAGGCGTCGATCAGGTTGAGCTGGCCGAGGACCACGTTCTCCCAGGTCGGTGCGGAGGCGTCCTCGAAGTCCGCGAGCCAGACCTTCGCGCCCGAGTTGAGGGCGTTGACGGTCATCTTGCGGTCGGTCGGGCCGGTGATCTCGACCCGGCGGTCCTGGAGCGCGGGCGGGCAGGGGGCCACCTTCCAGGAGTCGTCCGCGCGGATCGCGGCGGTCTCCGGGAGGAAGTCGAGGGTGGAGGTGCGGGCGATCTCGGCGCGGCGCTCGGCGCGGCGGGCGAGGAGTTCGTCACGGCGCGGGGTGAAGCGCCGGTGCAGCTCGGCCACGAAGGCGAGGGCCGCCTCGGTGAGGACCTCCTCCTGCCGGGGCAGGGGCTCGGCGTCGACGATGGCCAGCGGGGACGGCGCTGGTGCGGACATGAGCGGTCACTTCCTTCAGCGGTGGCACCGGGTGCCAGTCGAACCGGGTACGGCGAGCGGCGCCCTCGAACCCGTCGGGCGCTTCTGAGCAGTGGATACTAGTTTCCTCATCGTGGAACTTCAATGGTTTGTTGATGTCGAGATTCTCCGGGTCGAGGAAAGGTGGCGCTCCGTGCCACCGGGCTCACTCAAGGTGGACCAGATCGGCCTCGGTGTCGATGTCGTAGGGCTGGGCCACGTCCCCGCACTCGACCAGCGTGATCGACGCCGCGTGCGCCGTGAGGTAGGCGCGGGCGCCGCGGTCCCCGCTCGCGCTCGCGGCGACCCCGGCCCAGTGCGCGGCGCCCAGCAGCACCGGATGCCCGCGTACGCCGTCGTAGGCGGCCGCGACGAGCGACGACTCGTCCTCGTACGCGGCCAGCACCCGCCGCACCGCCCGCGCCCCGATCCCCGGCTGGTCCACCAGCGACACGAGCGCGGCCCGCGCCCCCGTCCCGGCGAGCGACTCCAGCCCGGCCCGCAGCGACGTCCCCATCCCCTGCGTCCATCCGGGGTTCTCCACCAGCACGCACCCGCCCAGCTCCGCCCGCTCCCGCACGTCGGCGGCCCGTGCTCCCAGGACCACGTGGACGCGGGTGCACCCGGCCGCGCGCAGTACGCCGACCGCGTGCTCCACCAGCGGCCGGCCCCGGTGTTCCAGCAGCGCCTTGGGCCGCCCGCCGAGCCGCCGCCCGCCTCCCGCGGCCAGGAGCAGCCCCGCGATCCGGTCCTCGTTCTCCGTCATGCGTCCTGCATACCTGACATCGGGGCGAGTGCCCGGTTTCCCGGGGTTGAATTTCGGTCCGTACGGTGGCGCGGCGGGCATCGCGTGGCGTTTACTGACCCGCGTCCCCCGGCGCCCGACCAACGCCACGGGACACGACGGGACCGCCGGGCGGGATTCACCGGACGACGGCGCGCAAGGACGTGCGAGGGGGAGAGCTGTGTTGCGGAGCTTGGGGCAGAGACCAGTGACCGGCAGTGACGAGGACCCGAGGGTGGCGGGGCTGCGGACGGCGGTGTCCCGGCTGCGCCGCGAACTCGCCGCGCACCCGGCCGAGTTCCCCGACCGCGCCATCGCCGAGGACGAACTCGCCGCGCTGGCCGCCATGACGATCGACGGGAGCCCCGAAGTGCCGCGCCTGCGCCGCTCGTTGCTGGTGATCGCCGGCGCGATCGGTTCGGTGAGCGCGCTGTCGCGCGGGCTCACGGAGGTGCGGGACGCGGTGGAGCTGTTCGGCGAACCGCCGCGCGGGAAGCGTTAGTTCACGCGGGGTTCTGGGTGGCCAGCGCCTGGGACAGCTCCGTCGCGACCTGCTGCAGCACCGGCACGATCCGGTCCGTCGCCGTCTCCGTGACGCGGCCCGCCGGGCCGGAGATCGAGATGGCCGCGGCGGTGGGGGAGTCGGGGACCGGCACCGCCAGGCAGCGGACGCCGACCTCCTGTTCGTTGTCGTCGATCGCGTAGCCCTGGCGGCGGACGTCCACCAGCGCCGCGAGGAAGCCCTCGGGCGTGGTGATCGTCTTCTCCGTCGCCGCCGGCATGCCCGTGCGGGCCAGCAGCGCCCGCACCTCGTCGTCCGGGAAGCCCGCGAGGAGGGCCTTGCCCACGCCCGTGGAGTGCGGCAGGACGCGCCGGCCGACCTCGGTGAACATGCGCATGGAGTGCTTGGACGGCACCTGGGCGACGTAGACGATCTCGTCACCGTCCAGCAGTGCCATGTTCGCCGTCTCGCCGGTCTCCTCGACCAGGCGCGCCAGGTAGGGGCGGGCCCAGGTGCCGAGCAGGCGGGAGGCGGACTCGCCGAGGCGGATCAGCCGGGGACCGAGCGCGTAGCGGCGATTGGGCTGCTGACGGACGTAACCGCACACCACGAGCGTCCGCATGAGGCGGTGGATGGTGGGCAGCGGCAGCCCGCTGGTCGCGGACAGCTCGCTCAGGCCGACCTCGCCGCCCGCGTCCGCCATCCGCTCCAGCAGATCGAAGGCGCGCTCGAGGGACTGGACGCCACCGCCGGCGGAGGACCTGGCGGAGTCGGTGGTGCTGGCGCTGGACGTCGGCACGGCGCGTTCCTTTCGGGGCTGGCAGGAAGGGCCTGGCAGGAAGGCCCAAAGCCTACCCGGGGGTCGGTTGACTCCCTGATGGTGCATAGCTACGTTCTGCTTGCCGGAATCATAATTTCGCTTTGTGGAAACGTCCAGAGTGTCGTCCGGCGGGACTCCGCGGTGACGCGTGCTCTTGACGGTACGGGAGCGGGAGTGAAGACTCCTTCAACAGAACGTTGAATTCCGTTACGTGGAAGTTAACGGCGGCAGAGAGGGGTCGGGGTGTCCGACGGAGAACTGGTGCTGCGCTCGACGCGGGTCGTCACACCGGAGGGGACGCGCGCCGCCTCGGTCGCCGTCCGCGCCGGCACGATCACGGCCGTACTGCCCCACGACGCCCCCGTCCCGGCCGGCGCCCGCCTGGAGGACCTCGGCGACGACGCGCTGCTGCCCGGTCTGGTCGACACCCACGTACACGTCAACGACCCCGGCCGCACCGAGTGGGAGGGCTTCTGGACCGCCACCCGCGCGGCGGCGGCCGGCGGCATCACCACCCTCGTCGACATGCCCCTCAACTCCCTCCCGCCGACCACCACGGTCGACCACCTCCGTACGAAGCAGGCGGTCGCCGCCGACAAGGCCCACGTAGACGTGGGCTTCTGGGGCGGCGCCCTGCCCGACAACGTCAAGGACCTCCGCCCGCTGCACGAGGCGGGCGTCTTCGGCTTCAAGGCGTTCCTGTCGCCGTCCGGCGTGGACGAGTTCCCGCACCTCGACCAGGACCGGCTCGCCCGGTCCATGGCCGAGATCGCCTCCTTCGACGGCCTGCTGATCGTGCACGCCGAGGACCCGCACCACTTGGCGGCGGCCCCGCAGCAGGGCGGCCCCCGGTACGCCGACTTCCTCGCCTCCCGCCCCCGTGACGCCGAGGACACGGCGATCGCCCACCTCGTCGACCAGGCAGAACGCCTCCACGCGCGCGTGCACGTGCTGCACCTGTCCTCCAGCGACGCCCTGCCGCTGATCGCCGGGGCCAAGGCGCGGGGCGTCCGGCTCACCGTCGAGACCTGCCCCCACTACCTCACCCTCACCGCCGAGGAAGTCCCGGACGGCGCCAGCGAGTTCAAGTGCTGCCCGCCGATCCGGGAGGCCGCCAACCAGGACCTGCTGTGGCGGGCGCTGGCCGACGGCACCATCGACTGCGTGGTCACCGACCACTCGCCGTCCACCGCCGACCTCAAGACCGACGACTTCGCCACCGCCTGGGGCGGCATTTCGGGACTCCAGCTGAGCCTGCCCGCCGTGTGGACGGCGGCGCGCGAGCGCGGGCACACCCTCGATGACGTGGTCCGCTGGATGTCCGCGCGGACCTCCCACCTGGTCGGGCTCACCCGCAAGGGCGCCATCGAGCCCGGGCGCGACGCCGACTTCGCGGTCCTCGCGCCCGACGAGACGTTCACCGTCGACCCGGCGGCCCTCCAGCACCGCAACCGCGTCACGGCGTACGCGGGCAGGACCCTGTACGGCGTCGTGAAGTCGACCTGGCTGCGCGGCGAACGCATCGCCGCCGACGGCGAGTTCGCCGCGCCGAGGGGCCGGCTGCTGAGCCGAGAGGCCGGCTGCTGACCCGCACCCCCACCCCCTGACCCGCCCGCACCCGCAGCGGCCGACACCCGAAAGGACACCCTTCGTGACGGCGATCCCGAGCTTCACCGGCGACGCGAACCCCTACGGAGGCGGCGACCCGTACGCGGACTACCGCACCGCCGACTTCCCCTTCACCCGGTACGCCAACCTCGCCGACCGGCAGCTGGGCGCCGGTGTCATCGCCGCCAACGACGAGTTCTTCGCCCAGCGCGAGAACCTCCTGGTGCCCGGGCGCGCCGAGTTCGACCCCGAGCACTTCGGGCACAAGGGCAAGATCATGGACGGCTGGGAGACCCGCCGCCGGCGCGGCGCGAGCGCCGAGCACCCCTGGCCCGCCGCCGACGACCACGACTGGGCGCTGGTGCGCCTCGGCGCGCCCGGCGTCGTGCGGGGCGTCGTCGTCGACACGGCCCACTTCCGCGGCAACCACCCGCAGGCGGTGTCCGTCGAGGGCACGTCCGTCCCCGGCGCGCCCTCCCCGCGGGAACTCCTCGGCGACGACGTGAAGTGGACGACCCTGGTGCCGCGCACCCCGGTCGGCGGCCACGCGGCGAACGGCTTCGCCGTCGCCGTCGAGCAGCGCTTCACACACCTGCGCGTCAACCAGCACCCCGACGGCGGCATCGCCCGCCTGCGCGTGCACGGCGAGGTCGTGCCCGACCCGGAGTGGCTGGCGGTCCTCGGCACCTTCGACGTGGTCGCCCTGGAGAACGGCGGCCGGGTCGAGGACGCCTCCGACCTCTTCTACTCGCCGGCCACCAACACCATCCAGCCGGGCCGCTCCCGCAAGATGGACGACGGCTGGGAGACGCGCCGGCGCCGTGACCAGGGCAACGACTGGATCCGCTACCGCCTGGCCGCGCAGGCCGAAATCCGTGCGCTGGAGATCGACACGGCGTACCTCAAGGGCAACAGCGCGGGCTGGGCGGCGGTGTCCGTGCGGGACGGGGAGGACGGCGACTGGCGCGAGGTCCTCCCGCGCACCCGCCTCCAGCCCGACACCAACCACCGCTTCGTCCTGCCGGCCCCGTCCGTCGGCACGCACGCGCGCGTGGACATCTACCCCGACGGAGGCATCAGCCGTCTGCGCCTGTTCGGCTCCCTGACGGAGCAGGGCACGGCGACGCTGAGGGCCAGGTACCAGGAACTGGGCGGCTGACGGCTGGCCCCCGACGCCGGACGGGCCGCGCCCCGACGCCGGACGAGTGACTTCGCGGCCCGTCCGTATGTGAGGAGGAGGTTCCGCCGAGCGGGCCGGAACTCTTCCGGTCGCCTCCGTCGTTGTCCCGGCGTGACACTTCAGCAAGAGATCGTCGGCAACGCCATGCAGATGGCGGTCGTCAACCTGCAGCTCGGTCAGACCGTGTACTGCGAGGCCGGAAAGTTCCTGTTCAAGACGGCGAACGTGACCATGGAGACCCGTCTGTCCGGTCCGTCCGGCGGCGGCCAGCAGCAGGGCGGAGGCGGCGGCATGGGCGGCATGCTGCGCCAGGCCATGGGCACCGCCATGCAGGTCGGCCAGCGCATGCTGGCGGGCGAGTCGCTGGCGTTCCAGTACTTCACCTCCCAGGGCGGCGAGGGCACCGTCGGCTTCGCGGGCGTGCTCCCCGGCGAGATGCGCGCCCTGGAGCTCGACGGCACGCGCGCGTGGTTCGCCGAGAAGGACGCCTTCGTGGCCGCCGAGTCCACCGTCGACTTCGGCATCGCCTTCCAGGGCGGCCGCACCGGCATGAGCGGCGGCGAGGGCTTCATCCTGGAGAAGTTCACCGGCCACGGCACGGTGATCATCGCCGGTGCCGGCAACTTCATCGACCTCAACCCGGCCGACTTCGGCGGCCGCATCGAGGTCGACACCGGCTGTGTCGTCGCCTTCGAGGAGGGCATCCAGTACGGCGTCCAGCGCGTCGGCGGCCTCAACCGCCAGGGCCTGATGAACGCCGTCTTCGGCGGCGAGGGCCTGTCCCTGGCCACCCTGGAGGGCAACGGCCGGGTGATCCTGCAGTCCCTGACCATCGAGGGGCTGGCGAACGCCCTGAAGAAGGCCCAGGGCGGGGACAAGCAGGGCCCGACCGGCGGCCTGTTCTCCACGCACGCGGGATGACCGGCCCGGCCGACCACCGATGAGTTGCGGGCGCCGGCGGGGTCTGAGGTGATGACAGCAGACCCCGCACCAGGAAGCAGGAACCCGCCATGGGCAAGCTCGTCTCCACGATCTTCGTCACACTCGACGGCGTCTACCAGGCCCCCGGCGGCCCCCAGGAGGACACCCGGGGCGGCTTCGAGCACGGCGGCTGGAGCTTCGTCTACGGCGACGACGACTTCGGCCGGTTCGTCACCGAGGTCTTCGAACGCCCCGGCGCGTTCCTCCTCGGCCGCCGTACGTACGACATCTTCGCCGCGTACTGGCCCAAGGTGACCGACCCCGACAACCTCGTCGCCGCCCAGTTGAACACTCTGCCGAAGTACGTGCCCTCGGCCACCCTCACCGACCCCTCCTGGGCCGGCACGACCGTCCTCGGCGGTGACCTCGCCAAGGAGGTCACCGCCCTCAAGGAGCGCACCGACGGCGAGCTCCAGGTGCACGGCAGCGGCGCCCTCGTGCAGTCGCTGCTCGCCCTGGACCTGGTCGACACCCTGCACCTGGCGACCTTCCCGGTCGTGCTCGGCACGGGCCTGCGCTTCTTCGCGGAGGGCGCCCTGCCGACCAGGTTCCGCCACACCGGCGGCCTCGTCACCTCCGCCGGGGTCTCCATCCAGACGTACGACCTGGCCGGGCGGCCCGAATACGGCTCCTACGAACTCCTCGAGAACGCCTGACCGAACGCCGTGTGGGGGCCGTGTGGCGGCGCGCGGCCCCACGTTAACTGCCGGAAAACTCATCGGACTTGACGGGAAATTCTGCGGAGTTGTCATTGACATGCCACCATCTACGCGCGTCATCATGAGGGCATGAGATTCCCCCCACGCGCCACTCGGATCGGCGCCGCAGCCGCACTTCTGTCCGCCCTCCTCGTGGGCGGCACCGTCTCCGCCACCACGGCGGACGCCGCTGCCACCTCCGTCGGCAGCATCTGCTACAGCGACCTGCCCTCCCAGGCGTACGACACGCTCGACCTCATCGCGTCGGGCGGCCCCTTTCCGTACGCGCAGGACGGCACCGTCTTCCAGAACCGCGAAGGCGTGCTCCCCTCACAGCCGTCCGGGTACTACCACGAGTACACCGTCATCACGCCTGGCTCCTCCACGCGCGGAGCTCGCCGCATCGTCACCGGCGAGGAGTACGAGGAGGACTACTACACGGCGGACCACTACGCCACGTTCGACCTGATCGACTTCGGCTGCTGAGCGGCTTCCTCCGCCCGGCGGTCCGCTGAGGAGCGGCGCGACCGTCCGGAGGGCCCGGCCGCGCTCACCCGGGCCTCCGGCTCACCTGCCGCACTCCGGCTCACCCGCCGGATTCCCGGCAACGCTTTCCACGGCACCACCCTCGCCCCGCGGTCCCCCCACATCGGCCGCGGGGCGAGCCGCGTCCGCCGGGGCTGCGGTTGCCCGCGACGGGTGCCTGCGCGCCGAAAGTCTGCGGCGGCGCGACTTTGGTCGGCGATCGGCCTCGCGCAGGGGTGAACGGCGGCTTCCCTGCGTAGATTTGTCGACCGTGAGGGATGAAGAGGCGACGTCGGCCGCCGCGCGGGTCGTGGGACACCGGTGGCTCTTCCCGTCCGCCGTACTGCACGAACTCGACCCCGACGCCGGCCGGTCCGCCCGGCCGCGGCGCACCGCGCGGGACTGGGTCGTCGACGTCACCTGCTTCCTGCTGGCCGTCGCCGTCGCGCTCGCGGCCGCCAACTCCCTGCACGACCAGCCGCACCTGTCGCACTCCCTCGCCGTCTTCGACCAGCTCCTCGGCGCCCTGGCCTGCGCCGCCGTCTGGCTGCGCCGACGCTGGCCGGTCGGCCTCGCCGTCGCCATGCTCCCCGTCGGGCTGCTGTCCAGCACGGCGGGCGGCACCGGCATGGTCGTCCTGTTCAGCCTCGCCGTGCACCGGCCCTTCCGGTACGTCGCCTGGATCGGCGGTGTCTCCCTCGCGCTGATCCCGCTGTTCTCCTGGATGCGCCCCGATCCCGACCTGCCCTACGCGGGCGCGGTCGCCTTCGCCGAACTGCTCACGCTCACGGTCATCGGCTGGGGGATGTTCGTACGGTCCAAACGGCAGCTGATGCTGAGTCTGCGCGACCGCGCCCGGCGCGCCGAGACGGAGGCGCGGCTGCGGGCCGAGCAGGCGCAGCGGCTCGCGCGCGAGGCCATCGCCCGCGAGATGCACGACGTCCTCGCGCACCGGCTGACCCTGCTCAGCGTGCACGCCGGAGCGCTGGAGTTCCGGCCGGACGCGCCCCGCGAGGAGGTCGCCCGGGCCGCCGGCGTCATCCGGGAGAGCGCCCACGAGGCCCTCCAGGACCTGCGCGAGATCATCGGCGTGCTGCGGGCCGGGGAGCCCGACGAGACGGGGCGTCCGCAGCCGACGCTCGCCGCGCTGGACGCGCTGGTCGCCGAGTCCCGCGAGGCCGGCATGAAGGTCGCCCTCGACAGCCGTGTCACCGACTCCGCCGCCGTCCCGGCCTCCGTCGGCCGCACCGCCTACCGCATCGCCCAGGAGGGCCTGACCAACGCCCGCAAACACGCCCCCGGCACCGAGGTCACGGTGTCCCTCACGGGAGCGCCGGGGGAGGGCCTGACGGTGACGGTACGCAACCCGCCCCCCGAGGGCGAGGTCCCGCACGTCCCCGGCTCCGGCCAGGGCCTGATCGGCCTGACGGAACGCGCGACACTGGCCGGCGGACGCCTGGAACACGGGGTCGCGTCGGACGGGGGGTTCGAGGTGCGGGGATGGTTGCCGTGGGGGGCGGGGGGATGAGGCCGCGGTTCGTGGGGGGCGGGGGGATGAGGTGGCGGTTTGTAGGGGGCGGGGGGATGAGGTGGCGGTTCGTGGGGGGCGGGGGGATGAGGTGGCGGTTCGTGGGGGGCGGGGGGATGAGGCGGCGGTTCGCAGGGGGTGACGTGCGCCGCAACTGTGCCGACCCCGCCCACCGCGCCCCGGCGAGGCGCGCCCATCCACGCGCGCGTGCCCTCTGCGCCAGGGCGCGTCGCCTCCCGAGGTGCCCGAGGCCGGCTCTCACGCGTACGTGCCCGCGGTGCCAGCGCCGTCCGCGCCCGCGATGTCCCCGCTTGCCGCGCCAGTACTGTCCGCGCCCGGGATGCGTGAGCCTGCCGCGCCAGTACCGTCCGCTCTCGCCGTGTCCGAGATCGCGCCCCACACGTGCGTGCCGTGACCGGCGGTCGGCGCGTCTGCCCATACGCGCGTGCCGTGGTCGTTGTCCGTGTGCCCCGCCCACGCGTGCGTGCCATGACCATCGGTCCGTGTGCTCGCCCACGCGTGCGTGCCATGACCATCGGTCCGTGTGCTCGCCCACGTGCGCGTGCTGTGGTCGTTGGTCCGTGTGCTCGCCCACGCGCGCTTGCCCTGACCGTCGGTCCGTGTGTCCGCCACGTGCGCGTGCCGTGACCGGCGGTCCGTGTGCCCGTGCGCTCGCGGGTGTTCGTCCTCGGTGTACCGCAGTTCAGGCCCCCGGGCGGGCCGAGCACGCCGCGCGGGCGGGGGCGGCGTGGTTTTGTGAGCGCATGACTGCGATCAGACTGCTCCTCGTGGACGACGATCCTCTGGTGCGGGCCGGACTGTCCCTCATGATGGGCGGTGCCGAGGACATCGAGATCGTCGGCGAGGCCGCCGACGGCGCCGACGTGGAGGCGCTGGTCGAGCGCACGCGCCCGGACGTCGTGCTCATGGACATCCGGATGCCGTCGGTGGACGGCCTGACGGCCACGGAGCGACTGCGCGGGCGCCCGGACGCCCCGCAGGTCGTGGTGCTCACCACCTTCCACGCCGACGAACAGGTCCTGCGCGCCCTGCGCGCGGGCGCCGCCGGGTTCGTCCTCAAGGACACCCCGCCGACCGAGATCGTCGACGCCGTACGCAGGGTCGCGGCCGGCGATCCCGTGCTGTCGCCCGTCGTCACCCGCCGTCTGATGGACCACGCCGTCGACTCCGCGGCCGACACCCGCCGGGCACGCGCGCGTGAGCGCCTCGCCACCCTCAACGACCGCGAACGCGAGGTCGCCGTCGCCGTCGGCCGCGGTCTGGCCAACGCCGAGATCGCCGCCGGGCTCTTCATGAGCGTGGCCACCGTCAAGACCCACGTCTCCCGCATCCTGGCCAAACTGGACCTCAACAACCGCGTACAGATCGCCCTGCTGGCGTACGACGCGGGGCTGTTGGAGGAAGCGGAGGGGAACGGGCACTAGCGGCGGGTGCCGGGCGTTGTCGGGGGGAGGGGTGAGGGCGGGAGCCGGGAAGCGACGGGGGAGAGGCATGACGGACGTGATCGACCTGGGGGAGTTCGGCGACGACTTCCGCCGCGACCCGCATCCCGTGTACGCGCGGCTGCGCGAGCGCGGCCCGGTGCACCGGGTGCGGCTGCCCGTGCCCGACGAGCACTACGAGACCTGGCTCGTCGTCGGCTACGAGGAGGCGCGCGCCGCCCTCGCGGACCCGCGGCTCGCCAAGGACGGCACCAGGATCGGCATGACGTTCCTGGACGAGCAGCTGATCGGGAAGTACCTCCTGATCGCCGACCCGCCCCAGCACACCCGCCTGCGCTCCCTGGTCTCCCGTGCCTTCACCATGCGCCGCGTGGAGGAACTGCGGCCGAGGATCCGGCAGATCACCGACACCCTGCTCGACGAGATGCTCCCGCACGGCCGCGCCGACCTCGTGGAGTCGTTCGCGTACCCCCTGCCGATCACGGTGATCTGCGAGCTGCTGGGCGTGCCGGAGATGGACCGCGCGGAGTTCCGCAAGGTGTCGACGGAGGCCGTCGCGCCCACCAGCGCGCAGAGCGAGTACGCGGCCTTCGAGCGGCTCGCCGCGTACCTCACGGAGCTGATCCAGGACAAGCGCCGCGCCGGCCCGGGCGACGACCTGCTGAGCGACCTGATCCGCACCACCGCGGAGGACGGCGACCGCCTCTCGCCGGGCGAACTGCGCGGTATGGCCTTCGTGCTGCTGATCGCCGGCCACGAGACGACGGTGAACCTGATCGGCAGCGGCGTCCTCGCCCTGCTCACCCACCCGGACCAACTGGCCGCCCTGCGCGCGGACATGACCCTGATCGACGGCGCGGTCGAGGAGATGCTGCGCTACGAGGGACCGGTGGAGAACGCCACGTTCCGCTTCGCCGCCGAGCGCCTGGAGATCGGCGGCACGAGCATCGCGCCCGGCGAGGCGGTGATGGTCGGCCTCACCGCCGCCGGCCGGGACGGCACCCGCCACCCCGACCCGGACCGCTTCGACATCCGCCGCGACGCCCGCGGCCACCTCGCCTTCGGCCACGGCATCCACTACTGCCTCGGCGCCCCCCTGGCCCGGCTCGAGGCGCGCACCGCGATCCGCACCCTCCTGGAGCGCGCCCCGGACCTCGCCCTCGACGGCCCGCCCGGCGACTGGCTGCCGGGCATGCTGATGCGCGGGGTGCGCAGCCTGCCGGTGCGCTGGTAGAACGCCCGCCGAGGACTTTCGAGGGGGCACGCGTGCTGCGTACCGCGGAGATCACCGCCGAGCTGACCGGACGGCTCGACGGCGACGACTTCCACAACCTGCACTGGCGTTCCAAGGTGGAGTTCACCGTGGACTGCTTCATCTGCGAGCGGACCGACCGCACCACCATCTTCGAGCGCGGCGCCGAACGGGCCCTGTGCTCCGGCAGCAGCGGCTTCAAGAGCCACTACACCGCGGGCCGCATCGCCGCGTACGACACCACCACCGGCTCCGGGCGGCTCGCCCTGCGGGCCCTCGTCGACTTCTGGTGGGCGCCCTTCGAGGACGCCAAGGACGGCAAGCGGGGCCTGGCGCCCACCAGCCACCCGTGGGTGCGCCTGCACCTCGGCTACTACTGCCCGAGGACCAAGGAGTCCGGCGCGGACTTCCTCCAGACCAACGTCGTCCGCCCGTACGCCCTGCGGTGCGCCCACTGCGAGTCCGTCCTGGCCACGGACACCACCGCATCCGCGATACGCCTGCTCACCTGAACGCGGACTCCGCCCCGCCGGGGATCTCCGCGAGCGCCACCGGTCTGCGCTCCCGCCGGGAGACCTCGCACGCCTCGGCGATCCGCAGCGCCTGCAGGGCCTCGCGCCCGTCGCAGGGGTTGGCCCGTTGGCCCAGCACCACCTCCACGAACGCGGCCAGTTCCGCCTCGTAGGCGGGCCCGAAGCGCTCCAGGAACCCGGTCCACGGCTTGTCCGCGGCCGGCGGCCCGGTCGGCTCGGTGGACGCGATGGGCGTACGGTCGTCCAGCCCGACGGCGATCTGGTCGAGCTCCCCGGCCAGCTCCATGCGGACGTCGTACCCGGCGCCGTTCAGCCGGGTCGCGGTGGCCGTGGCGAGCGTGCCGTCGTCCAGCGTGAGCAGGGCGGCGCCCGTGTCGACGTCGCCCGCCGCGCGGAACACCGCCCCTCCGGCGTCGGAAGCGGCCGCGTACACGTCGACGACCTCGCGCCCCGTCACCCAGCGCAGCATGTCGAAGTCGTGGATCAGCGTGTCCCGGTACAGCCCGCCGGACAGCGCCAGCCACTCGGCCGCGGGCGGCGCCTGGTCGCTGGTGAGCGCTCGTACGGTGTGCAGCCGCCCGAGCCGGCCCGCGCGGACCGCTTCCCGCGCGCCCGTGTAGCCCGCGTCGAAGCGGCGCTGGAACCCCATCTGCAGGATCGTCCCGGCGGACTCGACCTCGGCGAGTGCGCTCAGCGTGCCGGGCAGGTCGAGCGCGATGGGCTTCTCGCAGAACACCGGCAGCCCGGACCGTGCTGCCCGACCGATCAGTTCGGCGTGCGCCGAGGTCGCCGTGGTGATCACCACCGCGTCGACGCCCCACCGGAAGATCTCGTCCACCCCGGGGGCCGCCGTCTCTCCTAAACGATGGGCCAGATCCTGGGCCCGGGCCGGGTCCGTGTCGGTGAGGATGAGAGAGCCGACCTCGCGGTGGCGACTGAGCGTGTTCGCGTGGATGGTGCCTATGCGGCCCGTACCGATGACCCCGATGCGCATGAAAACAAAGTGCGGGTTTGGTGTGGACGCTGTCAATCCGTATGTCCGGACAACCGAACTACACAACTTCCCGTCAACAACGTGTGGAGCTACGCTCGGGCCGTGCCGAAACCAGAAGTGGACCCGACCGTGTCGCTCGAGCTCAGTGTGGACCGGAGCTCTCCCGTGCCGTTGTACTTCCAGCTGTCCCAGCAGTTGGAGGCGGCGATCGAGCACGGAGCGCTCACGCCGGGCAGCCTGCTGGGCAATGAGATCGAGCTGGCCGCCCGGCTCGGCCTGTCCCGGCCCACCGTCCGCCAGGCCATCCAGTCCCTGGTCGACAAGGGTCTGCTGGTGCGCCGCCGCGGCGTCGGCACGCAGGTCGTGCACAGCCAGGTCAAACGCCCCCTGGAGCTCTCCAGCCTCTACGACGACCTGGAGGCGGCCGGCCAGCGACCCGCGACGAAGGTGCTGGTCAACACCGTCGTCCCGGCGACCGCCGAGGTCGCCGCCGCCCTCGGGGTGGCCGAGGACGGCGATGTGCACCGGGTGGAGCGGCTGCGCCTCGCGCACGGCGAGCCGATGGCGTACCTGTGCAACTTCATCCCGCCGGGCCTGCTCGATTTGGGCACGGAGCAGCTGGAGACGACCGGCCTGTACCGCATGATGCGCGCGGCCGGCATCACCCTGCACAGTGCCCGGCAGACGATCGGGGCCCGCGCCGCCACGGCCGCCGAGGCCGAGCGGCTGGCCGAACCGGAGGGCGCCCCGCTGCTCACCATGCAGCGCGTCACGTTCGACGACACCGGCCGGGCCGTCGAGTACGGCACGCACACCTACCGGCCGACCCGCTACTCCTTCGAGTTCCAGTTGCTGGTGCGCACGTAGGGGACGAGTACGGCGAAGTCCGCCCGATGGTCGTAATGTAACGACAATCGAAGGGCCTGCCGGCGCGCGGCCGTCCGTCCGCCCCACCCGGACTGGGCGCACATCCCCCGTCCGCCTTTGCTCCCCCGCACAGCACCCTTACCCGCGGTGAGGCAGAATCGGGCCTTGATGAGCACCTACGGCAACTTCACGGCCCCCATAGGCTCCCGCCGCGCCCCCGCGCTCCGCACCGTCGGCACGAGGGAGCGCCGGTCACACCTGACCGCGCCCCGTGTCCCCACCGTCGGCATCGACATCGGCGGCACCAAGGTGATGGCGGGCGTGGTGGACGCCGACGGCAACATCCTGGAGAAGGTCCGCACCGAGACGCCGGACAAGTCCAAGAGCCCCAAGGTCGTCGAGGACACGATCGTCGAACTGGTCCTGGACCTCTCCGACCGGCACGACGTGCACGCCGTCGGCATCGGCGCGGCCGGCTGGGTCGACGCCGACCGCAACCGCGTCCTGTTCGCGCCGCACCTGTCCTGGCGCAACGAGCCGCTGCGCGACCGTCTCGCCGGCCGTCTCGCCGTGCCCGTCCTGGTCGACAACGACGCGAACTCCGCCGCCTGGGCCGAGTGGCGCTTCGGCGCCGGCCGCGGCGAGGACCACCTCGTCATGATCACCCTGGGCACCGGCATCGGCGGCGCGATCCTGGAGGACGGCCAGGTCAAGCGCGGCAAGTACGGCGTCGCCGGCGAGTTCGGCCACATGCAGGTCGTGCCCGGCGGCCACCGCTGCCCGTGCGGCAACCGCGGCTGCTGGGAGCAGTACAGCTCGGGCAACGCCCTGGTGCGCGAGGCGCGCGAGCTGGCCGCGGCCGACTCCCCGGTGGCGTACGGGATCATCGAGCACGTCAAGGGCAGCGTCGGCGACATCACCGGCCCGATGATCACCGAGCTGGCCCGCGAGGGCGACGCGATGTGCATCGAGCTGCTGCAGGACATCGGCCAGTGGCTCGGCGTCGGCATCGCCAACCTGGCGGCCGCCCTGGACCCCTCCTGCTTCGTGATCGGCGGCGGTGTCTCGGCCGCCGACGACCTGCTGATCGGCCCCGCCCGGGACGCCTTCAAGCGCCACCTCACCGGCCGCGGCTACCGTCCCGAGGCCCGCATCGTGCGCGCCCAGCTCGGCCCCGAGGCCGGCATGGTCGGCGCCGCCGACCTGGCCCGTCTGGTCGCCCGCCGCTTCCGCCGCGCCAACCGCCGCCGCGTCGAGCGCCACGAACGCTACGCGCGGTACACGGAGGCCCGCCGCTCCACCCGGGACACCGCATGACGGCCTCGCTGCCGCGTCAGGCCGCGCCCCCGGACGAGCCGTCCGGGCCCGTCGAGGACCGCCGCCACATGATCCGCCGCCGGGCGCTCACCCTGCTCATCATCGTGCTGCTCATCGGCGTCCCCGCGGGCTACCTGGTGATCTCCGCCAACCAGAGCCGCGACGCCGGCAAGGACAAGGAGGCGAAGTACTCGGCGACCGGCCTGACCAGGGGCTGGCCGTCGAAGGTGCAGCGCCGCCTGTACGAGGTGCCGATGCCGCACCCGTCCGGCAAGGTCGCCTACTACGAGACGAACAACTGGAAGACCAGCCGCCTCTACGTCCAGTTCCAGACCCCGCTCCGGAACCTGGACGTCTTCCTCGCCGACCTGGGCGTCAGGCGCTCCGACTTCCAGCGCGGCGACATCACCATCAGCGCGCGCGACCAGAAGATCACCGGCTGGAAGTTCACCGGCCCCGGCCCCTGGTACGGCCTCGTCCACAAGCAGAAGAACCCGAAGCCGACCCAGGACATCGTCATGAGCCTGGCGGACCCGAACAACCCGTTCTTCTACGTCGTCTCCCGCACGGTTCCCTGACGCGACCGGCCCCGGCCCGGTCGCCGGGGCCGATTGTCAGACCCCGCCCGTAGAGTCGAAGACGTCTGATCCGACACACGGGCGGGAGGTGACAGGTCGTATGAGCGACAGGGCTGCGGTGACCGAGCGGGTACCGCTGCGAATGGCGGCCGTCTACCTGCCGGCGCCCCTCCCGCGGGACGGACGCATCGCCTTCTGGGACCCGGACGGCGGGTCGCTTCCGGAAGGCAACCCGGACGGTGGATCGCCTGCGGACGGGACCACGGAGCTCACGGTCGTACGACCGCACGGCGCGGGTGTACGGCGCCGCAGCGCCCGCGCGCTCTGCCTGCCGGTCGGCGAGGCGCTGCCCCTTCTCGTCCGGGCCCGCCGCGAGGCCGGCGCGCACCCCGCCACCGCCTGCTGGGGAGCCGCCGCGCTGCACGCCCTGGGGCTGGTCGCCCGTGGCCGCCTGCTGCCCGGCCTGACGCCCTCCGGGCACGACGCGTGGCGGGCCGGACCCCTCGACCCGGACGACATCGCGCACCTCAGGGCGATCGCCGCGGCCCTGCCGTACGAGGGCCACGCGGTGCCGCTGCCCGGGTCCGGACCACTGCGGCTGCCCGAGCCGGAGGCGCTGCTGCGCTCCTTCCTGGACGCGGTCGCCGACACCCTGCCCCGCACCCCCGCCGCCGCCCACGCCTCCGGCAGGCCCTTCGCCGACCGCCGACCCCAGCACCTGCCCGCCGCCCACGACTGGGCCGCGGAGGTCGCCGCCGGCATGGACGCGGGCGTGCGCGTCTCGCTCCGCCTGGACCTGTCGGCGTACGAACTGTTCGACGGCGACGACGCCGACGCGGGGGTGCGCACGGCGGGCGCGGCGATCGTCCAGGTGCACAGCCTCGCCGACCCCACCCTCGTCGTCGACGCGGCGGCCCTGTGGGCGGGCGAGGCGGCCGCCGCGTTCGGCCCCCGCGCGCGGGTGGACGCCGCCCTCGCGATCCGCCGCGCGGCCCGCATCTGGGCCCCACTGGACCGGCTGTCCGAGCAGGACGTCCCCGACGTCCTGGCCCTGTCCGACGAGGAACTGGGCGACCTGCTCGGCGTGGCGGCGGCGCGGCTCGCGGCCGCCGGAGTCGCCGTGCACTGGCCGCGGGACCTGGCGCAGGACCTGACCGCGGCCGCGGTGGTCCGGCCCGCGCCCGGCTCCGCCACGGACGGCACCGGTTTCTTCGAGAGCGAGGAACTGCTGCAGTTCCGCTGGCAGTTGGCGCTGGGCGGCGACCCGCTGTCCGAGGCCGAGATGGACGCCCTCGCCGAGACGCACCGCCCGGTCGTCCGGCTCAGGGACCGCTGGGTGCTCGTCGACCCGGCGCTCGTGCGCAAGGCCCGCAAACGGGAGCTGGGCCTGCTCGACCCGGTCGACGCGCTGTCCGTCGCCCTCACCGGCAGCGCCGAGGTCGACGGCGAGAGCGTCGAGGCGGTACCGGTCGGCGCGCTGGCGGCCCTGCGCGACCGCCTGACGGCCGGCGTACGCCCCGCCGAACCGCCGCCGGGCCTGCACGCCACCCTCCGGGACTACCAGCTGCGCGGCCTGGCCTGGCTGGACCTCATGACCTCCCTGGGCCTCGGCGGCTGCCTCGCCGACGACATGGGCCTCGGCAAGACGATCACCGTGATCGCGCTGCACCTCAAGCGCGCCCGCACCGAGCCGACCCTGGTGGTCTGCCCGGCCTCCCTGCTCGGCAACTGGCAGCGCGAGATCACCCGGTTCGCCCCCGGCGTCCCCGTCCGCCGCTTCCACGGCCCCGACCGCACCCTGGACGACCTGGCCGGCGGTTTCGTCCTGACGACGTACGGCACCATGCGCACGGCGGCCCCGCGGCTGGCCGAGCAGCGGTGGGGCATGGTCGTCGCCGACGAGGCGCAACACGTCAAGAATCCCTACTCGGCGACGGCCAAGGCGCTGCGCACCATCCCGACGCCGGCCCGGGTGGCGCTCACCGGCACGCCGGTGGAGAACAACCTCTCCGAACTGTGGGCCCTGCTCGACTGGACGACCCCCGGCCTGCTCGGCCCGCTCAAGTCCTTCCGCGCCCGGCACGCGCGCGCGGTGGAGAACGGCGAGGACGAGGAGGCGGTGACCCGCCTGGCCGCCCTGGTCCGTCCCTTCCTGCTGCGCCGCAAGAAGTCCGATCCCGGCATCGTCCCCGAGCTGCCGCCCAAGACGGAGACGGACCACCCCGTGCCGCTCACCCGCGAACAGGCGGCGCTGTACGAGGCGGTGGTGCGGGAGTCGATGCTCGCCATCGAGACCTCCGACGGCATCGCGCGCCGGGGGCTGGTGCTGAAGCTGCTGGGCGCGCTGAAGCAGATCTGCGACCACCCCGCGCTGTACCTCAAGGAGGAGCCGCACGCCGACGGCCGCCTGCTCGCCCGCTCGGGCAAACTCGCCCTCCTCGACGAGCTGTTGGACACGCTGCTGGCGGAGGACGGCTCGGCGCTCGTCTTCACGCAGTACGTCGGCATGGCCCGGCTGATCACCGCGCACCTGGCCTCCCGGGCGGTCCCGGTCGACCTCCTGCACGGCGGCACGCCCGTCGCCGAGCGGGAGCGCATGGTGGACCGCTTCCAGGCCGGCGCCACGCCGGTCCTGGTGCTGTCGTTGAAGGCGGCCGGCACGGGCCTGAACCTCACCCGTGCGGGCCATGTCATCCACTTCGACCGCTGGTGGAACCCGGCGGTCGAGGAACAGGCCACCGACCGCGCCTACCGCATCGGCCAGACCCAGCCGGTCCAGGTGCACCGCCTCATCACCGAGGGCACCGTCGAGGACCGTATCGCCGACATGCTCCAGTCCAAGCGCGCCCTCGCCGACGCGATCCTCGGCTCCGGCGAGTCGGCCCTCACGGAGCTCACCGACCGTGAGCTGTCCGACCTGGTGTCCTTGCGGAGGCCGGCATGACGGACCGACCGGCGGACGAGGCACGCCGCGCGTTGCGGGAGGCGCGGGAGCGGCGGGAGAAGGGGGCGGGCGAGGAGAAGACGGAGAGTGAGCACGCGCCGGTGAGCGGGGAGGGCGCGAAGGAAGCGGAACGTGCCGCGGAACGGCCCGGTGACGCCGCTCGCGCGGCGTTGCGGCAGGCGGTCCGGGCGGGCCGGTACGGCGGGGACGAGGTGGGCCCGGACGATGGTGAGGCACGTCAGGGAGCAGACGGCTCGGGCACCGAAACCGCGGACGACTCCGACGACGACGCGGTGTCCACGCCGCCGCCAGACTCTCCGTCCCGGCGCGACGAGGGTGGCGGTGCCGAGGCGCGGGTGGTGCGTCCCGCCGACGCCGCACGGGAGGCGTTGCGGGCGGCGCGGGGCGCGGCACGGCAGGCCCGTGGCGGGGAGGACGGGGCTGGCGGCGCGCCTGAAGACGCGTCCGCGCGGGAGACGCGGCGCGCGGGCCGGGCCGGCGGTGGCGGTCGTCCGGACCGTGGAGCACGGCGGGCCGGCGGGGTTCGGGCGCGCAGCGTGCGGGACTTGCTCGGCGACGCCTTCCGCATGCCATCCGAGCCGGACCAGCAGGAAGCGGAAGGAGGCGCCAACGCCGTTGGGGGCACGGGAAGTTCGGTCTCCCCGGAGTCCGTCGCGCGGAAGGCGACACCTGGCATCCACGGCACCGCGCCACATTCCGCCGACGACACTGCGACTCCCGCGAACGCCGAGGCTCACTCCTCCGACCCCGCGGCTTCGTCCGGCGCCGGCCCCCGCCGGCATTCCGCTGGCGACCCTGTGGCTCCTGTGGATGCCGAGGCTGACTTCTCCGGCCCTGCGGCTTCGTCCGGCGCCGGCCCCCGCCGGCATTCCGCCGGCGACCCTGCGGCTCCCGCTGGAGCCGGGGCCGACTCCTCCGGCACCGCGGCTTCGTCCGGCACCGCGGCTTCCTCCGGCTCCGGACCCCGCCCCTCCGGCCCCGCGGTTTCCCGCAGCGCCGCGGCACCCTTCGTCGGTCCCACGTCGCCCAACCCCACCGCCACCTCCAGTCCCACCACCAGCTCCACGCCCAGTTCCACGGCCAGTCCCACTACCAGCTCCACTACCAGCTCCACCCCCGCTGCCACCCCCGCTCCCGCCTTCACCCCCGGCGTGGCCTCCCCGCCACCGACCGGTGCCCCCCGCCGGCCTCGCTCCATGGGCGCGCCCTCCCGGGATGGTGATCTGCGTCGTACTTTTGCCGCCCTTCCGGCCCGTTCCTCCGGCGGTGATGCTCGGTTCGCGGAGACGTGGTGGGGGAACGCGTGGGTGGCGGCGTTGGAAGAGGGGGCGTTGGACGGCAAGCGGCTCGCGCGGGGGCGGGGTTATGCCGACCAGGGCAACGTGGACGCCATCACGGTGACCCCGGGCCTCGTGCTCGCCTACGTCCAGGGCAGCCGTCCCCGGCCGTACCGCGTGCAGGTGCGCGTGCGCACCCTCGACGACGCGGACTGGGACCGTTTCCTGGACGTCGCCGTCGAGCGCCCCGGGCACATCGCCGCGCTGCTGGACAAGGAGCTGCCCCAGTCACTGGCCGACTGCGGGGTGCCGTTGCTGCCGGGTCCGGGCGACCTCGACCCCCGGTGCAGCTGCCCCGACCGGGGCCATCCCTGCAAGCACGCTGCGGCCCTGTGCTACCAGACCGCCCGCCTCCTCGACGCCGACCCCTTCGTGCTGCTCCTGCTGCGCGGCCGGGGCGAACGCGAACTCCTCGACTCCCTCTCCCGCCTGAACGCCGCCCGCGCGGCCCGCGCCGCCCAGGAGCAGGAACCCGCGCCCCTGCCCGGCGTACGCGCCGCCGACGTCGTCGCCCGCGACCGCCGGCTGCCGCCGCTGCCACCGCCGTCGCCCGTGCCCCCGCACCCCGAGCAGCCCCCCGTCTACCCCGCGGCCCCGGGCGGCCCGGACCCCTTCGCGCTGGACCAGCTCGCGACCGACGCCGCCGCCCGCGCCCACGCCCTCCTCGTCACCGGCCACGACCCGGTGGCGGAGCTGACGTTCTGGCAGGACGCGGTCCGGCTCGCCGCCGCCCGCCCCGGCTCGGGCCTCACCGCCGCCACCCGCACGCTCTACTCCACCCTCGCCTCGGCCGCCGAACGCACCCCGGCGGAGCTGGCCCGCGCGGTCGCCGCCTGGCGGCAGGGCGGGTTGGAGGGCCTGGCGGTGCTCGAAGAACCGTGGGACCCCCCGGCGGGACGTTTCGACCGGGCGCGTCCCCTTCTCCTCGCCGCCGACCTGCCCCCGTTCCGCCCGTGGCGCAACCGCCTCACCCATCCCCGCGGCCACGTCCAGCTGCGCCTCGGCCGGGACGGCCTGTGGTACGCCTACGAGTCGGAACCGGGTCACGACGACTGGTGGCCTCGCGGCACCCCCGACCTCGATCCCGTCGGCGCCCTGACCGGCCTCGGCAGCCCGGGCGACCTCTGACCCGCCACCCAGCCCGGCGCGCCTCCACCCGGCACTCGCCCCGCCCCGCATCCGGTGAAGACCGTGTGAGGGTTCCCCGGTGATCCGCGGGAGCCGGGTGTGGGGACTGGGGGTCGAGGGGCCGGGCGTACAGACACGGCGGTTAGCGTGGAGCGGTGAGTGAGACGCAGCCCCCCGCCCTCCAGTACCGCTTCGACGGCCCGGAAGACGCCCCGGTCCTCATCCTCGGTCCCTCCCTCGGCACCACCTGGCACATGTGGGACCGCCAGGTGCCGGAGCTCACGAAGCAGTGGCGCGTCTTCCGGTTCGATCTGCCGGGACACGGCGGCGCACCGGCGTACCCGGCGGGCTCCGTGGGCGATCTGGCGGCCCGGCTGCTCGCCACGCTCGACGGCCTCGGCGTGCAGCGCTTCGGCTACGCGGGGTGCGCCCTCGGCGGCGCCATCGGCATCGAGCTGGCGCTCGGCCACCCGGAGCGGCTCGCCTCGCTCGCGCTGATCGCCGCCTCCCCGCGCTTCGGCACGGCCGACGAGTTCCGCCAGCGCGGGGTGATCGTACGGACCAACGGGCTCGACCCCATCGCCCGTACCTCCCCGGACCGCTGGTTCACCAGCGGGTTCGTCGCCGCGCAGGCGGCCATCACCGAGTGGGCGGTGCAGATGGTGCGCACCACGGACCCCGGCTGCTACATCGCCGCCTGCGAAGCGCTCGCCGCATTCGACGTCCGCTCCGAGCTGGGCCGCGTCGGCGTGCCCACCCTGGTCCTGGTCGGCTCGGACGACCAGGTCACCGGCCCCGCCGAGGCCCGCACGCTGGTCGCCGGCATACCGGACGCCCGGCTCGCCGTCGTCCCCGGCGCCTCCCACCTCGTCCCGGTGGAGCAGCCCGCCGCCGTCACCGACCTGCTGGTCAGGCACTTCTCCACCGCCTGGCAGCCGGGCTACGTCGAGTCCTCCACCGGCCAGGTGGCCATCCCGGCGTCGCTCGCCAAGCCGGTGGTCCTGCCCGCCCCGGTCCAGGCCGCGCCCATCGCGGAGATCGCGCCCCCCGCCGCGCAGCCGCAGCAGGCGGGGCGGCCCGACCCGTACGACGCCGGTATCAAGGTGCGCCGCGAGGTGCTCGGCGACGCGCACGTGGACCGGGCCCTCGCACAGGCCGACGACTTCTCCGGCGACTTCCAGGAGTTCCTCACCAGATACGCCTGGGGTGAGATCTGGGACCGGCCCGGCCTCGACCGCCGTTCGCGCAGCTGTGTCACCCTCACCGCCCTGGTCGCCGGCGGCCACCTGGACGACCTGGCCACCCACACCCGCGCCGCCCTGCGCAACGGGCTCACGCCGGGCGAGATCAGGGAGGTCCTGCTCCAGGCGGCCGTCTACTGCGGCCTGCCGGCGGCCAACAGCGCGTTCAAGGTGGCGCAGCAGGTCATCAGGGAAGAGACGACGCCCACGGAGTGAGCCGCCCGGCCTGCGCCGGAAACGCGGCAGGATGGATCTCATGAAGCTGACGCTCACGAAGAAGTCGCACGCCTGCGTACGTCTGGAGAAGGACGGGCGGACACTCGTCCTCGACCCCGGAGGGTTCAGCGAGGAGGACGCCGCCGTCGGCGCGGACGCGATCCTCGTCACGCACGAGCATGCCGACCATTTCGACGAGGGCCGGCTGCGGGCCGCGATGGAGGCCAACCCGGCGGCCCGGATCTGGACCCTGAAGTCGGTCGCCGAGCAGATCTCGGCCGCCTTCCCGGGCCGTGTGCACACCGTCGGCCACGGCGACACCTTCACCGCCGCCGGCTTCGACGTCGAGGTGCACGGCGAGCTGCACGCGGTGATCCACCCCGACATCCCGCGCATCACCAACATCGGCTTCCTCATCGACGGCGGCCGCGTCTTCCAGCCCGGCGACGCCCTCACCGTCCCCGGCCGGCCGGTCGAGACGCTGATGCTGCCGGTCATGGCCCCCTGGAACAAGATCTCCGAGGTCATCGACTACGTCCGTGAGGTCGGGCCGCAGCGCGCCTACGACATCCACGACGCCCTGCTCACCGACCTCGCCCGCCCGATCTACGACCGTCAGATCGGCGCCCTGGGCGGCACGGAGCACCTGCGGCTGACGCCGGGCGAGTCCGCGGAGGTCTGAGTCACGGGCCCAACGGGCGGAAGCCGCGTTGTCAGTCCCGCCGGGTAGGTTGTCAGGCATGCGCATCGCGACCTGGAACGTGAACTCGATCACCGCCCGCCTGCCGAGGCTGCTGGCCTGGCTGGAGAGCACCGGCACGGACGTGCTGTGCCTCCAGGAGGCCAAGCTGGCCGAGGAGCAGTTCCCGTTCGACCAGCTGCGCGAGCTGGGCTACGAGGCGGCGGTCAACGCCAACGGCCGGTGGAACGGCGTGGCGGTGCTCTCCCGCGTCGGCCTGGAGGACGTGGTCAAGGGGCTGCCGGGCGACCCCGGATACGACGGTGTGGTGGAGCCCCGCGCCGTCTCGGCGACCTGTGGCCCGGTCCGCGTCTGGTCGGTGTACGTGCCCAACGGCCGCGAGGTCGGCCACCCCCACTACGCCTACAAGCTCCAGTGGTTCGAGGCCCTGAAGGCGGCCGTCGCCGGTGACGCGGGCGGCAGCCGCCCCTTCGCGGTCCTGGGCGACTACAACGTGGCGCCGACGGACGACGACGTGTACGACGTCTCCGCCTTCGAGGGCTCCACCCACGTCACCCCCGCCGAGCGCGCCGCCCTCGCCTCCCTGCGCGAGGCCGGCCTGTCGGACGTGGTCCCGCGCCCCCTCAAGTACGAGCACCCGTACACGTACTGGGACTACCGCCAGCTCTGCTTCCCCAAGAACCGCGGCATGCGCATCGACCTGGTGTACGGCAACGAACCGTTCGCCACGGCCGTCAAGGACGCGTACGTCGACCGGGAGGAGCGCAAGGGCAAGGGCGCCTCGGACCACGCGCCGGTGGTCGTCGACCTCGACGTGTAGCCCAACAGGCGCCAGCCCTACAGGAGCCGCAGGTCCACCGACTCCGCCAGCGCCGCCAACCCCGTGTCGCCCGGGTGCAGATGGTCGCCGCTGTCGTACGCGGGAAGCATGCGCGTCGGCTGCGCGGGGTCGCGGATCACCGCGTCGAAGTCCAGCACCCCGTCGAACAGGCCGCTCTCCCGCAGCCAGGTGTTGACGGCGGTCCGCTCGGCGTCCACGGCGTCCGTGCAGCCCGCCCGGCCCCCGCAGGGCAGGATCGTCGCCGCCAGCATCCGCAGCCCCCGGGCGTGTCCCCGGTCCGCGAGCTCCCGCAGCCCGGCGGTCACCTGCTCGGCGCCGGCCCCCGCCAGCAGGTCGTTCACGCCCTCGAAGACCACCGCGGTGCGCACCGAGGTCTGCGCGAGGACGTCCCGGTCGAACCGGTGCAGGGCGCTCACGCCCGAGTTGTCCGTCGAGACCCCGTCGCCGGGATAGCGGTCGGAGACCACACGGTTGCCGGAGATTCCCTGGTTGAGGACCCCATAGTGCGGGACCACATGCTGCGCCCGCAGCCGTGTGGCCAGCACATCGGGCCAGCGCCGGTTGGCGTCCGTCGTCGACCGGTCCCCGTCGGTGATCGAGTCCCCGAGCGCCACCACGGACCCCGGCCCGCCGACCACGTCCACCCCGGTCAGCAGCGGCCAGTCGGTCCGGGTCGTCGAGTACGCCGTCGCCGGGCCGTCGGCCGTGTGGTCGCCCGGTTCGCTCAGATACGACCGCTGCACGGCGAGCCGGTGCACGGGCGCCGCCGTCACCGTGTCCGGCAGATGGAAGCTCACCAGCAGGTTGGCGTCGGCCGGCACCGCGAAGTCCAGCGGATCGGTGAACGCCTGCGCCCCCGCCGGGATCTCCACACCGGGCACGCCCCGGAACGACACCGGCACCGGCGTCCCCCGCGCCTCGGCCCCCGCGGCCTGCACGGCCACCGTGGCGGCGCCGATCCGTACCGGCGCCGACGCGAAGGTGTTGTCGAAGCGCAGCCGCACCCGCGGCCCGCCCACCGACGTGTGCACCACGAGCCGCAGCGTCCGGTCCTGCCAGGGCCCCAGCGCCGGATACCCGGAGGTGCCCGCCGCCCAACTCCCCGTCCAGCCGGTCCCGTCGTCCCGCACGGACAGGGCGAACACATGCAGCCCCGGCGCGCTCGGCAGCCGTACGGAGGCCACCGCGCGCCCCGGCACGAGCGGTGCCGTGACGACGTACAGCCGGGCCTTCTCGGTGAGCCGGCCGGCGGGTGTGTTGACGTGCGGCAGGGCGACGGCCTTCGTGGCGAGCGGGCCGGTGCGCCAGTCGGGGACGGTCAGCCGGTACGAGGAGCGGGTGCCGTCGGCGTAGGAGACCGCGCCCGTGCCGCCGGTGTCCGCGCCGTCCGTGCCCGCGACCAGGAAGGCGAGCGCGTCGCCGCGCCCGGTGACGCGGACGGACTGCCCGTCGGCCCGTACGTTGTCCGGTTCGCCGGGCCGCCGGTGCGGCCAGACGAGCCGGGCGCCCTGCACGGTGAGTGCCCGGCCGGGCGTCCACCCCGCCGCCGTCAGGTCCCCGGCCGACAGGGAGGCGCCCGAACCGTCGAAGTCGGCCGCGTCGGGGCGGGCGTCGTCGCTGACCGCCGCGTTGTCGAAGAGCCGCTCCAGCGGAAGCGGTTGCTTCGGCGGAAGTGGTTGCTCCGGCGGAAGTGGTTGCTCCGGCGCAAGCGGTCGCTCGGGCGGAAGAGGCGTCGCCGGGGAGTCGCGCCCTTCCGCCCGCGGGGCCTGCCCGGCCACTGCCGGTCCGGCGGACACGGCCGACAGGGCGATCACCACGGCGGCGATCGACGGAAGTCCTCGGACGAGACGCCGTGGACGCACGGGCGGCTCCCTCCCGCAGCGGAATCTGACGGATCGACAGTAATCACCGACCCCGGTACCGCACAGGAGACACTCAGGCCAACCGGGCCGGCCCGCGCCCCCCCGGGTCCCCGCCCGGTCAGCTCGTCGGAACCGGCCGGCCGGCGACGAACGGGTGGTCCTCCTCGGCCGGGCCGGTGTCGCTCGCGCCGCCGCCCAGCTCCGCGCAGAACTCGGTGTCCGCCGCGCGGAACGCCGACCACTCCTGCGGGAGGTCCTCCTCGAAGAAGATGGCCTCCATGGGGCAGGCGGACTCGCAGGCGCCGCAGTCCACGCATTCGTCCGGGTTGATGTACATCTTGCGCGGGCCCTCGTAGATGCAGTCCACGGGGCACTCTTCGACACAGGCCTTGTCCTTGATGTCGACGCAGGGCTGAGCGATCACGTACGTCATGAGGAACTCCCCACAGTCCAGGTGTCGTTACCGGAGAGAAGGGCGGTCAGGTCGCCCTTGCCGTGCTGTTCGACCGCGGTGTCGAGCTGGTCGGCCATCCGCGTGTCGTAGACGGGCCGCTCGACGTCACGGAA
>NZ_JBTWMV010000047.1:0-57153 GCF_054850255.1 Streptomyces sp. 7R007 | reverse complement strand
GACGGGCCCGTCTTCGTCGACGAGTCGGGGCGCCGCAGCCGCCGGTTCCGCCGCTTCGGCATGGCCGTCGGCATCGCCTGCGCCGTCTACGCCGTCGTCATCGTCGTCACCCTGCTCTCCGGCAGCTCGGACGCGCCCTGGCTGCCGGTGCCGGGACAGAACGGCGGCCGGCCCGCCGGCCAGGTCGACAGCTCCACCGCGCCGACCGACACCGCGACCCCCTCGGGCACCGCCGACGCCGCCTCCGGCGCCACCCCGACCGCCGACGCCGCCGCCACCCCCTCGCCGGGCGCGAGCGGCACCGCGCCCGGCGCCGCCGCCACCGGCTCCGGAAGCTCCGGCAGCTCCGCCGGCCCCAAGCCCTCGGCCTCCGCGTCCACGACCAGGCCGGCCGCCGGCTCCAGCGGCTCGGCGTCCTCGGACCCGGTCGTCAGGCCGACCCCGGAACCCTCCGCCGACACCGGCCCGAGCGGCGGCACCTCACCCGACCCCAGCCCCAGCACCTCCGCGGTGGCCGCCGGCCCGCTCACCCCCCTGACGTCCCCGGAGTACTCCCTCTGATGCCCTCCCGCTCCCGCCGTCGCAGGGCCGCTCCCCAGGCCCGCGCCGGCTCCCAGCGCCGCCGCCTGCCCATGCGGCTGCTGCTCCCCATGCTCCTGCTGCTCGCCCTGGTGGCGATGCTGATGCTGCGCGGCTACGTGCACAGCGAGATCCTCGCCGACCACCGCATCCAGCCCGAGGCCGCCACCGACAAGGTGCCGGACAGGATCCTCGACGGCGGCCCGGTCATCGACACCCGCAGCGGCCGCACGACCAGCCTGAACGTGCCGGACCACCGCCTGGTCCTCACCTTCGACGACGGCCCCGACCCCACCTGGACCCCGAAGGTCCTGGACGTCCTGAAGAAGCACCACGCGCACGCGGTCTTCTTCGTCACCGGCACCATGGCCTCCCGCTACCCGGAACTGGTCCGGCGGATGGTCGCGGAGGGCCACGAGGTCGGCCTGCACACCTTCAACCACCCCGACCTGTCCTACCAGTCGAAGAAGCGCATCGACTGGGAGCTCTCCCAGAACCAGCTCGCCCTGGAGGGCGCGGCCGGCGTGCGCAGCTCGATCTTCCGGCCGCCGTACTCCTCCTTCGCCGACGCCATGGACAACAAGTCCTGGCCGGTGACGGAGTACATCGGCACCAAGGGCTACCTCACCATCGTCAACAACACCGACAGCGAGGACTGGCGCAAGCCCGGCGTCGACGAGATCATCCGCCGCGCCACCCCGCACGGCGGCAAGGGCGCCATCGTCCTGATGCACGACTCCGGCGGCGACCGCCACCAGACGGTCGAGGCCCTCGACAGGTTCCTGCCGATGATGCAGGAGCGGGGCTACGAGCTCGACAACCTCACCGAGGCGCTCGACGCCCCCAGCGCGCTGACCAAGGTCTCCGGGCCCGAGCTGTGGAAGGGCAAGGCGTGGATCCTCCTGGTCCGGGCCTCCGACGACATCACCGGCACGATGGTGGTCTGCCTGGCGGTCGTGGGCGCGCTGGTCATCTCCCGGTTCGTGCTGATGCTGCTGCTGTCGGGCGCGCACGCCCGCCGGGTGCGGCGCCGTGGCTTCAGCTGGGGCCCGCCGGTGACGGAACCGGTGTCGGTCCTGGTGCCGGCGTACAACGAGGCCAAGTGCATCGAGAACACGGTCCGTTCCCTGATGGCGAGCGAGCACCCCATCGAGGTGATCGTCGTCGACGACGGTTCGAGTGACGGCACGGCCAGGATCGTCGAGGCGATGGGCCTGCCCAACGTCCGCGTCGTCCGCCAGCTGAACGCGGGCAAGCCGGCGGCGCTCAACCGAGGCCTGGCGAACGCCCGTTACGACATCGTCGTGATGATGGACGGCGACACGGTCTTCGAGCCGTCCACCGTACGGGAGCTGGTGCAGCCCTTCGGCGACCCGCGGGTCGGCGCGGTGGCCGGCAACGCCAAGGTCGGCAACCGGGACTCGCTGATCGGCGCCTGGCAGCACATCGAGTACGTGATGGGCTTCAACCTCGACCGCCGTATGTACGACATCCTGCGCTGCATGCCGACGATCCCCGGCGCGGTCGGGGCCTTCCGCCGCTCGGCGCTGGAACGGGTCGGCGGCATGAGCGACGACACCCTCGCCGAGGACACCGACATCACGATGGCCCTGCACCGGGACGGCTGGCGGGTGGTGTACGCCGAGCGGGCCCGGGCGTGGACGGAGGCACCGGAGACGGTGCAGCAGCTGTGGTCGCAGCGCTACCGCTGGTCGTACGGCACCATGCAGGCGATCTGGAAGCACCGCAGGGCCGTGCTGGAACGGGGCCCGTCGGGCCGCTTCGGCCGCGTGGGCCTGCCGCTGGTGTCGCTGTTCATGGTGGTGGCCCCGCTCCTGGCCCCCCTGATCGACGTGTTCCTGCTCTACGGCGTGGTGTTCGGCCCGACGCAGAAAACGATCGTGGCGTGGCTGGGCGTGCTCGCGATCCAGGCCGTGTGCGCCGCGTACGCCTTCCGTCTGGACCGCGAGCGCATGACCCCGCTCATCTCGCTGCCCCTGCAGCAGATCCTCTACCGCCAGCTCATGTACGTCGTGCTGCTCCAGTCCTGGATCACGGCACTCACCGGCGGCCGCCTGCGCTGGCAGAAGCTGCGGCGCACGGGTGTCGTGGAGGCGCCCGGCGGCCCCGTACCGCGCGAGCGGACCCGCGACACCAGTGATCGGAGGCCCGTGGCATGAAGCACGGATACACGACCGACCTCCCGCACCGGCCCGAGCCGGCGCCCGCGCCCGCCCCGCGCAAGCCGGGCGGCCGGGACCGCTACCTCGACCTCCTGCGCTCGCTGGCCCTGGTCCGCGTGGTCGTCTACCACCTCTTCGGCTGGGCCTGGCTGACGGTCCTGTTCCCGTCCATGGGCGTGATGTTCGCGCTGGCGGGCTCGCTGATGGCGCGGTCCCTCAACCGCCCCGCGCCGAGCGTGATCCGGGGCCGGGTGCGCCGGCTGCTGCCCCCGCTGTGGGCGTTCAGCGCGGTGGCGCTGGCGCTGATGTTCGCGGGCGGCTGGAACCCGGTGAAGGACCCGGACAACGGCGGCACGTGGGGCGTCGTCGACCTGGTCAACTACGTCGTCCCCATCGGCGCCCCGCCCTACCCCTGGCACCTCGGCTCCAAGTCGGGCCTGCTGGAGGACACCTGGGCGGTCCAGGCGTGCGGCCCGCTGTGGTACCTGCGGGCGTATCTGTGGTTCGTGGTGGCGTCCCCCCTGCTGCTGTGGGCGTTCCGCCGGGTGCCGTGGGCGACGCTGCTGGCTCCGCTCGCCCTGACGGCGGTCGTCGGCACGGGCCTGGTGACGATCCCCGGCGAGACGGGCAACGCGGTCACCGACTTCGCGGTGTACGGCGGCTGCTGGGTCCTGGGCTTCGCCCACCACGAGGGCATGCTGCGGCGCGTCCCGCGCTACCTCGCCGTCTCCTGTTCGGCGCTGCTGATGGCGTTCGGCCTGTGGTGGGCGTCGGGCCACCTGGGTCCCGACGGCTGGGACCTGAACGACATCCCGCTGGCCCAGGCGACCTGGAGCTTCGGCTTCGTCGTGATCCTGCTCCAGTACGCGCCGTCCTGGCAGGAGCTCCCCGGCCGCCTGGCCCGCTGGGACCGGCTGGTGACCCTCTCCAACAACCGGGCCGTCACCATCTACCTCTGGCACAACATGCTGATCATGGCCACGGTCCCGATCATCGACCAGGCCTACAACCTCCCCTTCATGCAGAGCGACCGCGCGGTGGCCGCCCTCGACTCCACGTACATGCTCTGGATGTTCTTCCTGGTCTGGCCCCTGATCGCGGTGGCGATCCTGGCCTTCGGGTGGATCGAGGACATCGCGGCGAAGCGCAGCCCGCGGCTGTGGCCGGACGGTTCCCGGCGCGCGGGGGCCCGCAGGAGGGCCTGATCAGGAGCCCTGAGCTGCCGCTGCCGCCGTCTCGACCAGGCGCCGGATGTCCGCCAGGTCGGCCTCGAACTCGGCGGTGAGGTCGGGGGGCAGGTCCAGCCAGGGCGCCAGGCGGGCGTGGCCGGGGAGTTCGGCGTCCGGGAGCCGGCCGCGCCGGCTGCGGGGGTCGAGGCTGCCGGCGCCGAAGCGGCCCGCGGCCTCGGAGGCGGCGAAGCCGATCACGAAGGTGCTCACCAGCCGTTCCAGCCGGGGCACTTGGGACTCCGGCACCCCGGCGTCGAGCAGCGCGGTGTAGATGACGTCCACCGCGCGCACGGCGTCCGGGGTGACGGCCGGCCGGGAGAAGAGCAGGTACGCGGCCCAGGGGTGCCGGCGGGTCACCTCGCGGAAGGCGTACGCGAGGGCGTTCAGGCGCTGGTCCCACGGCTGCTTCCCGTCCGGGTCCGTGGGCGTGAGCGCGGCCAGCAGGCGTCCCACCATGCCGTCCAGCAGGGCGGCCTTGTCCTTCACATGCCGGTACAACGCCATCGGCGTCACGCCGACCCGGTCGGCGACGGCACGCATGGAGACCGCGTCGAGCCCGTGCTCGTCGGCGATGGCCAGGGCCGCGTCCAGAATCTCTTCCCGCCTGCCGCTCATGGGTCTACAGTGTAGACGTATACGGCGTAGACATGTCTGGGGGGTCCGGGATGCTCACCGCAGAGGGACTGGTGAAGTGGTACGGCCGCGGTCGCGCGCTCGACGGTTTCGACCTCACCGTCGCGCCCGGCGAGATCGTCGGCCTGATCGGGCACAACGGCGCCGGCAAGACCACGTTCGTCGAGACGGTCACCGGTCTGGTCCGCCCCGACGCGGGCCGGATCCGCGTAGGGCCGTACGACGCCCTGCGCGACGGGCGGGCCGCGCGACGGCTCATCGGGGTCGCGCCCCAGGAGCTGGCGCTGTACGGCAGCGTCACCGTCCGCGAGAACCTGCGGCTGTTCGCCGGACTGACCGGGCTGCGTGGCCGGCGACGGGACGCCGAGATCGCCCGCGTCCTGGAGGAACTGCACCTCACCGCCGTGACGGACCGGCCCGTCGGCGTCCTGTCCGGAGGGCAGCGGCGCCGCGTGCAGGCGGCCACCGCCATGGTCGGCTCACCGTCGTTGCTGCTGCTGGACGAGCCGACGGCGGGGGCCGACCCGGAGACGCGGGCGGCGCTGCTGGCGGCGGTGCGGGCACGGGCACGGGCCGGCGCGGCCGTCGTCTACACCACCCACTACCTGCCCGAACTGGTCGACCTGGACGCCACGTTGGCCCTCGCCCGAGCCGGCCGCGTCATCGCCCGCGGCACCCAGCGGGAACTGACCCGCGACCTGCCGGGCGAACTCCGCGTCACCTTCGCCGACCCGTCCGAACCCGCCCTGCGCCGCCCGACCACGGACCCCGCGGCCGACCTGGCCGCCGTCCTCGCCTCGGGCCGCACCCCCGTCGCGGTCGACGTCCGCCGCCCCGACCTGGACGACCTCTACCGCTCACTGGAGCCCCGCCATGCCACCTCGTGACTCAGCGGCCCGCCTCGGCGTCGTCATCCGGCACAACACCCTCCTGATGCTGCGCGAACCCGGCCCGCTCCTCAGCCGCATGATCCTCCCGCTGGCCTTCCTCACCCTCCTGCGCCCGCTCTACGTGGCCGCGCAGGGCCGGACCGCGGGCACCGAGCAGGCGGTCGTCGGCACCCTGGTCACCTTCTCGCTGCTCGCCCTGAGCATCTCCGGCAACGCGATCCTCGCCGAACGGCTCGGCCGCACCTGGGACCGCCTGCGCGCCACGTCCCTGCACCCCGCCGCACTGCTCCTCGGCAAGGCGATCCCGGTCTTCACCGCCCTGCTGGCGCAGCAACTCCTGATCCTCGGCTTCGGCGTCCTCACCCTCGGCCTGAAGGTGCCCCACCCCCTTCTCCTGCTGAGCGTCCTGCTCACCTGGAGCTGCACCCTCCTCGGCCTCGGCGCCCTGACGGGCGTCCTGGTCCGCACGATGGGCGAACTCTCAGCGGCCTACGACATCGGCGGCATGCTCCTGAGCAGCGCGGGCGGCGCCCTGGTACCCCTCGCCGCCCTTCCCCCCTGGGTCGCCCACGTGGCCCCGGCGTCCCCCGGCTACTGGGCGGTCCACGGCCTGCACGCGGCCCTCGCCGGCGACCTCCCGGCCGTGACGGAGTCCTGCGGCACGCTGCTCGGGGCGGGGCTGGCCTGCGCGGCACTGGCGTCGACCCGCCTCCGGGGCCGCAGCGGCCGGCTGGTGGCCGTCTGACCTTCCGAGACGACCCGGCTGTGGGATCACCCTGTGCGGTGAGACGACGACGTACCCCTTCGGTACCCTGGGCCGACAGGCGAGACTCCGTCCCATGGGAGCACCGATGACCGCCGCGTCCGATGACAAGCCGGTCGACGAGCCGGCGTACCGCTGGCCCATCCCGCCCCCCGGGGGCTGGACAGCGGACGACCTCGACCGGATTCCGGGCCTCCCGCCGCACACGGAGCTGATCGACGGGAGCCTCGTCTTCATGAGTCCGCAGACGGCGTTTCACGCACGGTGCATGCGCCTGTTGGAGAACGGCCTCCTGGACCAGGCGCCGGGGCACCTCGACGTCATGCGGCAGATGACAGTCAAGCTGGATGCCAAGAACCGGCCGGAGCCGGACATCCTGGTCTTTCCCGTGGAAGCGAACACCGGCCCCGACCAGACCTGGTACAACCCCGAGGACATCCTCCTCGCCGTCGAAGTCGTGTCCGCCGACTCGCGTGAGCGTGACCGTGAGGTCAAGCCCCGCAAGTACGCGGCGGCCGGCGTGCCGCACTTCTGGCGCGTGGAGCAGGACGGCGACAAGGGCCTCCCCGTGGTCTACGTCTACGAGCTCGACCCGGCCACGAAGTCCTACGGCCTCACCGGGATCTTCCACGACAGGCTCAAGGTGTCCCTCCCCTTCGACATCGAGATCGACCTGACGGCCGTCGATCGCCGTGGGCGGTGACGTCCGGTGAGGCGGTCAGGTGTCGGCGTACTTCGCGTCGGCCGCCGGGTCCAGCGCCAGCCGGTAGCCCCGCTTCACCACCGTCTGGATCAGCTTCGGCGCCCCCAGTGCCGTCCGCAGCCGCGCCATCGCCGTCTCCACCGCGTGCTCGTCCCGCCCCGCACCGGGCAGCGCCCGCAGCAGCTCGGCCCGGGCCACCACCCACCCCGGCCGCCGCGCCAGCGCCCGCAGCAGTGACATGCCCGCCGGCGGCACCGGCTTGAGCTCGCCGTCGACGAGGACGGCGTGCCCGCGGATCTCCACCCGGTGCCCGGCGATGGGCAGGGACCGCGCCCGCCCCGGAAGCTCCTGGCACAGCAGCTGGACGAGCGGCCCGAGCCGGAACCGTTCGGGCTGGACCGTGTCGACCCCCCGGGCCTGCAACGGCAGCGCGGTCACCGGCCCCACACACGCCGGCACCACGTCGTGGTGGAGCGCGTCGAGCAGCTCGGCGAGCAGACCGCGCTCCTCGGCCCGGGACAGCAGGGAGGCCGCTGCGGGCGCGCTGGTGAAGGTGAGCGCGTCCAGGCCCCGCGAGACGGCCGCGTCCAGCAGCCGGTCCATCGGCCCGACGTCCTCCGGCGGCATCCACCGGTACACGGGCACCCCGACCACCTCGGCCCCGCCCGCCCTGAGCGCCTCCACGAACCCGGGCAACGGCTCCCCGTGCAGCTGGACGGCGATGCGGCGCCCGTCGACGCCCTCCTCCAGCAGCCGGTCGAGCACCTCCGCCATCGACTCGCTCGACGGCGACCACTCCTCCGTCAGCCCGGCCGCCCGTATCGCCCCCTTGACCTTGGGCCCGCGCGCGAGCAGCTCCACCCCGCGCAGCCGCTCCAGCAGCGGCTCGCCGAGGCCCCATCCGTCGGCGGCCTCGACCCAGCCGCGGAAGCCGATGGCGGTCGTGGCCACGACCACGTCCGGCGCCTGGTCGATCAGGTCCTTCGTCGCCGCCAGCAGTTCGCTGTCGTCGGCGAGCGGCACGATCCGCAGGGCCGGTGCGTGCAGGACGGCGGCTCCCCGTCGCTGCAGCAGCGCCCCCAGTTCGTCGGCGCGGCGCGCGGCCGTCACGCCCACGGTGAACCCGGCGAGGGGTCCGTGTCGTTCCGGTCGCTGCTGTTCGTCGTACATGGCTTCGTCCCGAAGTCGAGTCGTCGTACATGCAGTACGGCGGTACCTACATGCCGAACGAGCCTGTCAACGGTGCGTGACAGGCTCGGTTCGGCTTGATGTCGCCGGTGTTACGTCACACCTCGGCGTAGCTGAGCTGCGGCTTCGCCTCTGCGGCAGCGGCAGCCTGGCCCGTGGCGGCCGTGCGGCGAAGGTATACGGCCCACGTCACGGCGAAGCAGACGCCGTAGTAGGCGAGGAAGGCGACGAAGGCGCCGGTTCCGGAGCCGTAGGAGAGGAAGGACTGCCGGAAGGCGAGGTTGATGCCGACGCCGCCGAGCGCGCCGACCGCGCCGATCAGACCCATCGACGCCCCGGACAGCCGGCGCCCGTACTTGGCGGCCGCCTCGCCCTCCAGCCCCTTGGCGAGGGCCTTGGTCTGGAAGATGCCGGGGATCATCTTGAACGTGGAGCCGTTGCCGATGCCGGTCAGCGAGAACAGCACGACGAAGGCGACCACGAACAGCGGCAGCGACTTCTGCATGCTGGCGACGACCAGGATGGCGGTGGCGGCGGCCATGGCGGTGTAGTTGTAGAGGGTGATCTTCGCGCCGCCGTACTTGTCGGCGAGCCAGCCGCCGACGGGCCGGATCAGCGAGCCGAGCAGCGGACCCATGAAGGTCAGGTACGTCGCCTGCAGCGGCGTACGCCCGAACTGGTTCGTGAGCACCTGCCCGAAGGCGAAGCTGTAGCCGATGAAGGAGCCGAAGGTGCCGATGTAGAGGAAGGACATGATCCAGGTGTGGGCGTCCTTCGCGGCGTCCCTGGCGGCGCCGGTGTCGTTCTTGACGTTCTCGATGTTGTCCATGAACAGCGCGGCGAGGACGGCGGCGACGACGATGAGCGGGATGTAGATCCCGAGCAGCACCCGGGGACCGCCGCCCGCGCCGATGACGGCGAGCGCGACGAGCTGGATCGCGGCGACGCCGATGTTGCCGCCGCCCGCGTTGAGGCCGAGCGCCCAGCCCTTCTTCTTCAGCGGGAAGAAGGCGTTGATGTTGGTCATGGAGGAGGCGAAGTTGCCGCCGCCGATGCCGGCGAGGAGCCCGATCCACAGGAAGGTGTCGAAGGAGGTCCCCGGCTTCATGACCGCGAACGCGGCGACGCTCGGGATGAGCAGCAGGCCGGCCGAGATGATCGTCCAGTTCCGTCCGCCGAAGATCGCGACCGCGAAGGTGTAGGGGACGCGGACGACGGCGCCGACCAGGGTCACCATCGAGGTGAGCATGAACTTGTCGGCCGGGGTCAGGCCGTACTCCGGTCCCATGAAGAGCACCAGCACGGACCACAGGGTCCAGATAGAGAACCCGATGTGCTCGGAGAGTACGGAGAAGGCGAGGTTGCGCCGGGCGATCTTCTCCCCGGTCTCCTTCCAGAACGTCTCGTTCTCGGGATCCCAGTGCTGGATCCAGCGGCCTCCCCTGCTGGGTGCGGGGGCTGTGCTAGGGGCTGTCATGACGCCTCCACGGTGCTTCGGGGCTCGGTGGTGCATGGGGTGCTGAGCGGTATGAGTCCCGAAGGTAGGGAGAGCGCGTTTCCTGCCTGTGGCACTGAGTGACCGTAAAGGAACGTTGCTCTCACCCCGCGGCAGGACGGGATGAGAGGTTCCGTGCCGCTGCGTTACGAACGCCTCCCGGCGCGGAGTCAGCCCTGGGGAGGCTGCCAGGCGGGGTTCTGCTGGGGGTAGGGCTGCTGGGGGGCGTACGGGCCGGGGGCCTGCTGGGGGTAGCCGTGGGCCTGGGGCTGGGGGTAGGGCTGCGGGTAGGGCTGCTGATACGGCGCCGGAGCGGGAGGGGCGCCGTAGGGCGAACCGGCGTAGGGATTGCCCTGGCCGGGCGCGGGCATCGGCCCCGGCATCGCCATACCCGGCAGCTGCATGCCCGGCGGGAGGTACCGCACCCGCCCCGTCTCGTCCGTCGTCGGCACGAAACCGGCGGCCTGGAGCCGGCGGGCGAACTTGGCGTTGCGCTTGCGCGTGACGAGGAGACCGATGCCGAAGACCGCCATGAGGATCAGCCATACGATCCCCGCCGCGACGAAGTCGAAGGACTCCCCGCCGGCGCGGTACGCGAGAACCACGCACCCGACGGTGACACCGAGGGCCCCGTACCCCATCCGCTTCTCGGCGTTCTTGCCCGTGAGGTCGAACTGGATGCGGGCCTTGAGGAGTTCGACGGCGTCCGGCACCAGGGGCGGCAGGGAGACGCCGTCGGCGGCGTTCGGATACTGCGCCCAGTTCTGCGCGGCCCGCGCCCGTGCCTGGGGGCTGGGGTCGGGGACGATCAGCATCTTCAGCGCGTTGTTGCGGGAGCCGGTGTGCCGGGCGTCCACGTACTCGTAGCCGAACTGCTGGGCGATGAAGGCGAGTCGGGACAGCTTCTTCACGGAAGCCAGCGGACTGGTCAGCTCCACGGGCTCCCCGCCGGCCATCAACCGCAGCATGTTCCGAACCTGCCGCTTGCTCATCGCGCCTGCTCCCCCTCGGTCACCCTGTTCACTTGCGCAACCGAGGCAGTCTTTCACGGTCCGAGGGGACGGGGAATCACGGGCGGCGGGGCTTGACCGCGGCTTGACCGTGCCGGTCGCCGGGTTGACGAACGCGACCGGTACCGGTCCCCACCCCCGGTCCAGGGACTTCCGGCCGCGTCGGTGGGCAGGCACTGTTAGGAGGGAACGGAACGCACTCCCAGACCCTCACTGGCATCTCACCGGCCCCCTGCCGACCGGGGGCGACCCTAGGCGGTGACAGGCACATGGCACTGGGTACGGCCACGGCCCCCTACGAGCTGCGGTTCGACGCCGGGCGGATCTGCCTGGATCTGCTCGCCACCACCCACCCCGGGGAACGGTTCGACTCGGTCGAGGTACTGCGCGCGTGGGTCGTCGGGGCGGGGCTCGTGCCGCCGGGCACCGGACTGGCGCACGCCGACCCCTCCTGGCTGGTGGCGTTCCGGGAACTGCGCGGCTGGGTCGGCCAGTTGGTGCACGGAAGCATCGCCGCCGCGCCCTGGCCGTCGTACGACACCGCGCTCGCCCGCGTGAACGAGCTCGCCCGCGTCGCGCCCCCCGCCCCGCGGGCCGTGCGCGGGGCCGACGGGGCGCTCGTCAGGGAGCTGGCCGGGCCGCCCGCGTGCGCCGCGCTGCTCGGGGCGATCGCCCGGGACGCCGTGGAACTGCTCACCGACCCCGTCGCGCGGGCGGGGCTGCGGCAGTGCGAGGGCGACAACTGTCCGATCGTTTATGTCGATTCGTCCCGGGGGCGCAGGAGGCGCTGGTGCTCCAGTGAGGTCTGCGGGAACCGCGAAAGGGTGGCGAGGCACCGTCGGCGGGCCGCTCTGGCCCGCGCCTAGGTGCCCGGTATGCGGCTTCTGTGAGACCGGCATCGACGTGATTTCGATTACACCCCGTTTACCTACGGGACCGTAGGGGCACGTGGCGCGATCTTGCCGATGTGGCGGAAATGTAAAGATCGCGCGGGGGGAATGTGCTCCCATGTCCCCCTCGTCACGTCACTGCGAGAAAAACTGTCGCCTCACTTTGAACATGACGCAACCCACATCCGTACCCAACGCCGAGCGACCGACTGGGGGAACCCCCGGACATCGGAGGTGGGCGTGCGCAAGGATTCCGTCGTGGCCAATGAACGTGGATCGAGGGCCCGACATCGCATGTCCCAGCCCTCGGAACCTGATGAGGAGCTGATGCGTGCCCTGTACAGAGAGCACGCCGGACCCTTGCTCGCGTACGTGCTCCGACTGGTCGCCGGAGACCGTCAGCGTGCCGAGGACGTGGTCCAGGAGACGCTCATCCGTGCCTGGAAGAACGCCGGTCAGCTCAATCGGGCGACCGGATCTGTACGCCCCTGGCTGGTGACGGTCGCGCGCCGCATCGTCATCGACGGCCACCGAAGCCGGCAGGCCCGGCCGCAGGAGGTCGATCCGTCGCCGCTGGAGGTCATCCCCGCGGAGGACGAGATCGACAAGGCGCTGTGGCTGATGACGTTGTCCGACGCGCTCGACGACCTGACCCCGGCCCACCGGGAGGTGCTCGTCGAGACGTACTTCAAGGGGCGTACCGTCAACGAGGCGGCCGAGACGCTGGGCATCCCCAGTGGCACCGTGCGGTCTCGGGTGTTCTACGCCCTGCGGTCGATGAAGCTGGCACTGGAGGAGCGGGGGGTGACGGCGTGATGAGTGTTTACGGGGGAAACCAGGGATTCGGCACAGGTGGGTCGGGTATGTCTGGACCCATGATGGGATCTCCGGGCCCGAGCGAGCACGAGACGGTCGGTGCCTACGCCCTCGGCATCCTGGACGACGCCGAGGCAACCGCTTTCGAGGCACACCTCGCGACCTGCGAGTGGTGCGCCCAGCAGCTCGACGAGCTGGCCGGGATGGAGCCGATGCTGGCCGCGCTCGCGGACCTGCCGGGCTCCGGCAGCCCCGCGATCGGCGAATCGCTGTCGGCCAGGCCCTCCCCGCGCCTCGCGGAGAAGCTGGTCGACGAGGTCGCCGAACGGCGCGCCCAGAAGCGGCGGCGCAGCTTCTACCTGGTGGCCGCGGCGGCCGCCCTGATCATCGGCGGCCCGTTCGCCGCGATGGCCGCGACCGGGGGCGACTCGGGCGGCGGCACCAGCAACCAGGCGACGGCGAGCCCGGCCAAGGCGCTGTTCGACACGCTCGGCGACAAGGTGTCGGCCACCGACTCCTCGACCAAGGTCTCCGCCACGGTCGCCATGGCCGAGAAGGACTGGGGCACCAGCACCGCCCTGCAGCTGAAGAACGTCAAGGGCCCGCTGAAGTGCTCCCTGATCGCCGTCGGCAAGAACGGCGAGCGGGAGACCATCTCCACCTGGTCCGTCCCCAACTGGGGCTACGGCATCCCGAACGGCAAGACGGAGGAGGCCAAGAACCCGCTGTACGTCACGGGCGGCGCTGCCTTCAAGCCGAACGAGATCGACCATTTCGAGGTCATGACCTTCGACGGCAAGAAGCTCGTCGAGGTGGACGCGTAGCATACGTAGCTTTACCGGGTCCCCTTCGCGTACGGTTGACGGCTGCCCAGCACGTCAGAAGGGGGCCCGGTGGCCGCTCAGGCTCAACGATCCGCGGTCGGATCGGTCCACGACTCGGTTCGGGACCGGGAGATCAGCGTCGAACAGGAACACCTCGACCGGGTCTACCGGCGCCTCGAGGAGAAGATCCACGAGGCCGAGTTCCTGATGAACGACGCGGCCAAGCGCGGCCAGGTCGGCACGCCCGGCGCCCTCGCCGAACGGGACGCGCAGGTCTTCCGCGCCGGAGTCCACCTCAACCGGCTCAACAACGAGTTCGAGGACTTCCTCTTCGGCCGTATCGACCTGCTGCCCGGCAAGGACGGCAAGAAGGGACCCGACGGCGCCTACACCGCCGTCGAACCCGCCGAGGGAGCCGTCCGCGAGGACGGCACGGCCGACATCGCCGAGACCCTGCACATCGGGCGCATCGGCGTCCTCGACTCCGATTACGCGCCCCTGGTCATCGACTGGCGCGCCCCGGCCGCCGCCCCCTTCTACCGCTCCACCCCGGTCGACCCCGGCCGGGTCGTACGGCGCCGGGTCATCCGCTCCAAGGGGCGCCGCGTGCTGAGCGTCGAGGACGACCTCATGCGCCCCGAGCTGAAGGCGTTCCTCGACGGCCGGGAGCTGCCCGTCATCGGCGACGGCGCGCTGATGGCCGCCCTCGGCCAGGCCCGCGGCCACACCATGCGGGACATCGTCGCCTCCATCCAGGCCGAGCAGGACCTGGTCATCCGCGCCCCCGCCGCCTCCGTCACCTACGTCGAGGGCGGCCCCGGCACAGGAAAGACCGCCGTCGCCCTGCACCGCGCCGCCTACCTCCTCTACCAGGACCGGCGCCGCTACTCCGGCGGCATCCTCATCGTCTCGCCGACCCCGCTGCTGGTGTCCTACACCGAGGGCGTCCTGCCGTCCCTGGGCGAGGAGGGGCAGGTCGCCATCCGGGCGATCGGGTCCCTCGTCGACGGGGTCGAGGCCACGCTGTACGACTCCCCGGCCACCGCCCGCGCCAAGGGCTCCTCCCGCATGCTCAAGGTGCTGCGCAAGGCGGCGCGCGGCGCGCTGGAGCTGGGGCCCGGCGGCATGGGGGTGAACGGGGCGAGTCGGCCCGGGCCGGGAGACGCGGGGGCGGACCGCGCGGGACAGCTCGCCTTCGGCGACGGCGACTCCGACGCGCCCGCGCCGGTCCCCGCCGGACCCCCCACCCGCCTGCGCGTCGTCGCCTTCGGGCGCCGCCTCGAACTGGAGGCGGACGCGCTGGAACGTATCCGCCGCACCGCCCTCGGCGGCACCGCCCCCGTCAACCTGCTGCGCCCGCGCGCCCGCAAGCTGCTCCTGGACGCCCTGTGGGAGCAGTCCGGCGCCGCCGGCCGGCACACCGACCCCGAGCTCGCCGCCGAACTGCGCTCCTCCTTCGACGAGGACGTCTCCTCGGAGGACGCCTTCACCGAGTTCCTCGACGCCTGGTGGCCCGAGCTCACGCCCCGGGCCGTCCTGGAGGCCATGGCCGACGAGCGGCGCCTGGGCCGCTGGGCCCGCCGCGTCCTCAACCCCGGCGAGGTCCGCCGGGTCGCCCGGTCGCTGCGGCGGGACGGCTGGTCCGTGCACGACATCGCCCTGCTCGACGAGCTCCAGGCGATCCTCGGCCTGCCCGCCCGCCCGAAGAAGAAGCGCGAGCTGGACCCGCTCGACCAGCTGACCGGCCTGGAGGAGCTGATGCCGGTCCGCGAGGAGACCCAGCGCGAACGCGCCGAGCGCCTGGCCCAGGAGCGCACCGAGTACGCCCACGTCATCGTCGACGAGGCCCAGGACCTCACGCCGATGCAGTGGCGCATGGTCGGCCGCCGCGGCCGGCACGCCACCTGGACGGTCGTCGGCGACCCCGCCCAGTCCTCCTGGTCCGACCCCGACGAGGCGGCCGAGGCCCGCGACGAGGCCCTCGGCACCCGCCCGCCCGCCTCCCACCACCCTTCCAAGGAAGGCGCTTCGGGCCGCCCGTCCCGTGGCCGCCGCTTCGAACTCACCGTCAACTACCGCAACCCGGCCGAGATCGCCGAGCTCGCCGCCAGGGTGCTGGCGCTGGCCATGCCGGGCGCCACGTCCCCGTCGGCGGTGCGCTCCACCGGCGTACGGCCACGCTTCACCGTCGTACGCGACTCCCTCGCGCAGACCGTCCGGGACGAGGCCGCCCGGCTCCTCGACCTCGTCGACGGCACGGTCGGCGTCGTCGTCGCCATGCGGCGCCGCGAGGAGGCGGCCCGCTGGCTCGCCGGGCTCGGCGACCGGGTGGTGGCGCTCGGCAGCCTGGAGGCCAAGGGCCTGGAGTACGACGCCACGGTCGTCGTCTCCCCGGCGGAGATCGCGGACGAGTCCCCGGCCGGCCTGCGGGTGCTCTACGTCGCCCTGACCCGGGCCACCCAGCAGCTGACGGTGGTGTCGGGGGAGCGGGACCAGCCGGATACGGAGGGCGTTCCCGACCTGCTCCGCGATTAGCAGGGGATGTCCGATGAACTTGCGGTACGGGAATGGTCTTACGGGATCCGTTTGTTAGCCTGGATGTGGCACCGGCCCGATCCAAGCCCCCGGGCCCAACCTTCGTCGCTACGAGCGACCACTTGCCGCGAGGCGAGCATGGCGGGTCGGTGCCACTGAGCAACACGGGAGGCCCACGTCCTTGTGACGTGGGCCTCTCCTTGTTGCCGCCGCCCGCGAACAAAACGTTCGCAATCCGGGGCGGCTAACGCCTACTCGGCAGTAGGTGCGACGATCGGACGGCATACCCGCGTCACACCCTGAAAGAGGAAGTCGGCCATGGCAACGGCGCCCAGCGTCTCCTACTCGATGACCATCCGGCTGGAGGTGCCCGCGAGCGGAACCGCCGTCTCGCAGCTGACCACCGCCGTGGAGTCCTCCGGAGGCTCGGTCACCGGCCTCGACGTCACCGCCTCCGGCCACGAGAAGCTCCGCATCGACGTCACCATCGCCGCCACCTCCACCAAGCACGCCGACGAGATCGTCGAGCAGTTGCGCGGCATCGAGGGCGTGACTCTCGGCAAGGTCTCCGACCGTACGTTCCTGATGCACCTCGGCGGCAAGATCGAGATGGCGTCGAAGCACCCCATCCGCAACCGCGACGACCTGTCCATGGTCTACACGCCCGGCGTGGCCCGCGTCTGCATGGCGATCGCCGAGAACCCCGAGGACGCCCGCCGCCTGACCATCAAGCGCAACTCCGTTGCGGTCGTGACGGACGGCTCGGCCGTGCTGGGCCTGGGCAACATCGGCCCCAAGGCCGCCCTGCCCGTCATGGAGGGCAAGGCCGCCCTCTTCAAGCGGTTCGCCGGCATCGACGCCTGGCCGATCTGCCTCGACACCCAGGACACCGACGCGATCGTCGAGATCGTCAAGGCGATCGCCCCCGGCTTCGCCGGCATCAACCTGGAGGACATCTCCGCGCCCCGCTGCTTCGAGATCGAGGCACGGCTGCGCGAGGCCCTGGACATCCCCGTCTTCCACGACGACCAGCACGGCACCGCGATCGTCGTCCTGGCCGCCCTGAAGAACGCCCTGCGCTGCACCGGCAAGGCCATCGAGAACATCCGGGTCGTCATGTCCGGTGCCGGCGCGGCCGGCACCGCCATCCTCAAGCTGCTGCTCGCGGCGGGCGTGAAGAACGCCGTCGTCGCCGACATCCGCGGGGTCGTGCACGCCGGCCGCGAGGACCTCGTCGAGGCCCCGGCCGACTCGGCGCTGCGCTGGATCGCCGACAACACCAACCCGGAGAACCTCACCGGTTCGCTGAAGGAGGCCGTTCGCGGTGCGGACGTCTTCATCGGCGTCTCCGCCCCGAACGTGCTGGACGGCGACGACGTGGCCGCGATGGCCGAGGGTGCCATCGTGTTCGCGCTCGCGAACCCCGACCCCGAGGTGGACCCGGCGATCGCCCGGCAGACGGCGGCCGTCGTGGCCACCGGCCGCTCCGACTTCCCCAACCAGATCAACAACGTGCTGGTCTTCCCGGGCGTCTTCCGCGGCCTGCTGGACGCGCAGTCCCGCACGGTCAACACGGACATGATGCTGGCCGCCGCGACCGCGCTGGCGGACGTGGTGACCGAGGACGAGCTCAACCCCAACTACATCGTCCCCAGCGTCTTCAACGACAAGGTCGCGGGCGCAGTGGCCGGTGCGGTACGGGAGGCGGCGAAGGCGGCGGGCGCCGCGTCGTCGTAGGAGTGGCGTACTGTGCAAGGGCTGTGAGCATCACCACGACCGCTGTCGTGACGGCGAGTCGTGGAACCGGGCGCTCGTTGCCACCCTCTAGGGTGGCGGCCACGCTCAGCCCTCTTTTCGTGTGACTCCCTAGGGTGTTCTCACGACTCCTACGGGTGCCGGATTGGCTTTCCCGTCGCAGGTAGGGGCAGGATGCGTCCCTGGGCGCGAGCGCATCGGCTTCGCTGTGCCAATATGCGGTTTCGCCGCTTGGCACACCCCAACGGCAAGAAGAACACGGGAGTAACAACATGAACCGCAGTGAGCTGGTGGCCGCGCTGGCCGACCGCGCCGAGGTGACCCGCAAGGACGCCGACGCCGTTCTGGCCGCGTTCGCCGAGACCGTCGGTGAGGTCGTCGCCAAGGGCGACGAGAAGGTCACCATCCCCGGCTTCCTGACCTTCGAGCGCACCCACCGTGCCGCTCGCACCGCGCGCAACCCGCAGACCGGCGACCCGATCCAGATCCCGGCCGGCTACAGCGTCAAGGTCTCCGCGGGCAGCAAGCTGAAGGAAGCGGCCAAGGGCAACTAAGGGCGCCTGTTCGCCGCCTTGGCCCGGCGCCCCTTGAGGGGCGCCGCACTCAACGCCGATGGGGCGGTCACCCGGACTCGGGTGACCGCCCCATCGGCGTACGTACGTCAGCCGAGTGCCTTGCCCGGCAGTTCCACCTTCGCGCCCAGTTCCACGAGCTTCTCCATGAAGTTCTCGTAGCCCCGGTTGATGAGGTCGATGCCGTGGACCCGGGATGTGCCCTGGGCGGCGAGGGCGGCGATGAGGTAGGAGAAGCCGCCGCGCAGGTCGGGGATGACCAGGTCGGCGCCCTGGAGCTTGGTCGGGCCCGAAACGACCGCCGAGTGCAGGAAGTTGCGCTGGCCGAAGCGGCAGTCGGAGCCGCCCAGGCACTCGCGGTAGAGCTGGATGTGGGCGCCCATCTGGTTCAGCGCGGAGGTGAAGCCCAGGCGGGACTCGTAGACCGTCTCGTGGATGATCGACAGGCCGGTGGCCTGCGTGAGGGCGACGACCAGCGGCTGCTGCCAGTCCGTCTGGAAGCCGGGGTGCACGTCCGTCTCCAGCGCGATGGACTTCAGCTGCCCGCCGGGGTGCCAGAACCGGATGCCCTCGTCGTCGATCTCGAAGGCACCGCCCACCTTCCGGTAGGTGTTCAGGAACGTCATCATCGAGCGCTGCTGGGCGCCGCGGACGTAGATGTCGCCCTCGGTAGCGAGCGCCGCCGACGCCCAGGACGCGGCCTCCAGGCGGTCCGGGAGCGCGCGGTGGGTGTAGCCGCCGAGCTTGTCCACACCGGTGATGCGGATCGTGCGGTCGGTGTCCATCGCGATGATGGCGCCCATCTTCTGCAGGACGCAGATCAGGTCCTCGATCTCCGGCTCCACGGCGGCGTTGGACAGCTCCGTGACGCCCTCCGCGAGCACGGCCGTCAGCAGCACCTGCTCCGTCGCGCCGACCGACGGGTACGGCAGCCGGATCTTCGTGCCCCGCAGCCGCTGCGGCGCCTCCAGGTACTGCCCGTCCGCGCGCTTGTCGATCCGCGCGCCGAACTGCCGCAGCACGTCGAAGTGGAAGTCGATCGGCCGGCCGCCGATGTCGCAGCCGCCCAGACCGGGGATGAAGGCGTGACCGAGGCGGTGCAGCAGGGGCCCGCAGAACAGGATCGGGATGCGGCTGGAGCCCGCGTGGGCATCGATGTCAGCCACGTTCGCGCTCTCCACGTGGGTCGGGTCGAGCACCAGCTCGCCCGGCTCCTCACCCGGACGGACCGTCACCCCGTGCAGTTGCAGCAGACCGCGTACGACACGCACGTCACGGATGTCCGGAACGTTGCGCAGTCGACTCGGCGAGCTGCCCAGCAGGGCGGCGACCATGGCCTTCGGCACGAGGTTCTTCGCACCGCGGACACGGATCTCGCCCTCCAGCGGGGTTCCGCCGTGGACAAGCAGGACATCGTCGTTGACGGTCATGTATCTCGCGTTCCGATGAGTGGGGCAGGGGCCAGAAGGGAAAGGGTAATCGCCGCCCACCCCCCTTCAGTAAGCCCAAGTACCGCCCAGCTACGTCATAGCTGTGTCACAACACGAACCGTTCCCCGCCGGGCACATGCCGTCACGGCTCCTCCCGCGTGCGCCCGCCGTGCTTCTTTCCACCCTGAGCTGCAATCACCCTTCTTACCCGGATTGCCTCCCCGCTCCGCGGGAAGATGCGGGATCATGTCTGGCATGACCGAGGTGTCCTCGCTCACAGGGCGGCTGCTCGTGGCAACGCCCGCCCTGGCGGACCCGAACTTCGACCGTGCGGTGGTGCTCCTTCTCGACCACGACGAGGAGGGCTCCCTCGGTGTCGTCCTCAACCGTCCGACCCCGGTGGACGTGGGCGACATCCTTGAGGGCTGGGCGGACCTCGCCGGCGAACCCGGCGTTGTCTTCCAGGGCGGCCCGGTCTCGCTGGACTCGGCGCTCGGCGTCGCCGTCATCCCCGGCGGCGCGGCCGGCGAGCGCGCCCCGCTGGGCTGGCGCCGGGTGCACGGCGCGATCGGCCTGGTCGACCTGGAGGCCCCGCCGGAACTGCTCGCCTCGGCCCTGGGCTCCCTGCGGATCTTCGCCGGATACGCCGGCTGGGGCCCCGGCCAGCTGGAGGACGAACTGGTCGAGGGCGCCTGGTACGTCGTGGAGTCCGAACCCGGCGACGTCTCGTCCCCGGCGCCGGAGAGACTCTGGCGCGAGGTGCTGCGCCGCCAGCGCAACGAGCTGGCGATGGTGGCCACATATCCGGACGACCCTTCGCTCAACTGATGCGTGTGAGCTTCAGTACCCTTGGTCGGTATGAGCACTCTTGAGCCCGAGCGCGGGACTGGTACGGGGACCCTCGTAGAGCCGACGCCGCAGGTGTCCCACGGCGACGGCGACCACGAGCGCTTCGCCCACTACGTCCAGAAGGACAAGATCATGGCGAGCGCCCTCGACGGCACCCCCGTCGTGGCGCTGTGCGGCAAGGTGTGGGTGCCGGGCCGCGACCCGAAGAAGTACCCCGTGTGCCCCATGTGCAAGGAGATCTACGACTCCATGGGCAGCGGCGGCGGCGACAAGGGCAAGGACGGCGGCAAGTAGCCCCTGCCGCCCGAGAGGCCGGTCCTGGGATTCGCGATGCCCTCGGGACGCGCCGCGGCGTGCCCCGAGGGTTTTCGCATGCCGTCCCGTGCCGCGGTCCGGATCATGGCCGACGTGCCCCGAGCGGGGCCGGCGGCGGGTTTCCGGTCACTATTTCGTCAACGGTGTCGTGGGCAATCCGCGGCGGTGTCGCGGGTAATCCGCAGTGGTGTCGTGGGCAATCCGCAGGGTATTCCGCCTCCGGTTCCGCTCCGGTTCCGATCAGGTTCCGATCAGCAAAGGACTGGCGTGACCAAGGACTGGCGTGCTTCCGAGACGGGACTGATCCCGGCGCCCCTGAGCGTCCGCACCGCGGACGCACAGGCGTTCGTTCTCGACGAGGAGACGGAAATCGAGGCGGACCGCGGCAGCGGGCGCGTCGCCCGCTGGCTGCGGACGACCGTCGGCGCGGCGACCGGGCTGCCGTTGGATCCGTACACCGGCCGTGGAAAACGCGTCCGACTGCGCGTCCGGCCGTCTTTCGCGGACGAACTCGGCAGCCACGAGGCGTATCTGCTGACGGTGGACAGTCAGGAAATCACCATCGACGGCGCGAGCGAATCCGGCGTGTTCCACGGCGCCCAGACACTGCGCCAACTCCTCGGCCCCGACGCCTTCCGCCGCGCCCCGCTCGGCGCCGGATGCACCTGGTCGGTGCCGGCGGTCAGCGTGCGCGACGCGCCCCGTTTCCGCTGGCGCGGCCTCATGCTCGACGTCGCCCGGCACTTCATGCCCAAGGACGGTGTGCTGCGCTATCTGGACCTGATGGCCGCGCACAAACTCAACGTCCTGCACTTCCACCTGACGGACGACCAGGGCTGGCGGATCGAGATCAAGCGGTATCCCCGGCTGACCGAGACCGGCTCATGGCGGGCCCGCACGAAATTCGGGCACCGCGCCTCGCCGCTGTGGGAGGAGAAGCCGCACGGTGGCTTCTACACCCAGGACGACATCCGGGAGATCGTCGCCTACGCCGCCGAGCGGCATATCACCGTCGTCCCCGAAATCGACGTACCCGGGCACTCGCAGGCCGCCATCGCCGCGTACCCGGAACTCGGCAACACCGACGTCATCGACACCACCGCCCTCTCCGTCTGGGACAACTGGGGAATCTCCGCCAACGTACTCGCCCCCACCGACAACACCCTGCGTTTCTACGAGGGGGTGTTCGAGGAACTGCTGGATCTCTTCCCGTCGGAGTTCGTCCACGTCGGCGGCGACGAATGCCTCAAGGACCAGTGGCGCGCCTCCCCGGCCGCGCAGGCCCGCGTCAAGGAGCTCGGGGTCGCCGGCGAGGACGGTCTCCAGGCGTGGTTCATCGGCCACTTCGACACCTGGCTCGGCGCGCGCGGGCGCCGGCTCATCGGCTGGGACGAGATCCTGGAGGGCGGGCTCGCCCCGGGCGCCGCGGTGTCGTCGTGGCGCGGGTACGCCGGCGGGGTCGCGGCCGCGCGGGCCGGGCACGACGTGGTCATGTGCCCGGAGCAGTACGTGTACCTGGACCACCGTCAGGCGCCGGGCGAGGACGAGCCGGTGCCCATCGGGTACGTGCGCACCCTGGAGGACGTCTACCGCTTCGAGCCCGTGCCACCGCAGTTGACGCCGGAGGAGGCCCGGCACGTCCTCGGCACCCAGGCCAACGTCTGGACCGAGGTGATGGAGGACCACGCGCGCGTGGACTACCAGACGTTCCCGAGGCTCGCGGCCTTCGCCGAGGTGGCCTGGAGCTCCCTGCCGGCGCCGCGGCAGCGGGATTTCGCCGACTTCGAGCGGCGGATGGCCGTCCACTACCGGCGACTTGACGCCCTCGGGGTCGGATACCGGCCGCCCGCCGGGCCGTTGCCGTGGCAGCGACGCCCCGGGGTGCCGGGACGGCCCGTCGAGGGGGCGCCGCCCAACAGGTAGCCGGGGGCGGGGAGGAGTCGCCCTGACGGGTGCCGCACTGCCGGAAGGGGCGCCGGGCTTCCCGAACAGGCAGGGGAAAAACCTCGCAAGCATCACCGAAGGGTGCCAATGCGTGCGCTTTGGCGATGCCGTGCGAAAACGGACCATCTCCCTGGTGAGGCGGGCGAATGCCGCCTAGCGGACCCCTGTCTTCGGCCCCTGCGAAGATGTGCCAGAGTTGCCACGTCCGCCCTGTCAGCACGTACCGTACGGCAGCAACAGGCGGGACCAGCTGGGACCAGGTGGGGCAGCGGGAAGGGGCAGCCGGTTTGACCACGCACGCACCGCAGGCGGCGCAGTCCGTCACGCTGCCCACGACCCTGGACGAGGCCGTGGCGGCACTCGCCGCGCTGCCCACCGCCGTGCCCGTGGCGGGCGGCACCGACCTGATGGCCGCCGTCAACTCCGGGCAGCTCAGGCCCGCCGCGCTGGTCGGCCTCGGCCGGATCAGCGAGATCCGCGGCTGGCAGTACCAGGACGGCCACGCCCTGCTCGGCGCCGGCCTCACCCACGCGCGCATGGGCCGCCCCGACTTCGCCGCCCTGATCCCCGCGCTCGCCGCCGCCGCCCGCGCCGCGGGTCCCCCGCAGATCCGCAACGCGGGCACCCTGGGCGGCAACATCGCCACCTCGGCGCCCACCGGAGACGCCCTCCCGGTGCTGGCCGCCCTGGAGGCGACGCTGATCATCGCGGGCCCGGGCGGGGCTCGCCGGGAGATCCCGGTGTCGCATCTGCTGGCCGGCGTGGACATGCTGCGCGGCGGCGAACTCATCGGGTACGTGCGCGTGCCGCTGCTGCACGCGCCGCAGGTCTTCCTGAAGGCGACGGGACGGACCGGCCCGGGTCGCGCGATGGCCTCCGTGGCCCTCGTCCTCGACCCGGCCCGGCGCGGCGTGCGGTGCGCGGTCGGTGCCATAGCGCCGATGCCGCTGCGGCCCCTGGAGGCCGAGCACTGGGTCGCCCAGCTGATCGACTGGGACAACAACCGCACGATCGTCCCGGAGGCTCTCGGCGCCTTCGGCGAGTACGTCGCCGCGGCCTGCATCCCCGACCCGGCCCCCGAGGCCGACGGCTCCGTGCCGCAGCTGCCGCCCGCCGTACTGCACCTGCGGCGCACCGTCGCCGCGCTGGCCCGACGAGCACTGGGGAGGGCGCTGTCGTGACCGACGACCAGCACGGAGACCGGCACGGAGAGGGCACCCCCCAGGGTGCGAGCCGCTGGGACCCGCTGCCCCAGGGCGACTACGACGACGGCGCCACCGCCTTCGTCAAGCTCCCCGAGGGCGGCGTCGACGCGCTGCTCGCCGCGCCCGGGCACGGGTACGTGCCGCCGCGGATAACGGCACACCCCGCGCAGGACGCCGGCACCGATCCGGCCGGCCCTGCGGGTCCGGCGGGTCCCGGCGGGTGGGCGGCGCCGGCCGACGGCGCCCAGTGGCCCGACCCGAACGCCGTGCCCCAGGAGCCGGGCGACGACCGGTTCGCGTACAACCCCGGTGTCACGCAGCAGTGGAACTTCCAGGACACGGGTGCGTCGCCCTCCCGGCCCGGCCCCGGTCAGGACGTGACCGGCCAGTGGTCGATTCCCGTCGCCGACGGCGATCTCCCGGACGAGTCGGGTGAGTTCACCACCTCCTCCCTGGTCCAGCAGTGGGGCGGCACCCCACCGGCCACGCTCCCGGGCGGCGCGCCGGCCCCCTGGGCGACGGAGGCGGCGGGCCGCCCCTGGGACCAGCAGCAGACGGCGCCGGAGGACGGCGGCACGGGTGGTGCCGCGGGGGCTGAACAGCGGCCTGGGAGTGAGCAGCGACTTGGGGCTGAGCAGCGGCCTGGGAGTGAGCACCGGCTCGGGGCTGAGCAGCGGCCCGGGGGCGACGCGGAGCTGACTGGGCCGGGGCGAGGGTTTGAGGCGCCGGGTTCGGAGCGTGGTTTCGCGGCGCCGGGTTCCGAGAGTGGGTTTTCGGCGCCGGGCTCGGAGCACGGCTTCGAGGCGCCCGGTGAGGGCCGTGGTTTCGAGGCGCCCGGTGCGGGGCGTGGCTTCGCGGCGCCGGGCTCGGAGCAGGGGTTCGACGCACCGGGTGCCGGGCACGGGACGGCGGGCTCGGGCGGCGTGCGCGAGGCGTCGGGTACCGGTACGGGTACGGGCACAGGTGTGGGCACGGGCACGGCGCACGGGGCGGGCGACGGGCGGAGCGGTTCCGGGTTCGTACCGGAGAGCGCCTTCGAGTCCACGCAGCCCCTCGGCATCGCGCAGCCTGGCCCGCGCAGGGGCGAGCGGGATCACGCCGCCGCCCCGCACGCCGGCGAGGGCGCCGGAGTCCCGCTCCCGGCCGACGCGCAGGGCGCCGCCTCTCACCCGGCGACTCCCGCAGCCTCCCCGGCCACTCCCGACGAACCCGTCGCAGCCGCCGTAGCCGCCTCACAGGAGGTCCCTGAGGGCCGTGAGGGCGACGGGGCGGCAGAGGACGCTCCGAGGGGCGCCGAGGCCGCTGAGGGGGCCGTAGAGCCGTTCGAGGAGGCTGCCGCGGGCGCGCCCGGTGGCGAGGCCGCTTCCGGCGACGCGCATGAGTCCTCGCGGACGCCGACCGGTCACGAAGCCGGCTCCGCGGACTCCCCGGACTCCGCCAACCCGCCCCCGCACCCCGCCGAAGCCGGCGCCCACCCCACCCCCGAAGCCGACGCCGCCGACGAAGCGGCCCCGCCGCCCCCCGGCGAGGAACACCCCCTCGCCTCCTACGTCCTGCGCGTCAACGGCGTCGACCGCCCCGTCACCGACGCCTGGATCGGCGAGTCGCTGCTGTACGTGCTGCGCGAGCGGCTCGGCCTGGCCGGGGCCAAGGACGGCTGCTCGCAGGGCGAGTGCGGGGCGTGCAACGTTCAGGTCGACGGCCGCCTCGTCGCCTCCTGCCTGGTCCCCGCGGTCACCGCGGAGGGCAGCGAGGTGCGCACCGTCGAGGGCCTCGCCGTCGACGGCCAGCCCTCCGACGTGCAGCGGGCGCTCGCCCGATGCGGCGCCGTGCAGTGCGGCTTCTGCGTGCCCGGCATGGCGATGACCGTGCACGACCTCCTGGAGGGCAACCCCGCCCCGACCGAGCTGGAGACCCGCCAGGCCCTGTGCGGCAACCTGTGCCGCTGTTCCGGCTACCGGGGCGTCGTCGACGCCGTCAAGGAGGTCGTCGCCGAACGCGAGGCGCACGCCGCCGCCGACAGCGCCGAGCACGACGGCGACGAGGCGCGTATTCCTCACCAGGCGGGCCCGGGAGCCGGCGGCGTCAACCCGTCGGCGTTCGCGTCACCCGCACCGCACGACCAGGCGTACGGACAGGACGGAGGCCAGGCGTGAGCAACGAAGCCGCCACCGCGACCACCACCGCGGAGGCAGCACCCGCCCCCGAGCCGATCCCGCACGGCCTCGGCGCCTCCCTGCCGGCCGCCGACGCCCGCGCCAAGACCGAGGGCACGTTCCCGTACGCGGCCGACCTGTGGGCCGAGGGCCTGCTGTGGGCCGCCGTCCTGCGCTCACCGCACCCGCACGCGCGCATCGTGTCCATCGACACCTCCCACGCGCGCGAGATGCCCGGCGTACGGGCCGTCGTCACGCACGAGGACGTCCCCGGCGCCCCCCTGTACGGCCGCGGCAAGGCCGACCGCCCGGTCTTCGCCTCCGAGGTCGTACGCCACCACGGCGAGCCCATCGCCGCCGTCGCCGCCGACCACCCCGACACCGCGCGGATGGCCGCCGCGGCCATCATGGTCGAGTACGAGGTCGTCGACCCCGTCACCGACCCGGAGCAGGCCTTCGAAGCCGAGCCCCTGCACCCCGACGGCAACCTGATCCGGCACATCCCGCTGCGCCACGGCGACCCGGACGCGGCCGGCGAGATCGTCGTCGAGGGCCTCTACCGCATCGGCCGCCAGGACCCCGCCCCCATCGGCGCCGAGGCCGGCCTCGCCGTGCCCCGCCCCGACGGCGGAGTGGAGCTGTACCTCGCCTCCACCGACCCGCACGCCGACCGCGACACGGCCGCCGCCTGCTACGGCCTGGAACCCGAGCGCGTGAAGATCGTCGTCACCGGAGTCCCCGGCGCGACCGCCGACCGCGAGGACCAGGGCTTCCAGCTCCCGCTGGGCCTGCTGGCGCTGAAGACCGGCTGCCCGGTGAAACTGACCGCCACGCGCGAGGAGTCCTTCCTCGGCCACGCGCACCGCCACCCCACCCTCCTGCGCTACCGCCACCACGCCGACGCCGAGGGCAGGCTGGTCAAGGTCGAGGCGCAGATCCTGCTGGACGCGGGCGCGTACGCGGACACCTCCTCCGACGCGCTGGCCGCCGCGGTCGCCTTCGCCTGCGGCCCGTACGTCGTGCCGAACGCCTTCATCGAGGGCTGGGCCGTACGCACCAACAACCCGCCCTCGGGCCATGTGCGCGGCGAGGGCGCCATGCAGGTGTGCGCCGCCTACGAGGCGCAGATGGACAAGCTGGCGAAGAAGCTCGGCGTCGACCCGGCGGAGCTGCGCCTGCGCAACGTGATGGCCACGGGCGACGTGCTGCCCACCGGCCAGACGGTGACCTGCCCGGCGCCCGTCGCCGAACTCCTCCAGGCCGTCAGGGACTTCCCCCTCCCTCCGCTGCCCAAGGACACGCCCGAGGACGAGTGGCTGCTGCCCGGCGGCCCCGAGGGCGCGGGCGAGCCGGGCGCGGTGCGCCGGGGCGTGGGCTACGGCCTGGGCATGGTGCACATGCTCGGCGCCGAGGGCGCGGACGAGGTCTCCACGGCGACCGTGAAGGTGCAGGACGGGGTCGCGACGGTGCTGTGCGCGGCCGTCGAGACCGGCCAGGGCTTCACCACGCTGGCCCGCCAGATCGTCCAGGAGACGCTGGGCATCGACGAGGTGCACGTGGCGCCGGTCGACACCGACCAGCCGCCGGCCGGCGCGGGGTGCCGGGGCCGCCACACCTGGGTGTCGGGCGGCGCGGTGGAGCGGGCGGCGAAGATGGTCCGCACCCAGCTCCTCCAGCCCCTCGCCCACAAGTTCGGCATGTCCACGGAGCTGCTGCAGATCACCGACGGCAAGATCACGTCGTACGACGGCGTCCTGTCGACCACCGTCACCGAGGCGATGGACGGCAAGGAGCTGTGGGCGACGGCCCAGTGCCGCCCGCACCCCACCGAGCCCCTGAACGAGGCCGGCCAGGGCGACGCCTTCGTGGGCCTCGCCTTCTGCGCGATCCGCGCGGTCGTGGACGTCGACATCGAGCTGGGTTCGGTACGGGTGGTGGAGCTGGCGCTGGCCCAGGACGTGGGCCGCATCCTCAATCCCGCGCAGCTGAACGCGCGGATCGAGGCGGGCGTCACCCAGGGCGTGGGCATCGCGCTGACGGAGAACCTGCGCACGGCCCGCGGCCTGATCCGCCACCCGGACCTGACGGGTTACGCCCTGCCCACGGCCCTGGACGCCCCCGACATCCAGATCGTGAAGCTCGTCGAGGAACGGGACGTGGTGGCCCCCTTCGGCGCGAAGGCCGTCAGCGCGGTGCCGGTGGTGACGTCACCGGCGGCGATCGCCTCCGCGGTCCGCGCGGCAACGGGCCGCCCCGTCAACCGCCTCCCCATCCGCCCCCAGGCGGCGGTGGTGACGACACCGGCGCAGTGACGGGACGCACGGCGCCGTCCTCATCACGGGCGTCATGGCATCGGGCAGGTCGACGGTCGCGCGGGCACCGGCGGAGCGCTCGCCGAGGGCGGCGCACATACGCGGCGACGCGTCCCGCAGGATGACCGCGTCCGACCGAGCGGACCACAGCCCCCGACCGCCGCCGGCACAGACGACGCCGGCCGCCGACTCGATCTACGGCGCGGGGACGATCGCGGCCCTCGACACGACTGACACGACCCTCCCGCATCGGCCTGTGGCCGGACACGTCACGACTGACGGTGCCGGAGACGGTCGACGCGATCCTCGCCGGGGCGGAACGGGCGAGGGGCGCCTGACGTCTTGTGCTGCGGGGCGTTGTCAGTGGGGCGGCGTAGTGTTCCGGGCAGTGGGACGGAACGGCCGCGGACCTCACGGGACCCGGACGGTCGACCGTGCCCTGCACGGGGACGAGCGAGCAAGCACGGGGGACCAATGCACACGACGATCACACCACCGCCCGAGTCGGCGGCCTACGACAACCCGGCGCCGGCCCCCTCCGCAGCCGCCCTCCACCGCTTCGCCCGCCTCCTGGACCGCGAGTTCGGCCCCGGCCGGGTGGCCCGCTTCGAGGACGTCGACTTCCCACCGACCCTCACGCACGCCCCGACCCGCCGCTTCCTGACCGAGGTGGGCCTCCCGGAACACCCCGACCTCTTCCACCACGACTCGGCCACCCCTCTCCCGACCCTCGCCGAGTACTACACAGAAGAGCACCCGGACACCCTCCCCACCCACGAACTCCCGCCGCGGTCAACCCACTTGATACGCCTGGGAACCGTCCCCGGGGAGGACGCGGTCGTGGCCGACGGAGAAACGGGCGGACTCCTGACCTGGAACGAACTCACCAGGACCGTCCACCCACTGCACAACGAGGTCTCTGCCCTCGTCTTCACCCTCTGGCTCCGCCGCCACGAACGCCGGTAGACCAGAACAGACAAACCAGGCCAGACAAAACAGAGGCCGTGGCGGGAATCGAACCCGCGTAACTCGCTTTGCAGGCGAGTCCCTGAACCACTCGGGCACACGGCCGTGTTGATGTGACGACCGTAGGGCGGGGGCGGAAGGGGCGACAAGGGAGGCCCGGGGGCTGCAACGGGACTGCCATACGCCGTTCATGAAACGGGGGGCGCACCCGGCGAGCGGTGCGGGCGTATGCCGCGGAGTGTGAGGTGAATCGCACCCAGGGGTGACCCGGCGATGTCCGGGCATGGACCGGCCGGGGGCGCCGGTAGGGTGGCCCGGTTGTCATACGTAGCCCAGTAGCCCCAGTGGTCCAGTAAGCACACAGCGTCACCCGACCCGCCCGACCCCCACGGAGACCGTGACTACCACCGCCGCCAGCTCCGCCTCGCACCCGCACTCCCACCACCTCTCGCCCGCCTTCCCCGGCCGCGCCCCCTGGGGCACCGCCAGCAAGCTGCGTGCCTGGCAGCAGGGGGCGATGGAGAAGTACATCCAGGAGCAGCCGCGTGACTTCCTCGCGGTCGCCACGCCCGGCGCCGGCAAGACGACCTTCGCGCTGACGCTGGCCTCCTGGCTGCTGCACCACCACGTCGTGCAGCAGGTGACCGTGGTCGCGCCGACCGAGCACCTGAAGAAGCAGTGGGCCGAGGCGGCGGCGCGGATAGGGATCAAGCTGGACCCGGAGTACAGCGCGGGCCCGCTCGGCCGGGAGTACGACGGCGTCGCGGTCACCTACGCCGGTGTCGGCGTGCGCCCCATGCTGCACCGCAACCGCGTCGAACAGCGCAAGACCCTGGTCATCCTGGACGAGATCCACCACGCCGGCGACTCCAAGTCCTGGGGCGAGGCCTGCCTGGAGGCCTTCGAGCCGGCCACCCGCCGGCTCGCCCTGACCGGCACGCCGTTCCGCTCCGACACCAACCCCATCCCCTTCGTCACGTACGAGGAGGGCAACGACGGCATCCGGCGCTCGGCCGCCGACTACACCTACGGCTACGGCAGCGCGCTGTCGGACGGGGTCGTGCGCCCGGTCATCTTCCTCTCCTACAGCGGCAACATGCGCTGGCGGACCAAGGCTGGCGACGAGATCGCGGCCCGGCTCGGCGAGCCCATGACCAAGGACGCGATCAGCCAGGCCTGGCGTACGGCGCTGGATCCGCGCGGCGAGTGGATGCCGAGCGTGCTGCGCGCCGCCGACCAGCGGCTGACCGAGGTCAGGAAGGCCATCCCGGACGCGGGCGCCCTCGTCATCGCCTCCGACCAGGACTCGGCGCGGGCGTACGCCAAGCTGATCCGCGAGATCACCGGCACCAAGGCCACCCTCGTGCTGTCCGACGACGCCGGCGCCTCCAAGCGGATCGACGACTTCAGCAACAGCACCGACCGGTGGATGGTCGCCGTCCGCATGGTGTCCGAGGGCGTCGACGTGCCCCGCCTCGCCGTCGGCGTCTACGCCACCACCATCTCCACCCCGCTCTTCTTCGCGCAGGCCGTCGGCCGCTTCGTGCGCTCCCGGCGCCGCGGCGAGACCGCCTCCGTCTTCCTGCCCACCGTGCCCGACCTGCTGACCTTCGCCAACGAGATGGAGGTCGAGCGCGACCACGCCCTCGACAAGCCGAAGAAGGAGGGCGAGGAGGACCCGTACGCCGAGTCCGAGAAGGAGATGGAGGAGGCGAACAAGGAGCAGGACGAGGACACCGGCGAGCAGGAGCAGTTCTCCTTCGAGGCGCTGGAGTCCGACGCCGTCTTCGACCGGGTCCTCTACGACGGCGCCGAGTTCGGCATGCAGGCCCACCCGGGCAGCGAGGAGGAGCAGGACTACCTCGGCATCCCCGGACTGCTGGAGCCCGAGCAGGTGCAGCTGCTGCTGCAGAAGCGGCAGCAGCGGCAGATCGCGCACAGCCGCAAGAAGCCGGACGCCGAGGCCGACCTGCTGGAGCTGCCCGCCGAGCGCCGGCCCGTCGTCTCCCACAAGGAGATGATGGAGCTGCGCAAGAAGCTCAACACCATGGTCAGCGCGTACGTCCACCAGAGCGGCAAGCCGCACGGGGTGATCCACACCGAGCTGCGCCGGGTGTGCGGCGGACCGCCCAGCGCCGAGGCCACGGCCGGGCAGCTCAGGCAGCGGATCGCCAAGGTGCAGGAGTGGGCCACGCGGATGCGCTGAGGCGCGGCGGTGGCCGGGCGCGCCGCGGCGATGGCGCAAAAGCTGCTGATGACGGTTGTTGCACCCCGTACGAACCAGGACATACGGAGGTAGTCCCTCCTTACGGATGCCCGGATTCTGGACGGAGACTTCCGCTGAGCGAACCCGTTTCGCTACTGTCCCCGCTACGCACACGCCCCGTGGCAGCGCCGCCGCGGAGCGCAGCCGTGAAGCGACGCGGTCCGGGACGTTCCGGGCCGCCGGCCGATCGGCGGCCTCTGTTGCGCGTCACTGACGGGACTCGGTGACGCACCGCCGCGCGGAGGCCGTCGACCTCACCACTTGGAGGAGTGGGCGTCGTGACCGCGGAGACCTCTCAGACGCTCGACCGAGGACTGCGCGTCCTCAAGCTGCTGGCCGATACGGACCACGGGCTGACCGTCACCGAGCTTTCCAACAAACTGGGCGTGAACCGGACCGTCGTGTACCGGCTGCTCGCCACCCTGGAGCAACACGCGCTCGTACGGCGTGACCTGGGCGGTCGCGCCCGGGTCGGGCTCGGCGTGCTGCGGCTGGGCCGCCAGGTGCACCCCCTCGTACGGGAGGCCGCGCTGCCCGCGCTGCGGTCGCTGGCGGAGGACATCGGCGCGACCGCGCACCTCACGCTGGTCGACGGGGCCGACGCCCTCGCGGTGGCCGTCGTCGAGCCGACGTGGACGGACTACCACGTGGCCTACCGGGCCGGTTTCCGCCACCCGCTGGACCGGGGGGCCGCGGGCAAGGCGATACTCGCCGCGCGGCGGCAGCCGCTGAGCGAGCCCGGGTACACCCTCACCCACGGCGAGCTGGAGGCCGGCGCGAGCGGCGCCGCCGCACCGCTGCTGGGGGTCACGGGCGTCGAGGGCAGCGTGGGGGTCGTGATGCTGGCGGACGCGGTGCCGGACCGGGTCGGGCCGCGGGTCGTGGACGCCGCGCGGGAGGTCGCCGAGGCGTTGCGCTGACCGGGGCGGGACGGGGCGCAGGCACCGCGCGACACTGTACGTACGCCCCCGGCCGCAGGCCGGAATCCGCCCTGACCCGTCGTCCCGTAGATTGATCCCGTGCTCTCTCGCCTCACCCGCCTCCAGGCCCTCGCCGTCTGCGCTCTGCCCGTGGTCGGCCTGATCGCCACGGCCGTGTTCGCGCCGCTGCCGTTCTCGCTGGCGCAGCCCGGTATGACGGCGAACGTGCTGGGCGAGAACAAGAACACGCCGGTGATCACCATCTCCGGCGCGGCGACCCGCAAGACGAGCGGGGAGCTGCGGATGACGACGATCGAGGCGACCAATCCGGACACGCACGTCTCGCTCGGTGACGTGCTCTCCGCGTGGTTCGCCACGGACCGGGCGGTGATGCCGCACGACTCGGTCTATCCCGGCGGGCAGAGCACCAAGGAGATCGAGCAGCACAACACCGCGCAGATGAAGGAGTCCCAGGACGCGGCGACCCGGGCCGCCCTGGACTACCTGCACCTCAGCGACGAGAAGGTCAAGGTCACCCTCAGGCTCGCCGACGTGGGCGGCCCCAGCGCGGGGCTGCTGTTCACCCTCGGCATCATCGACAAGCTGGACGGCGACGGGAAGGGCGGCGACCTCACGGGCGGGCGCACCATCGCCGGCACGGGGACGATCGACGCCGACGGGACGGTGGGCGCGGTCGGGGGAGTGGCCCTGAAGACGCAGGCCGCCCGCCGCGACGGCGCGACGGTCTTCCTGGTCCCGAAGGCCGAGTGCTCCGACGCGAAGTCGGAACTCCCCAAGGGCCTGCGCCTGATCCCGGTGACGACCCTGAAGGGAGCGGTGAACTCCCTGGTGGCCCTCGAAAACAACAAGGGCTCCGTACCGAGCTGTTAGCCGACGGTCCGACGCACCGGCCCCTACTTGACGAACCCCTCCCGTTTCATCCAGTCCAGGGCCACCTGGTGGGGGTCCTCGCCGTTGACGTCCACCTTCGCGTTCAGGGTCTGGGCCACCGTGTTGTTCAGCTTCTTCGTGATGGGGGCGAGGATGGCCGTGATGGCGGGCCACTTCTTCAGGGTCTTGGAGTTGATCACCGGGGCCGCGTTGTAGTTGGGGAAGAACTTCTTGTCGTCCGCCATGACCGCGAGGTTCATGGACTTGATGCGGCCGTCGGTCGTGAAGACCTCGCCGTAGGTGCAACTCCCCTTCTGGACCTGCGTGTAGATGATCCCGGTGTCCATCTGCGTGATGTTCTTCGCCGGCACGCTCATCCCGTACGCCTTCTCCATCCCCGGCAGCCCGTCCGCCCGGTTGGCGAACTCGCCCTCCACGCACAGCGTCACCGCCCCGGGGTCCCTCTTCGCCAGCGCGGCCACGTCCGACAGCGTCTTCGTGCCGTACTTCTTGTACGCGGCCTGGTTCATGGCGAGCGCGTAGGTGTTGTTGAGGGCGGACGGCGCGAGCCACGTCAGGCCGTTCTTCGCGTCCGCGTCCCGCACCGCCTCCCACTGCCGGTACGGGTCGGCGATCGGATCGCTGTTGCCCTGGTACGTGATCCAGGCGGTGCCCGTGTACTCGTACATGGCGTCCGCGTCACCGGACTTGACCGCCTCGCGGGAGCCGATGGAGCCCTGGATGCCCGTGCGGTCCAGCACGTCCGCGCCGGCCGCCTGGAAGGCGATGCCCATCATCGCGCCGAGGACGAGGTTCTCGGTGAACGACTTGGACGTGACGGTCAGATGCGCGCCCTTGAGCGGCTCGCCCCGCCCGACCGCACCCGGCGCGACGTCGTCCGCCATGGGGGAGCCGCTGGTCAGCCCGCAGCCGCCGGCCGCCGTGAGCACCCCGGCCAGCAGCACACACGTACCGCGTCTCATGTTCCGGCCTCCAACCCCCGTGGCCGCAGCAGCAGTTCGGCCAGCGAGGCCAGCCAGTCCACCAGCAGGGCCAGGACGACGGTGAGGATCGAGCCCAGCATCAGTACCGGCATCCGCTGGTTGGTGATGCCTGTGGTGATCAGCACCCCCAGCCCGCCGCCCCCGCCGAACGTCGCCAGCGTCGCCGTGCCGACGTTCAGGACCAGGGCCGTGCGCACGCCCGCGAGGATCAGCGGGACCGCCAGCGGGAGTTCGACCTTCGCCAGCACGCCGAGCGGGGACATGCCGATGCCGCGGGCCGCCTCCAGCAGCGTCGGGTCGTTCGCCTTCAGACCGGCGATGGTGTTCGACAGCACGGGCAGGACGGCGTAGACGATGATGCCGATCAGCGCCGCCTTCATGCCCGTGCCGAGCCAGATCACCAGCAGGGCCAGCAGACCGATCGCGGGCGTCGCCTGGCCGGTGTTGGCCACCGCCATCGCCACGGGGGCCGCCTTCCGAAAGGCCCTGCGGGTGAGCAGGATGCCCAGCGGGATCGAGATGACCAGCACGAAGAACGTGGAGACGACGGTCAGTTCGACGTGCTGCCACAGCGCCTTCGTCACCTGGCCGTTGGAGAGCGCGTTGCGGGAGATGGAGTCCAGGTCGGCCTGCGCGAACCACAGCCAGGTCACCAGCAGCACCACGACCAGGGCGGCCGGCAGCACGGTCAGCTTCCGCCAGCCGACCCGCCGGCGTACCGGACGCGGCGGCGGGGCCCCCGGCTCGGCCGTCCGCTGCTCCTCCAGCTCCTCCAGGTCCTCGGCGCTCACGCCTTCGCCTCCCCTCCGGGGCCCTCCTGCTCGGCGTGCGTCTGCGCGGCCCGGGCCTCCTCCAGGTCGTGCTGGTGCTCCAGCGCGTCCAGCCGGTCGGCCTCCAGCAGCTCGTGCACGGAGTTCATCAGCGTCTCCATGTCGACGACGCCCTCGTACTCGCCGCGCCGCCCGGTCACCGCGACCCGCCCCGCGTTGTCCGTCAGCACCGCCTCCAGCGCGTCCCGCAGCGTCGCGTCCCGGGTCACCGTGTCGCTGACCATCGTGCCCGCGCGGGCCAGCGAGCCCCGGGCCCGCATGAGGTCGCCCCGCCGCAGCCACTTGTAGGGGCGGCGGCGCTTGTCGAGCAGCAGGATCTCGTTGGTGCCGCTGCCCCGCAGCCGGTTGAAGATCTCCTGGAGCGGGTCGTCGACGGTGACGGTCGGGTAGTCGGTGATCCCGACGTCCCGTACCCGGGTGAGGTTCAGGCGCTTGAGGGCCGCGCCCGCGCCGACGAAACCGGAGACGAAGTCGTCGGCCGGGTTGGTGAGGATCGCCTCCGGGGTGTCGAACTGGGCGATGTGCGAGCGCTCGCGCAGCACGGCGATGCGGTCACCCAGCTTGATCGCCTCGTCGAAGTCGTGGGTGACGAACACGATCGTCTTGTGCAGCTCGTGCTGGAGCCTGATCAGCTCGTCCTGGAGGTGGTCGCGGGTGATCGGGTCGACCGCGCCGAACGGCTCGTCCATCAGCAGCACCGGCGGATCGGCCGCCAGCGCCCGCGCCACGCCGACGCGCTGCTGCTGGCCGCCGGAGAGCTGGCGCGGATAGCGGCCGTGGAACTCGCCCGCGTCCAGCCCGACCAGGTCCAGCAGCTCCTCGACCCGTGCCTTGATCCGCCCCTTCGGCCAACCGATCATCCGCGGCACCAGGGCGATGTTCTGCGCGACCGTCATGTGCGGGAACAGCCCGGCCGACTGGATCGCGTAGCCCACCTTGCGGCGCAGCCTGACCGGGTCGATGTCGGTCACGTCCTCGCCGTTGATCCGGATGCGGCCGCTGGACGGCTCGATCAACCTGTTGATCATCTTGAGTGTCGTCGACTTACCGCAGCCGGACGGCCCGACGAAGATGACGGTCTCGCCCGCCTTGATCTCCATGGTGACGTTGTCGACGGACGGCTGGGGGTTGCCGGGATACCGCTTGGTCAGGTTCTCCAGCTCGATCGTGGCCCCCTGGCCGGCGGTGGACTCAGACACGGATCCCCCTGGGAATGGTCAGCCGTCCGATCAGGACGTACGCGGCGTCGAACAGCAGCGCCAGGACGATGATCCCGAGCGTGCCGGCGAGGACCTGGTTGAGCGCGTTCTTGCTGCCCAGCGAGGCGATCCCGCGGAAGATCTCGTTGCCGAGCCCCGGCCCGGAGGCGTAGGCGGCGATCGCGGCGATGCCCATCAGCATCTGCGTCGAGACCCGGATGCCGGTCAGGATCGGCGGCCAGGCCAGCGGCAGCTCCACCCGCACCAGCCGCGCCGCCCGCGACATCCCGATGCCCCGGGCCGCGTCCACCAGTGACGGGTCGACCCCGCGCAGGCCCACGATCGCGTTGCGCACGACCGGCAGCAGCCCGTACAGCGTCAGCGCGATCACCGTCGGCGGCACGCCCAGGCCCACGACCGGGACGAGCAGACCGATCATGGCCAGCGACGGAATGGTCAGGATGGTCGAGGTGGCCGTGGTGGCAAGGTTGCCCGCCCAGTCGCTGCGGTAGGTGACGACGCCGATCAGCACGCCGAGCACGGTCGCCACCACCATGCACTGGAAGACGGCGCTCGCGTGCTGGTAGGCGTCCGTGAGCAGCTGCTGGTGGCGGTTTCCCAGGTACTCCCAGAAGGTCACGTCGGCTCACCTCACGGCTGTCTCTCCTGGTCCTCCGCCGCCTGCTCCACCAGCGGGATGATCCGCAGCGGAACGGGGTTCTCCATCACGATCGCGGTGGACGCCCGGACGATCCCATCGAAACCGACGACCCGGTCGATCACACGTTGGAGATCGGCGTTGGAGCGGGCCACCAGCCGGCACAGCATGTCCCCGCTGCCGGTGGTGGTGTGCAGTTCCAGCACCTCCGGCACGGTCGCCAAGTGCGCCCGTACGTCCGCCCCTTGCCCCTGCCGGATCTGCAGCGTGGCGAAGGCGGTGACCGGGTAGCCGAGGGCCGCCGGGTCCACCTGCGGACCGAATCCGCGGATGACTCCGTTCGACTGAAGCCGGTCCAGCCGGGCCTGCACGGTCCCGCGGGCCACCCCCAGCCGCCGGGACATCTCCAGCACCCCGATACGCGGCTCCCGCGCGAGCAGCACGATGATGCGCCCGTCCAGCCCGTCGATTCCCATACCGCGCCTCCCAAGGTGGTCATCCTGTACAGAAAGGCCGCGCATACGGGCCTCACGCTCTACAAATTGCCCAGCGAATCCGCAAACTATTGCGCACCTTGCCGGGCACGCCTCACGCTTCCGCTATGACGCAGACCACACACCACACTCCCGACACCGCCCGGCAGGCCGACCCCTTCCCGGTCAAGGGAATGGACGCGGTCGTCTTCGCCGTGGGCAACGCCAAGCAGGCGGCGCACTACTACTCCACCGCCTTCGGCATGCAGCTGGTCGCCTACTCCGGACCGGAGAACGGCAGCCGCGAGACCGCGAGCTACGTCCTGGAGAACGGCTCCGCCCGCTTCGTCTTCACCTCGGTCATCAAGCCCGCCACCACCTGGGGCCACTTCCTCGCCGACCACGTGGCCGAGCACGGCGACGGCGTCGTCGACCTGGCCATCGAGGTCCCGGACGCGCGCGCCGCGTACACGTACGCCGTCGAGCACGGTGCGAAGAGCGTCGCCGAGCCCTACGAGCTCAAGGACGAGCACGGCACGGTCGTCCTCGCCGCGATCGCCACCTACGGCAAGACCCGGCACACCCTCGTCGACCGCTCCGGCTACGACGGCCCCTACCTGCCCGGCTACACCGCCGCCGCGCCGATCGTCCAGCCGCCCGCGCAGCGCACCTTCCAGGCCATCGACCACTGCGTCGGCAACGTCGAGCTCGGCCGGATGAACGAGTGGGTCGAGTTCTACAACAAGGTCATGGGCTTCACGAACATGAAGGAGTTCGTGGGCGACGACATCGCCACCGAGTACAGCGCGCTGATGTCGAAGGTGGTGGCCGACGGCACGCTCAAGGTCAAGTTCCCGATCAACGAGCCCGCCATCGCCAAGAAGAAGTCCCAGATCGACGAGTACCTGGAGTTCTACGGCGGCGCCGGCGTCCAGCACATCGCGCTCAACACCAACGACATCGTCCAGACGGTGCGCACCATGCGCGCGGCCGGCGTGCAGTTCCTCGACACCCCGGACTCGTACTACGACACCCTCGGCGAGTGGGTCGGCGACACCCGCGTCCCCGTCGAGACCCTGCGCGAGCTGAAGATCCTCGCCGACCGCGACGAGGACGGCTACCTGCTGCAGATCTTCACCAAGCCGGTCCAGGACCGGCCGACCGTCTTCTTCGAACTCATCGAGCGGCACGGCTCGATGGGCTTCGGCAAGGGCAACTTCAAGGCCCTGTTCGAGGCGATCGAGCGGGAGCAGGCCAAGCGCGGGAACCTGTGAACGGAAACGCTTGCAACCGGTGAACGGCAGTTGACACTCTCCTGTCCTGGGGGTGCCGAAGGGGCGCCCACAGGACCGGGGGATGCCAGTGCCCACCACCGCCATCGACCTCGCCGCGCCGTCCAACCGCTGGCTGTGGCAGAAGGCCACGCTCAAAGAACCCACGGTGCTCCAGTCGTTCGCCTTCGACGAGAAGAACAGGCACCTGTACGTCGTCCAGGTCACCGCCACCGGGCACGAGGACGGCGACCTGTGCCTCAACCAGCTCGACTACGAGGGCAAGCGGCTCGGGTACATGTACCTCAAGGGCTTCGGCCACGGCGTGGCGTTCGGCGTGCAGAACGACGAGGACGGCACCGCCTGGATCTGGACCGAGTGCGCGGCCGTGGGCGGCTACGGCCGGGGCGTCACCCGCTTCCGCTTCGCCGACGGCACCACCCTCACCAACGCCGACATCACCGTCCGCAGGCCGATACCCGGCTCCACCAGCAACCAGCCGTCCGTGGACATGACGTCGAAGCGCGTCTGCGTCCGCCACCGGATGCACGGCGTGCCCCGCTACCGCGTCTGGGACCTCGACGCCTTCACCGCCGAGAACTACGCCGACCCGATCGCCGACTTCGCCCAGACCGGCGCGCACCCCGACCCGGACATCGCCTTCCAGGGCTACGCGCTGCACGGCGACCAGGTCTACCAACTCGCCGGCACGGCCTACGACGACACCACCAACCCGCCCGCCGGCCACGGCAACGCCTACGTCTCCTGCCTCGACATCCACACCGGCGAGCTGCTCCAGCGCACCCGCACCCAGGCCGGCTACTCCCTCGTCTACCGCGAGCCGGAGGGCGTCGGCATCCGCGCCGGCAAGGTCCATCTGGGCTTCGCCTCCGGGGAGTTGGGGGCACGCCGGTTCTCCATCTACGTCAAGGAACCCGACGCGTCGTAGCCTGTCCGCATGGCCAGGATCAACGACGTGGGCGGCACGGAGGGCTTCGGCGCGATCGACACCACCGACGACACCGAGCCCTTCCACGCGGACTGGGAGGCCCGGGTCGTCGGGCTCTACAACGCCCTGCGCGCACAGGACGTCTTCAACACCAACGAGTTCCGCGACGCGATCGAGTCGATCCCGCCGGCGGAGTACCTGCGGATGTCGTACTACGAGCGCTGGTTCACGGCGATCTGCGCGCTGCTGGAGCGCAAGGGCGTGCTGAAGCCGGGGGAGCCGGCCGAGCCGGGTGAGCCGGATGCCTGACGACCGCTTCGCGCCGGGCACCCGCGTGCGGACCTACCGCCACGACCCCGCCCACCACACCCGCCTGCCGCGCTACGCACGCGGCAAGCGGGGCGTCGTCGTCGAGCCCGAGGGCCCGGCGGAGCTCGCCGACGTCAGCGCGCGGGGCCGCGCGGACGCGCCGGTCGAGCAGATCTACGCCGTCCGCTTCGAGGCCCGCGACCTCTGGGGCGAGGGCGACCACCATGTCGTACTGGACCTGTGGGAAAGCTATCTGGAAGAGGACCGTGGCGATGAGCGGTGACCACGCGGACGCGACGATCGCGCGACGGGTACGGCGCCTGGAGACCCTGCTGGAGGAGAAGGGCGTGGTCTCGGGCGGCCAACTGGACGAGGTGATCGACGCGTTCCTCGCCAAGGCGTCCCCGGCGAACGGGGCCCGGGTGGTCGCCCGCGCCTGGACCGACCCGGAGTTCAGGGCCCGGCTGCTGGCCGACGGCACGGCGGCCGTGCGCGAACTCGGTTACATGGAGGGCGGCTACCAGCGCCTGCGTGTGGTGGAGAACACGCCGAGCACCCACAACGTCATCGTCTGCACCCTCTGCTCCTGCTACCCCCTGCGGCTGCTCGGCCCGTCCCCCAGCTGGTACAAGTCCGAGGCGTACCGCTCCCGCGTGGTCCGCGAACCCCGCGCCGTGCTCGGCGAGTTCGGCCTGACCCTGCCCGCGGACACCGGCATCACCGTCTGGGACTCCAGCGCCGAGACGCGCTACATGGTGCTGCCCCGCAGGCCGCGGGGGACGGAGGGGCTCACGGAGGAGGAACTGGCGGCGCTGGTCACCCGCAACGCCCTGATCGGCACCGCGGCGGTGTGACCGGCGCCTACTCGTCCGGTGACTGCGGTGACTGCGGTGACTCCGGTGACGCGTCCGGCGGTTCGTCCGGGGGCTCGCCCAGCCCCGCCAGCGCGGCCCGCGCCTGAGGCGCCCGCAGCGGAGAGAAGTACGGGTTGATCCGCAGCGCCTCCTCCAGATGCCGGCGCGCCGGCCCGTACAGCTCCAACTCCCGCTCGATCATGCCCCGGTGATAGGCGTAGGGCGCACTGCGCACGCCGCCCCCGTGCGCCTTGTCCGTCGCCGCGGTCGCGAACCGCAGCGCCTCCTTGTCGGCGCCGGCCCGGTGCAGGGCCCACCCCAGCGCGTCGGCGACCTCGATGCCGGGCTGCCGGCGCCACTCCGCCCGCAACCGCCGTACCGCCACCGCCGGATCCCCGTGGTCGGCCTCGAACGCCCCCAGCAGCAGCTCGTCGTCCACGCCCCCCGCCGTCTCCGCCCGCACCCGCGCCCGCAGCAGGTCGTACTGCACCCGCGCCGCCTGCCCCAGTCCCAGCGACTCGTACAACTCGCCCAGTTCCAGGGCGTACTGCGGGCAGGGCTGCCTGGCGAGCGCCACCTGGTACGCGGTCAGCGCCTCCGTCGTACGCCCCAGCGCCGCCAGCGCCCGCCCCTGCCCCGCCTGCGCCGCCCGCTGGTCCGGGTCGAGGCGCACCGCCTCCTGGAAGTACCGCAGGGCCGTCTCCCGGTCCCCGCGCTCCCACGCCAGCTGCCCCGACCGCTCCAGCCACGCCGCCCGCTCGGCCGGCGCCGGGGCCGCCGCCACCGCGTCGGACAGGGCGGCCGCCGCGTCCTCACGCCAGCCCCGGTCCCGGTACACGGCAGCCGTCTTCGCCCGCACCGCCGGCCCCGACCCCAGCTCCGTCATCCGCTCCAGCGCCCGCCCCGCCGCGGCGTGATCGCCGAGCCCCGTATAGGCGTCGATCAGCTGCGCGTACGTCGTCCACCGCCGCGACCCGGCCCGCAGCGCCGCCTCCGCCCAGGTCAGCGCCGCCCGGAAGTCCCGGCGCGTGTTCGCCAGCGCCGCCAGAGCGTCCAGCGCCTCGGCGTCGCCCCGCGCCCGCGCCCGCAGCGAGGTCCGCAGCGCCCGCTCGGCCCGCGGGAACTGCGCCGGGTCCGCCGTCCGCCGCCCCTGCTCCGCGTACGCCGCCCCCAGCACCGCCCACGACCGCCCGTCGCCGGGTCGCTCCCGCACCCGCGCCTCCCGCGCACCGATCAGCGCGGCCAGCTCCGGCAGCCCGGCCGGCACCCCCGAGGCGACCGCCGTCAGCGCCTGGGCCCCGGGCACCGGCGCCACCGGCCGGGGCACCGGCCGCTGCCACGGCCACAGCATCAGCACCCCGCCCAGCACGGCACACCCCGTGACGGCGGCGAGCACCGCCAGCCCCGCGGCCCGCCCCCGCCGCCCGCTCGCCGTCCTCTCCTCCTGCGTCTCCATGCCGCTCACTGTGCGTCGGCGCGGCGGCCGCACCCCGGCATACGACACCTGCCGTACACGGGGTTCACACCGATGGCCGCCGGTGCGACGCTGTGATCATGAGCCGTATCGAAGCGCCCCGCGACGAGGTGACCGGCAATCTGCTCGACCGGCTCCACGCCGGCCTGCCCGCCGAGGCCGTCCTCACCGACCCCGACGTCACGGCCTCCTACGCCAACGACATGGCGAGCTTCTGCCCGGCCGGCGCCCCCGCGGTCGTCGTCCTGCCGCGCACCGTCGAACAGGTCCAGCACGTCCTGCGCACCGCCACCGAACTGCGCGTCCCGGTCGTCCCGCAGGGCGCCCGCACCGGCCTGTCGGGCGCCGCCAACACCACCGACGGCTGCATCGCGCTCTCGCTCGTCAAGATGGACCGCATCCTGGAGATCAACCCGGTCGACCGGATCGCCGTCGTCGAACCGGGCGTGGTCAACGCCACCCTCTCCCGCGCCGTGGGCGAACACGGCCTCTACTACCCGCCGGACCCCTCCAGCTGGGAGATGTGCACGATCGGCGGCAACATCGGCACCGCCTCGGGCGGCCTGTGCTGCGTCAAGTACGGGGTCACGGCCGAGTACGTGCTCGGACTGGACGTCGTCCTGGCCGACGGACGGCTCATGTCCACCGGCCGGCGCACCGCCAAGGGCGTCGCCGGGTACGACCTCACCCGGCTGTTCGTCGGCTCCGAGGGCTCGCTCGGCGTCGTCGTCCGCGCCACCCTGGCGCTCAAGCCGCAGCCGCCGCAACAGCTGGTGCTGGCCGCCGAGTTCGCCTCCGCGTCGGCCGCCTGCGACGCGGTGTGCCGGATCATGGCGGGCGGTCACGTGCCGTCGCTGCTGGAACTGATGGACCGTACGACCGTCAAGGCCGTCAACGACCTGGCCCACATGGGCCTGCCCGAGAGGACGGAGGCCCTGCTGCTCGCGGCCTTCGACACCCCGGACCCGGCCGCCGACCTCGCCGCGGTCGGCGCGCTGTGCGAGGCCGCGGGCGCCACGCAGGTCGTCCCCGCCGAGGACGCGGCCGAGTCCGAACTGCTGCTGCAGGCGCGGCGGCTGTCCCTGACCGCGCTGGAAGCGGTCAAGGGCACGACGATGATCGACGACGTGTGCGTGCCGCGGTCCCGGCTCGGCGCCATGCTGGAGGGCATCGAGCGCATCGCCGGCACGTACGGCCTCACCATCGGCGTCTGCGCGCACGCCGGCGACGGCAACACCCACCCGACCGTCTGCTTCGACGCCGCGGACCCCGACGAGTCGCGGCGCGCGCGGGAGTCCTTCGACGAGATCATGGCCCTCGGCCTGGAACTCGGCGGCACCATCACCGGCGAGCACGGGGTGGGCGTGCTGAAGAAGGAGTGGCTGGCGCGGGAGATCGGCCCGGTGGGGGTGGAGATGCAGCGGCAGATCAAGCAGGTCTTCGATCCGCTGGGCATCCTGAACCCGGGCAAGCTGTTCTGAGTCGCGCGTGAGGTCACTGGGCGAGCAGCTGGTCGAGCGCGTCGTCGATCCCGAGCTGCTCGCCCTCAGTCCCCGGGGGCACCACCCGCAGCGTCCGCTCCAGCCAGGCGGACACCTGGGCGGCGGGTGCCTCCAGCAGGGCGTCTCCGTCGGGTGAACTCAGCGCCATCAGCACGACGCTGCGGCCGTCGGTCTTCGTCGGCCACACCCGCACGTCCCCGTGGCCGCACGGCCGGAACACCCCCTCCACCAGCAGGTCGCGGGAGAACGTCCAGTGGACCGGGTGCTCGGAGTTGATGTGGAAGGTGACGTGGACGGCGTACGGGTCGTCGGTGCGGTAGGCGAGCCGGGCCGGGACCGGGATGCTGCGTTCCGGCGACAGGATGAGCCTGAGCTCCAGCTCGCGCTCCACCACGGTGTAGTGCATGGCCTGGGGTTCCTCTCTCGGTCGGGGCCCGGTGGGCGGGCCGTCACGAGGGGAGAGGCGGTGCGGGCGCGACCATTACGCGGGTTCGGAAATTTTTTCCGGAACGTGTGAAGCCGTTGCACGGGGTTGCCCGGAAAGGGGCGGGAGTGACGGGACTGGCGGTGGGGGCGCATCCGGTCTGATAGATGTGGAGCCCCCCATATCCACCCGCGAACAGATACGGGACGACGGACATGAGCGCCCCAACCCCGGCACCCGGCGACGACAGGCCCCGCGAGGGCTATTACCCCGACCCGTCCATCCCCGGATACATCCGGTACTGGAACGGCGCCGCCTGGGTACCGGGCACCAGCCGCCCGGCCCCGGCCGACGGCGAACCGCTCGCCCCGCCTCCGGGTCCGGCGTCGGTGGAGGAGACGGGCCCGCACTTCTTCGACGAGGACCCGGACGCGCAGCCGTCCCCGTCCGACGCGCAGCACGGCAGCCGGCCGGAACCCGCCTCCGCGTGGGGCGCCGACCGTTCCCAGCAGTCCGGTTTCGCCGACGACCAGAACCGCCGCGTCTCGTGGGGCTCCCCGCAGCCGGCGGACCCCCGCGTCCCGACGGACCCCGCCACCCACACCACCCACACGGACGGCACGGCGACCATCCCCCCGGCGGACACCGCCCCACCGGACGGCACCTTCGTCTTCCGCAGGCCCACGACGGGGCCGGGCGGCGGGGGGCCAGGGGGCAGCACCGAGCAGAGACCACCGACTCCCGGCAGGAGCGACGGGAGCGCGCCGGGCGGGTCGGGTGGACCGGGCGCGCCGGGCGGACCGGGTGCGCCCGGAGGGGCCAGTACGCCGGGCGGATCGGGTGTGCCCGGAGGGTCCAGTGCGCCGGGCGGATCGGGTTATGGCTCGGGCGCGGTGGGTCCGGGTGCGTCTGGCGGTCCGGGGGGGCCTGGTGCGGTGGGTGGATCGGGTTATGGCTCGGGCTCGGGGGGTCCCGGTGTGTCCGGTGGTCCCGGTGGGGCCGCTGCTGCGGGCGGACCGGGTTATGGCTCGGGCTCGGCGGTTTCGGGTGCGTCCGGTGGTCCGGGTGGGGCCGGTGCGGCGGGTGGAGCGCGCTATGGCACGGGCTCTGGGGGGCCAGGTGCGTCTGGTGGTCCCGGTGGGGCCGGTGCGGTTGGTGGAGCGGGCCATGGCTCCGGTTCCGGAGGGGACGGAGCGGCCGGTGGGTCGGGTGCGTCCGGGGCCGGCGGGGGGGTGGGCCATGGCGCGGGTGCCGGCGTGCCCGGTACGCCCGGAGCTGTCGGTGGACCCGCCTTCAACGCCGGTGCGGCCGGCGCGGATCGCGGTGCCGTCGGCTCCGGTCACCCGGGAGCCTCCGGTGGGCCCGCCTTCCACGCGGGCGGCGGTGCCGCGAGTCCGGCCCGTCCCGGCGTTCCCGGTCCTGGTGGGGCCCTTGACGACGAGGGCACCATGACGTTCCGCGCGCTGACCCCGCGCACGGGTCGGCAGGGCGGGGCGCAGGCCGGGGGCACAGGGGCGCCCGGCTCCTCGTCCGGCGCGTCCGGCGCCCCCGGTTTCGGCGCGGGCAAGGCCGCCGCCGAACGCGCCGCCGCGCAAGCGCAGGCGCAGGCACAGTCCCAGGCTGGCGCGAGCGCGAACCCCGCTGCCGCCCCCACCGCCCTCTCCGTCCCCCAGCCCCCTGCCGCCCCGGCCGTCCCGCAGCAGCCAGGCGCCCCGGCCGTCCCGCAGCAGCCAGGCGCCCCAGGCACGCCCGGTACGCCCGGCGCCCCAGGCACGCCAGGAACCCCCCAACCCTCCACTCCCATGACCACCGGCCCCGGTGGCGGGCAGCCCTCCTGGGCGCAGCAGGTGCACCGGCTCGCCGGAGCCGAGGACGAGGGGTCCGTCGCGCCCTGGAAGCCCCCCGTGGAGGACGTCTTCCAGGCGGCGGCCCGGCGTCAGGCCGCCGCCCGCCCCGCAGGGCTCGGCAAGCGGCTCGCCGCGCGGCTGCTGGACACGGTCGTCGTGCTGGGCGTCACCGCCGTGGCCGCCCTCCCCCTCGGCACGAAGGCCCTCGACCACGTCAACGACAAGATCGACGCGGCCAAGCTGTCCGGCCGGACCGAGACCGTCTGGCTGCTCGACGGCACGACCTCCGTCTACGTCGGGATCATCCTGGCCGTCCTGCTCCTGACCGGCGTCCTGTACGAGGCCCTGCCCACCGCCAGGTGGGGCCGCACCCTCGGCAAGAAGCTGCTCGGCCTGGAGGTGCGGGACATCGAGGCGCACGAACCGCCGGCCTTCGGCGCCGCCCTGCGCCGCTGGCTCGTCTACAGCGTGCCCGGCGTCCTCGGCATCGGCCTCGTGGGCGTCGTCTGGTGCCTGTTCGACCGCCCCTGGCACCAGTGCTGGCACGACAAGGCCGCACATACGTTCGTAGCAGGCTGACCCGCTACGTCGAACAGCCGAGCCGATTCCGTACTCCGGACGGCCGCTCGCCGGATGCGGGGGAAAGGGGTTCGCGGTCCACTCGGGCCATGAGCACCGAACCGCCCCCCGGCGACGGCCGTCCGCCGGAAGACGACCCGTTCAGGAAGCAGCCCCCGTCCCAGGAGCCAGGGGCGGGCTCGGGCTCCCCGTACGACACGCCGTACGGCGGAAACCAGCCACCGCCGCCCCCCTACGGCGGTGATCCGTACGGCGCCGGCCCCTACCCCGGCGACCCGCTGGCCGGCATGCCCCCGCTCGCCGACAGCGGCAAACGCACGCTCGCGCGGATCATCGACCTGATCCTCGTCGGCATCGTCGTCTGGCTGGTCACCTGGCCGATCGGCGTGCACGAATACAAGGTGAACGGCAACGACATCGCGGTCGGCAAGTCCTTCGCGCAGTCCCTGGTCGCCGCCGTGCTCTACATCGCCTACGACATGGTCATGATCAGCAGGTCGGGCCAGACGCTCGGCAAGAAGTGGCTGCGGATGCGCGTGGCCAACCTCGACAACGGCGCCACGCCCTCCGCCCAGACGTCGCTGGTCCGCGCGGCCGTGCTGTGGATCCCGTTCGCCTTCTGCTGCGCCTGCGTCTGGACCGCGATCTCCGGCGGCTGGAGCTACTTCGACAAGCCCTACAAACAGGGCCTGCATGACAAGGCGGCGAAGACGGTGGTGGTCAGCACCGACTGAACCGGCGGCGCGCGGGACGGGCGGACCGGCTCAGGCGGAGGTCGACGAGCCGGTCGCCGCGACCGGCACGGGCTCCTCGGCGTGCTCGGCGGTCCGCTCGGCGGGCTGGTGCTCCGCGACCACCCGGGAGCCGGGCAGCGGAACCGTCATGGCGACCAGGAGGCCGAGGGCGAGCGCCGCGACGGCGATGACCGCGATCCCCACGCCCGAAGTCGTCTGTGACAGCAGCAGCATGGCGAGCGTCGAGAAGATCACGGTGCAGGAACCGTAGGCGAGCTGTGCGACGGTCGGACGAGGCATGGCAATCGTGTCCTCGGAAGTGGGGGTCCACGGGGGTGTCGGCCTGGCTTTCCGCCGGATTCGGGGCGTTCCGCCAATCGACTCTAATCGCGTGCATGCCCGAGCGGAACGAACAGTAAGCGTGACCTAACCAACAGTACCGGTGCACAGGGGGCGCACGGAGTCATGGCGTCCACCCAGTGGACCGAAGCGCGCGCCTGTTCGGACGGGGTGCCGGGTGTCCGTAAAGCGAACCCCCGCTCCGCATAGTGCACTTGTCCTGTGCAAGTCAAGATCTGTCTTTTTCTCGGCAACCTCTAGTCAAATGTCGTCACTTGACTTAAGGGGAGGTTCAAGTGACCCACAGACCCTGGCTGTTCAGGGCGACGGCGATCGGCGTCGCGCTCACCGCGGCGACCGCCGGCTTCTCCGCGTTCGCCGTGGCCGAGGCCGCCTCGACCCCGGCGCACGCCGACCGGCACGACCCGGCGCCCGCCCGGAGCGCGGCGCAGGACACCCTCGACGGCCCGCTGACCAAGACGCAGCAGGCGCAGAAGCAGGAGGCGCTCGACCAGGTCATATCCGGCGCCGCCACGGTGAAGGACCGCGACGGCTCGAAGGTCGTCAAGCTCAAGGGCGACGACAAGTACGTGGAACTCGGCCGGGAGAAGACCGACGAGATCTTCACCATCCTGGTGGAGTTCGGCGACCAGGTCGACAGCCGCTACGGCGGCACCGCCGGCCCGCTGCACAACCGGATAGCCCAGCCGGACCGCACGCAGGACAACTCCACGGCGTGGCAGGCGGACTACAACCGGGCGCACTACCAGGACCTCTACTTCGGCGACACCACCGCCTCGCTCAAGTCCTACTACGAGAAGCAGTCCTCGGGCCGCTACTCGGTCGAGGGCGAGGTCACCGACTGGGTCAAGGTCCCCTACAACGAGGCCCGTTACGGCTCCAACGACGCCCCCACCGGCGCCTGGTACGCGGTCCAGGACGGGGTGAACGCCTGGGTCGCCCAGCGCGAGGCGGCCGGTGACACCGCCGCCGAGATCAAGGCGGAGCTCGCCAGGTTCGACCAGTGGGACCGCTACGACCACGACGGCGACGGCGACTTCAACGAACCCGACGGCTACATCGACCACTTCCAGATCGTGCACGCCGGCGAGGACGAGTCCGCGGGCGGCGGCGCCCAGGGCGCGGACGCCATCTGGGCGCACCGCTGGTACGCCTTCGCCACCGACGCCGGCGCCACCGGCCCCGACGGCAACAAGCTGGGCGGCACCGAGATCGGCGACACCGGCGTGTGGGTCGGCGACTACACCATCCAGCCGGAGAACGGCGGCCTCGGTGTCTTCGCCCACGAGTACGGGCACGACCTCGGCCTGCCCGACGAGTACGACACCTCCGGCGGCGGCGAGAACTCCACCGGCTTCTGGACGCTGATGTCCTCGGGCTCCTGGCTGGGCACCGGCAAGGAGGCCATCGGCGACATGCCCGGCGACCTCAACGCCTGGGACAAGCTCCAACTGGGCTGGCTGGACTACGACGTGGCGAAGGCGGGCGTGCGGTCCACGCACCGGCTCGGCGTCGCGGAGTACAACACCGGCAACCCGCAGGCGCTCGTCGTGCAGCTGCCCGACAAGACGGTCACCACCCAGGTGGTCACCCCGGCGCAGGGCTCGACCCAGTGGTGGAGCGGCAGCGGCAACGGCCTCACCAACACCCTGACCCGTTCGCTCGACCTGACCGGCAAGGCGTCGGCGGCGCTGACGCTGGACGGCTGGTGGAGCATCGAGCAGGACTACGACTACCTCTACACCGAGGTCTCCACCGACGGCGGCGCCAACTGGACGCCCGTCGACGGCACTTACGGCGACGGCACCGCCATCCCGCGCGACGGCAGCGGCAAGCCGGCCCTCACCGGCACGGTCGACGCCTACCAGAAGCTGACCTTCCCGCTGGACGCCTACGCCGGCCGGAAGATCCAGCTGCGCTTCCGCTACGCCACCGACGGCGGGGTGGCCCTCAAGGGCTTCACGGCCGACGAGATCACGGTGACCGCCGGGGACACCCCCTCCGGGGGAGGCACGGTCCTGTTCGCCGACGACGCCGAGTCCGCCGACGCGGCCTGGAGCGCCGACGGGTTCTCCCGCATCGGCGCGTCCGTCACCGACGACTACCCGCAGTACTACCTCGCGGAGAACCGCCAGTACGTCTCCTACGACCGGACGTTGAAGGTCGGCCCGTACAACTTCGGCTTCTCCACGACCCGTCCGGACTGGGTGGAGCACTACCCGTACCAGAACGGCCTGTTGATCTGGAAGTGGGACACCTCGCAGGCGGACGACAACACCAGCGAGCACCCCGGCGAGGGGCTGATCCTGCCGGTCGACGCCCACCCGGCCGCGCTGAAGTGGTCCGACGGGACGGCGATGCGCAGCCGCATCCAGTCCTTCGACGCCCCCTTCAGCTGGTACCCGACGGACGCGATCACGCTCCACAACGCCGACGTGGCGACCAGGATCAAGGCCCGTCCGGGGGTGCCGGTCTTCGACGACGGACGGTCGTCCTACTACGACGAGACGATCCCGTACGCCGGAGTCAAGATCACTGACACCGACACCAGGATCGGGATCGTCAAGGAGCCCCTGAGCGGCTCGACGATCACCCTCCAGGTCGGCCCGTCCGCGAAGTAAACGGTAAAACCCCAGGTCAGAAGCGTATCGGCGGGAACCCCTGGCGGGTTGCCGCCGATCCGTGTTTAGGTGCGTCCTGTGCCCTTCTTATTGACACCGACACGCACGGGGGTGTGACCGCATGGCCGCAGGAGGTTTCTGCAAGCTGCCGACAGGCAGTGTGGTGGTGGCGTTGAACCTGCCCAGACCCACCGCCGACGGCACGGGCTGCGTCCGCGTCCTCGTCCATGCCCGCAACCGCGCCCGAGCCCTGACCAGGCTGCGCAACCTCGGCATGCGCGCGGTCTACCTGCGCGGCAACGCCGCCCCGCCCACCCCCGACGAGGTCACCGCGGTCCTGCACCACCCCGACGGCCTCATATGGCGTACGGCACCTGACAACGGTGTCGTCACCGGCCCCGAGCTGCCCCAGGAGCTGTGGCACCCGATCCGGGCCCTGCTGAGGAGACCGGCGGCGACGGCCTGACCCGCCACCGCCGGGGCGGGCGGGCCCTAGGCGACGACCGGCTTCCCGGACAGTTCGACGCCCGCTTGCCGCATCTCCTCCAGCGCCCGGTCCGTCGTCTCCGCGGCCACCCCGGCGGTCAGGTCCAGCAGCACCTGGGTGCGGAAGCCCTCGCGTACCGCGTCCAGTGCCGTCGCCCGCACGCAGTGGTCGGTGGCGATGCCGACGACGTCCACCTCGCCGACCTCCCGGGCGCGCAGCCACTCCGCGAGCTTCACCCCGTTCTCGTCGGCCCCCTCGAACCCGCTGTAGGCCGCCGCGTACGCCCCCTTGTCGAAGACGGCGTCGACGGCGCCCGAGGCGACGGCGGGCGCGAAGTTCGGGTGGAAGCCGACGCCCTCCGTGCCGGCGACGCAGTGCGCCGGCCAGGAGTGGACGAAGTCGGGGTTGTCGGCGAAGTGGCCGCCGGGCGCGATGTGGTGGTCCCGGGTGGCCACGACGTGCTGGTAGCCGGATCCGCCCGCCTGCCCGATCAGCTCGGTCACGGCGGCGGCCACATCGGCACCCCCGGCCACCGCGAGGCTGCCTCCCTCGCAGAAGTCGTTCTGCACGTCTACGACGATCAAGGCGCGGCGCATGGTGGGTGTCCTTCGACTATGAGTGGCTTACGAGCCTAGAGACTCGGACGGCGTTGCGGGAGGGCGCACCCGCACTAGCTACCCGGGCGCCCGTGCACGTACTCGGTGGGCAGGACCGCTTCCCCGCGGGAGAGCTGGGTCGCCGACATCGGCAGGGTGCCGCGCGCCGTCACATGGCGGTCCCGGACGACGTCCAGGGGCTCGCGGGCCACCACGTCCCCGCCCTTGACCAGCTCCACCAGCAGCTGCTGGTCGGCCAGCTCCGCCGGAACGGCGCCCGTGCCGACCACCTCGGCCTCCGCGACCCCGTCCGCGTCCAGCCGGCGCGCCGCCCACTTGCGGCCCCCGACGGAGGTCTTGCCGCCGCTGGACTTCTTCGCCACCGGCACCAGCGGCGCCTTCGGGTCGGCGGACTCGGCGCGGGCGACCAGCTTGTAGACCATCGAGCAGGTCGGGTGCCCGGACCCGGTCACCAGCTGTGTGCCGACGCCGTACGCGTCCACGGGGGCCGCCGCCAGCGAGGCGATGGCGTACTCGTCGAGGTCCGAGGTGACGATGATCTTCGTGTCGGTGGCGCCGAGCTCGTCCAGCTGCTGCCGCACCCGGTGCGCGACCAGCAGCAGGTCGCCGGAGTCGATGCGCACGGCGCCGAGCTCCGGCCCGGCGACCTCGACGGCCAGCCGTACCGCCTCGGCGACGTCGTAGGTGTCCACCAGCAGCGTGGTGCCCCGGCCCAGGGAGTCGACCTGGGCCCGGAAGGCGTCGCGCTCGTGGTCGTGCAGGAGGGTGAAGGCGTGGGCGGAGGTGCCCACGGTCGGGATGCCGTAGCGGAACCCGGCCGCCAGGTCGGAGGTGGAGGTGAAGCCGCCGACGTAGGCGGCGCGGGAGGCGGCGACGGCGGCGAGCTCGTGGGTGCGGCGGGCGCCCATCTCGATCAGCGGGCGGGTGCCCGCGGCCGAGGACATGCGGGAGGCGGCGGCGGCGATCGCGGAGTCGTGGTTGAGGATGGACAGGATCACGGTCTCCAGCAGCACGCACTCGGCGAAGGAGCCCTCCACCCGCATGATCGGCGAGCCGGGGAAGTACACCTCGCCCTCGGGGTAGCCCCAGATGTCGCCGGAGAAGCGGTAGTCGGCGAGCCACCGGAGGGTCTGCTCGTCGACGATCTCCCGCTCGCGCAGGAAGCCGAGGACGCCCGCGTCGAAGCGGAAGTTCTCGACGGCGTCCAGGACCCGCCCGGTGCCCGCCACGACGCCGTAGCGCCGCCCTTCGGGCAGTCTCCGGGTGAAGACCTCGAACACCGACCGCCGCTCGGCGGTGCCCGCCCTCAGCGCGGCCTGCAGCATCGTCAGCTCGTACTGGTCCGTGAAGAGCGCCGTCGAGGGAACATCCACCGGCAGCCCAAGGTCCGCTGTGTTCATGGCAAGCATGCTACACCCCTTCGCGTCAGTGTGACGATTTATCGGGCCCGTGGCAGCATGGGCCATGTGACGTCACCCGCGCCCGTAGAGATCGAACGCACCGAGTCGGCGGAGGAGGTCTTCGCCGTACCCGAGCCGGACGTCCCCTGGGTCACGATCGTCCACAACGACCCGGTCAACCTCATGAGCTACGTGACGTACGTCTTCCAGACGTACTTCGGCTACAGCAAGGACAAGGCCACCAAGCTCATGCTCGACGTCCACCACAAGGGCCGGGCGGTCGTCTCCAGCGGTACTCGCGAGGAGATGGAGCGCGATGTCCAGGCCATGCACGGCTACGGCCTGTGGGCCACCCTCCAGCAGGACCGCAAGTAGCGAGCACGCCCGCCCACCAGCGAAAAGACTCATGCCCGGACACTTCGAACCGCTCCCCGGCGGCGGCGCGGCCGTCGCCCTCGACGACGTCGAGATCTCCATCATCCGGTCGCTGGCCGTCCAGCTCCTGGAGCTGATCGGCCCCGGTCCCGCCGAGGACGCCCCCGACGACCCGCTGGCCGAGCTCTTCGCCGAGGGCCCGAGCGAGCCGCCCAAGGACCCCGTGCTGCGCCGCCTGTTCCCGGACGCCTACAGCGATCCCGAGCAGGCCCCGGCCTCTCCGGACGAGGCCGAGGAGCGGCGGGCGTACTCCGCCGAGTTCCGCCGCTACACCGAGAACGACCTGCGGGCCGGCAAGCGCGAGAACGCCCTCGCGGTGATCCGCACCCTGGACGCGCTGTCGGCGGCGGGGGACGGCGGGGCGGTGCTCAAGCTGTCGGCCGAGGAGTCCCGGCAGTGGCTGGGCGCCCTCAACGACCTGCGCCTGGCGATCGGCTCCCGCCTCGACATCACCGACGAGGACGACACCGACGTCCTGTACGGGCTGCCGGACGACGACCCCCGCAAGCCGATGGTGATGGCGTACCTGTGGCTGGGCGGCCTCCAGGAGACGCTGGTCTCGACGCTGATGCCCTGATGTGTGACGGTTCGGTGTTCGCTCAGAGGACGCTCAAATCCGGATAACGATCACGTCACCGTGACTGCCGCATACGTCCCCGGCCGGCCCTCTTTGCCCGCTTCTTCCTGTGGTGTGCGCCACTTCCGCCGCAGGTGATCAGCGGTGCGCCCGTGATAAATCTTCACGACCGCCCGGCGAACACCACCCGCATGTCCGCCGGGTGCGCCACAGCGCCGACGACCGTCGGCCTGGCACCGCTCCATTGCAATCCGGGGGGATCGAGAACCGGTCCGCGGCCGACGAGAGGCCCGGGTCGGCATGGAGAAAGGCGCACCACACACATGACCTCCGCTCAGGTCGACACAGGCACGCAGAAGACGCCCCCGGCCTCCGAAGAGGGGTACGAGCGCGGACTCGGCAGCCGTCAGGTCCAGATGATCGCCATCGGCGGCGCCATCGGCGTGGGCCTCTTCCTGGGCGCCGGCGCGAACATCGCCAAGGCCGGCCCCAGCCTCATCCTGATGTACGCCCTCGCCGGCGCGATCGTCTTCTTCATCATGCGCGCGCTCGGCGAACTGCTGCTGTACCGCCCGGTCTCGGGCTCCTTCGCGGAGTACTCCCGCGAGTTCCTGGGCCCGTTCTTCGGCTACTTCACCGGCTGGACGTACTGGCTGATGTGGGTCGTCACCGGAATGGCCGAACTGACCGCCGCCGCGATCTACGTCAACTACTGGTTCCCGGCCATCCCCCAGTGGGTGACCGCCCTGGCCTTCCTGGTGGTCCTCTTCGGGGTCAACCTGATCTCGGTGAAGGTCTTCGGCGAGCTGGAGTTCTGGTTCTCGATGGTCAAGGTCACCGCCCTGATCGGCATGATCGTGATCGGCCTCGGCGTGCTCACCTTCGGCTTCAGCAGCGCCGGCGACACCGCCGCGGTCTCCAACCTGTGGCAGTTCGACGGCTTCTTCCCCAAGGGCATCGGCTCCTCCCTGATGACGCTGCAGGGCGTCATGTTCGCCTACCTCGCCGTCGAGCTCGTCGGCGTCACCGCCGGCGAGTCGGAGAACCCGGAGAAGACCCTCCCCAAGGCCATCAACACCCTCCCCTGGCGCATCGCGCTGTTCTACGTCGGCGCGCTCACCGTCATCCTGTGCGTGGTGAAGTGGACCGAGTTCGCCCCCGGCGTCTCGCCCTTCGTCGCCGCCTTCGCGAAGATCGGCATCCCGGCCGGCGCCGGCATCGTCAACTTCGTCGTCCTGACCGCGGCCCTGTCCTCCTGCAACTCCGGCATGTACTCCACCGGCCGCATGCTGCGCACCCTGGCCGACAACGGCGAGGCCCCCAAGGGCTTCCAGCAGCTGTCCGCCTCCCGCACCCCGGCCCTCGGCATCACCGTCTCGGTCCTGTTCATGGGCATCGGCGTGGTGCTGAACTACATCGTCCCGGAGAAGGCCTTCGGCTACGTCACCTCGGTGGCCACCGCGGCCGGCATCTGGACCTGGCTGATGATCCTGATCAGCCACGTCCTCTACCGCCGCGCGGTCGTCGCCGGCCGCCTGCCCGCCTCCGCCTTCCCGGCGCCGGGCGGAGCGGTGTGCAGCTGGATCGCCATCGTCTTCCTGCTCTTCGTCACCGGCCTCATCGCCTACGACGCCGACTCCCGCGTCTGCCTGTACGTGATGGCCGGCTGGGCCGCCGCGCTCGGCGTCGGCTGGGCCGTGCTCAAGGCCCGCAACCCGCAGATCGCGGAGCGCCGGGAGCGCGAGCTGGAGCAGGTCGGCTGACCTTCCGCTCACTATCCGGACCGCCCCGTACCACCCTTCGGTACGGGGCGGTCTTCTGCTTATCCTGACGCACATGCTGACCATCACCCAGGCCCTCGTCGACCAGATCGTCGCCCACGCGCGCAAGGACCACCCCGACGAGGCGTGCGGCGTGGTCGCGGGTCCGGCGGGCTCGGACCGCCCCGAGCGCTTCATCCCCATGCTCAACGCGGCCATGTCGCCCACCTTCTACGAGTTCGACTCGGGCGATCTGCTCCGGCTCTACCGCGAGATGGACGACCGGGACGAGGAACCGGTGGTCGTCTACCACTCCCACACCGCGACCGAGGCCTACCCCTCCCGCACCGACATCTCCTACGCCAACGAGCCCGGCGCCCACTACGTCCTGGTCTCCACCGCGGACACCGACGGCCTCGGCGACTTCCAGTTCCGCTCGTTCCGCATCGTGGAAGGCGAGGTCACGGAGGAGGAGGTCAGGGTCGTGGAGGCGTACTGACACACCCGTCGACCCGTCCTCGATCTCGCAGTTCGGTCAGAATTCATCCAGCATGCGAGATCACACTCCGGGACCCTGACCGGGAATCGATACGATGACCCCATGGTTCTGAACGACGTGGGCATCGAGGCGCCGAGCGTGCTGCTCGTGGCGCGGCTGCACGTCGACCTGTGCAGGCTGAACAGCGCCATCTGTTGACGTTCCCTGCCGCCGTACGGCCGTGAGCCGCGGCGGGCCGCCGCGCGCCCACAGACCACACCTCTTCCGACAGGAGCCCGCAACCATGGCCATCGAGGTCCGCATCCCCACCATCCTCCGCACCTACACCGACGGCCAGAAGGCGGTGCAGGGAGACGGGGACACCCTCGCCGAACTCTTCGCCGACCTCGAGACCCGGCACGCGGGCATCCAGGCCCGCATCGTGGACAACGGCGAGCTGCGCCGCTTCGTCAACGTCTACCTCAACGACGAGGACGTCCGCTTCCTCGACGGCATCAACACCAAGGTCGCCGACGGCGACAACGTGACGATCCTGCCGGCCGTGGCCGGCGGCATGGCCTGATCCAGATGCGCTACGACTCCCCGATCGCCGCGGTCGGCAACACCCCGCTGGTGTGCCTGCCGCGGCTGTCGCCGTCCGAGGACGTCCGCATCTGGGCCAAGCTGGAGGACCGCAACCCCACCGGCTCGGTCAAGGACCGCCCCGCCCTGCACATGATCGAGCAGGCGGAGAAGGACGGCCGGCTCACGCCCGGCTGCACGATCCTGGAGCCGACCTCCGGCAACACCGGCATCTCCCTCGCCATGGCCGCCAAGCTCAAGGGCTACCGCATGGTGTGCGTGATGCCCGAGAACACCTCGCAGGAGCGCCGGGACCTGCTCGGCATGTGGGGCGCCGAGATCATCTCCTCCCCGGCCGCCGGCGGCTCCAACACCGCCGTGCGGGTCGCCAAGGAACTGGCCGCCGAGCA
>NZ_JBTWMV010000046.1:0-58891 GCF_054850255.1 Streptomyces sp. 7R007 | reverse complement strand
CCCGCACGGTCCTCGGCGAGGTCCGCGCCGGCTCCGTGGTGAGCCTGCACTTCGGGTACGCCGACACGGTCGCCGCCCTCCCCGCCGTACTGGAAGAACTCGACCGCCGCGGGCTGTCCGCGGTGACCACCACGGAGTTGTTCAACTGATGCACCCCGTCACCCGCACCCTGCTCGCGGCCGTCGCCCTCACCACCACCCTCGCCGCCTGCGGCGCCCACGGCCACGCCGACGAGGCCCTGGGCAGCAAGGCCCCGGTCCGGCCCGCCCCGGTGAAGAAGACGGCCCAGGGCCTGCCCGGCATGCCCCCCGTCCTGGACCCGAAGGACGTCTACGCCGCCGACCGCCCGAACCGGCTCTCCCCGGTGGTCCGCGACTTCCCCTCCCGGGTCTACGTGCCCAACACCAACTCCGACACGGTCTCGGTCATCGACCCCAAGACGTACCGGGTCGTCGAGACCATCCCGGTCGGCGTCCAGCCCCAACACGTCGTCCCCTCCTGGGACTTGAAGACGCTGTGGGTCAACAACGACCGGGGCAACACCCTCACCCCCATCGACCCGCGCACCGGGAAGGCCGGCAGGCCGGTCGACGTCCACGACCCCTACAACCTCTACTTCACGCCCGACGGCAGATACGCCGTCGTGATGGCCTCGCTCGACCGCCAACTCGTCTTTCGCGACGCGCACACCATGAACGTCGTCAAGACCGTCCCGGTCGGCTGCTACGGCGTCAACCACGCCGACTTCTCGGCGGACGGCCGCTACTTCATCGTCTCCTGCGAGTTCAGCGGCGAACTGCTCAAGGTCGACACCGAGAAGATGGAGGTCGTCGGCCAGCAGAAGCTGCCCTTCCACGGCGCGATGCCGCAGGACGTGAAGATCTCGCCGGACGGCAGGCGGTTCTACATCGCCGACATGATGGCCGACGGCATGTGGGTCCTCGACGGCGACACCTTCGCCAAGCCCTCCTTCCTGCCCACCGGCAAGGGCTGCCACGGCCTCTACGTCAGCCGCGACTCCCGCGAGATGTACGTCTCCAACCGGGGCGAGGGCACCGTCTCCGTCTTCGACTTCGCCCGGAACAAGGTCACCAGGAAGTGGCACCTGCCCGACGGCGGCAGCCCCGACATGGGCGGCGTCTCGGCCGACGGCAAGGTGCTGTGGCTGTCGGGCCGCTACAACTCCGAGGTCTACGCCATCGACACCCGCACCGGCGAGCAGCTGGCCCGCATCAAGGTCGGCAGCGGCCCGCACGGCCTCGCGGTGTATCCCCAGCCCGGCCGCTACTCGCTCGGCCACACCGGCATCTTCCGCTGAGCCGCGCTCAGCGCAGAAGCAGCGCCTCGGAGCCGACGGGACGGTAGCCCGCCGCCTGGAACGCCCGCATGCTGCGCGCGTTCCCCGGGGCGACCTGCGCCCACAGCGGCTCGGCGACCAGATGGCGGGCGGCGGTCACCAGCAGGCGGCCCAGGCCCCGGTGCCGTACGTCCTCGTCCACCTCCACCGAGACCTCCAGCCGCCCGCCGATCCCGCGTCCCGTCACCAGCACCGCGCCGTCCGCCGTCCACGCGCGCACCTCGTCGCGCCGGCGGCGGGCGTAGACGACGCGCGCGTGGCCGGCGTCCTCGATCTCCTTCAGCGCGAGGGGCGGCTCGCCCGGCAGCGGGGAGGCCACCAGCATCGCGTCGATCGTCTCGGCCCGGCGCCCCGTGCGGTCCATGAGGGCCGCCAGGAAGCGCGGGTTCATGGGCGCCGCCAACGTGTCGCAGTCCGTGGCGCGCAGGGTGTCCCGCACCCACCGCGGGTCCTCGTCGGTGAACACCACCGAGTGCGCGGTGAAGGCCAGGACCCCCGCGTCCCGGGCGGAGTCCTGCGGTACGACCGTCGTACGGCCGTCCGCCGGCGGGAAGACACCCCGCGCGGCCGCGTCGAGAATGTCCCGCAACGTCTCCATCGCGCTCCTTGAGTCTCCACCCACTGGAAGGCCCAGACTCACACACATGATCGAGAACGGCACCGGACTTTTCACCATCGGCGAGCTGGCCAGGTCGACCGGACTGACCGTGCGCACGATCCGCTACTGGTCCGACGAGGGCGTCCTGACCCCCGTCGCCCGCTCCACGGGCGGCTACCGGCTCTACGACGCCGCCTGCGTCGCCCGCCTGGAGCTGATCCGCACCCTGCGCGAACTGGGCCTCGGCCTGGACGACGTGCGCAGGGTGCTGGCCGGGGAGCGGACCGTGGCGGAGGTCGCGGCGGCCCATGTGGTGGCGCTGGACGCGCGGATCAGCACGCTGAAGGTGACCCGTGCGGTGCTGTCGTCCGTGGCGCGACGCGGCTCGACCGCAGAGGAGATGACCCTGATGAACAAACTCGCACGGCTGTCGGCGGCCGAGCGCAGGCGGATCATGGAGGAGTTCGTGGAGGAGATGTTCCACGGCCTCGACCTCGCCGACCCGGACATCCGCGAACGGATGCGCAACACCGCCGTGAACCTGCCCGACGACCCGACGCCCGAGCAGGTGGACGCCTGGGTGGAGCTGGCGGAGATGGTGCAGGACCCGGAGTTCAAGGCGCAGATGCGCAGGGCGGCCGAGCTCAACCACGCCGGCCGTGCGGCCGACACGCCCGCCGGGGCGTCCCGGTGGTTCGCCAGGCGGCTGGTGGAGCAGGTGGGCGAGGCGCGGGAGCGCGGGATCGCGCCCGAGGCGCCGGAGGCCGAGCAGGTGCTGCGGGACCTGTTCGGCGACACCGACCGCGCCGCGGTCCTCGAACGCATCCGGGCCACCCACAACCCGCGCCTCGCCCGCTACCGCGAACTGCTCGGCGTTCTCAAGGGTGCGCCCGTGCGCACCTACGCCGAGGAGTTCGCCTGGGTGGGCGCCGCGCTGGAAGCGCGCGGGGACGGTTAGTCTGACCTGCGTCAGTACGCCAGCACGGCATCGGAAACATGAACAAAAGGGGCGGATCGGTGGCCGACATCGAAGCAGCGCGCAAGGAGTTCCAGCGGATCGACACCGACGGCGACGGGTTCATCACCGCCGCCGAGTTCAAGACCGCTCTGGCCCAGGGGGGCGACTGGAACGTCACCGAGTCGGTCGCCGAGGTGATCATCAAGGCCCGTGACCTCAACGGCGACAAGGTCCTGTCGTTCGACGAGTTCTGGGCGTACCTGAACAAGTGACGCTCTGACGCTCCGCGGAAGGGGCGCCGGCGCGACGGGCGCCGGCGCCCCTTTGTCATGTCCGGCGCCGGATCCGCACGCTCCAGCGGCCCTCCTGCCGCTGAAGCGTCAGCGGCAGGTCGAAGCACTTGCCGACCTGGTCACCGGTGAGGACGCGGTCCGCCGGCCCCTGCGCGAGGACGCGGCCCTCGCGCAGCAGCAGGGCGTGGGTGGTGCCGGCCGGGAGCTCCTCCAGATGGTGGGTGACCAGCACCGTCGCGAGCGCCGGGTGCTCTTCGCGCAGCGCGTCCAGCGCGCTGAGCAGCCGTTCCCGGCCCGGCAGGTCGAGCCCCGTGGCCGGTTCGTCCAGCAGGAGCAGCCGGGGCTCGGGCATCAGCGCCCGGGCGATCAGGGTCCGGCCGCGCTGGCCCTGCGAGAGCGTCGGCCAGCGGGCGTCCGCCCGGTCGGCGAGACCGAGCGTGCCGATCAGCCGGTCCGCACGCTCCAACTGCTCCGGCGTCGGCCGCCAACGGGGCAGCAGGGCCACGGAGTTGGTCAGCCCGGTCAGGACCACGTCCCGCACCCGCAGCGGCTCGGTCAGCGGATGGCGCGGGTCGACGTGGCCGACGTACGACCGCAACTCGCGCAGGTCGACCCGGCCGAGCCGCCGGCCCAGCACCTCCACCGTGCCCCGGGTCGGGTGGACGAGCGCGCCGAGCAGGCTCAGCAGCGTCGACTTGCCCGCGCCGTTGGCTCCGAGCAGCGCCCAGTGCTCGCCCGCGCGGACGGTCAGCGAGACCTCCTGGAGGATCGGCCGGCCGTCCCGTACGACGTGCACGTCCTCGGCGCGCAGTACCTCGCTCACCGCACCGCCCGGTTCACCGCGGACAGCACCGCGTGCACGGCCGCCGCCGGGCCCGTTCCCGCGCCCCAGGCGGTGACGCCGTCGACCCGGCACTCGGCGAAGGCCGCCGTCCCGTCCTGCGCGAAGTCCAGCACCTCGACGGCGAGTCCGGCGCCGGCCAGCGCGTCCACGAACGCGGTCGGCTCGCCCGCGCCCGTGCCCTCGTAGTCGCCGGTGCGCTCGCCCGCCTCCAGCGTGCACACGAAGCGGTGCACGCCGGGTGCCTCCTCGTGCGCGGACCAGGCGTGCAGGCGTACGGCGCCCTCGGCCAGGTAGGTCGCCCGGAACAGGTCGTACAGCTCCTCCGGCGTGACCTCCCGGCCGCTGTCGTCGGTCGCCTCCTGCACGACCCGCGAGAAGTCCGGCCGCATGCGCGGCGGCAGGTCGACGCCGTGGCGGGTGCGCAGCAGGTAGGCCACTCCGCCCTTGCCGGACTGGGAGTTGACCCGGATGACGGCCTCGTAGGAGCGCCCCACGTCGGCCGGGTCGATCGGCAGATACGGCACCGACCACGGCGCCCGCTCCGGCGCCACCCCCGACTCCCGTGCCCTGCGCGTGTGCCGGGCGAGTCCCTTGCCGATCGCGTCCTGGTGGGTGCCGGAGAACGCCGTGTGGACCAGGTCGCCGGCATACGGATGGCGGGGGTGGACGGGCAGCCGGTTGCAGTGCTCGACGGTCTCCTTGACCGCGTCGATGTCGCGGAAGTCCAGCATGGGGTCGACCCCTTGGACGTACAGGTTCAACGCGAGGGTCACCAGGTCGACGTTGCCGGTGCGCTCGCCGTTGCCGAACAGGCAGCCCTCCACGCGCTGGGCGCCGGCCAGCACGGCGAGTTCGGCGCAGGCGACGCCGGTGCCGCGGTCGTTGTGCGGGTGGACGGACAGCACGACCGCGTCGCGGCGGGCGAGATGGCGGTGGGCGTACTCGATCTGGTCGGCGTAGACGTTCGGGGTGGCGATCTCGACCGTCGCGGGCAGGTTGTGGGTCACCGGGCGGTCGGGGCTCGCGTCCCACAACTCGGTGAGCCCGTCGCACAGTTCGAGGACGAAGTCGGGTTCGGTGAGGTTGAAGGTCTCGGGGGAGAACTGGAAGCGGATGCCGGGGGCGTCCCCGGCCCGGCGCGCCATATGCGCGGCGGCTTCCCGGACGGTCTTCTCGATCTCGTGCCGGTCCTGGCGCAGCACGGTCTCCCGCCACACCGGCGAGGTGGCGATGTACAGGTGCACCACGGCCCGCTCCAGCCCCTCGATCGCGTCGAAGGTCCGGTCGATCAGCTCCGGCCGGGCCGGGGTGAACACGACGGGGGTGACGTCGCCGGGGACGGCGCCGGTGGTCACCAGGTGCCGTACGAAGTCGAAGTCGGTGCGGCTGGCGGAGGGGTAGCCGACCTCGATCTCCTTGAAGCCCGTCGCCACCAGCAGGTCGAAGAAGCGGCGCTTGCGGGGGGTGTCCATCGGTTCGGCGAGGGCCTGGTTGCCGTCGCGCAGGTCGACGGGGACCCAGAGGGGGGCGCGCTCGATCCGGGCGGAGGGCCAGCTCCGGTCGTCGGCGGGAACGTGCACGCGGTCCTGGTAGGGGCGGTAGCGGTGGTACGGCATCGGGCTGGGGCGCTGGGGGTTCCAGACGGCCTGCATCGGCGGTCACTGCCTTCGGCTCGGTCGGACGGTGCGGACCGGCAGCACGGCGACCCGCGGCGGGGTGCCGGTCGCGTCAGGCCCCGCCGCGGCAGCCGAGGAGGAGACCGCGGAAGATCATGCCGGTACGCTAGCGACCCATCAGGTCCTCAGACAAGTGGGTTTTCCCGTGAACCCCGCCGACTCCCGAACAGGTTGGTGCATCCGATGCCGCTCGGCCCCCTCCGCCCGAGCCCGCTGGTCGAGCAGGCCGCCGCCCGCCTGCGCGAGCAGATCACCGGCGGGCACTGGCCGGTCGGCACCCGGCTCCCGGGCGAGACGACCCTCGCCAGGGACCTCGGCGTGGGCCGCTCCACCGTCCGCGAGGCGCTGCGCACCCTCGCCGGCGCCGGCCTGGTCCAGGCGCGGCAGGGCGCCGGCGTCTTCGTCACCGCCACCGAGCCCGCCGAGGACTGGCCCACGCGACTGCGGCGGGCCGCGGTGACCGACGTGTACGAGGTCCGCATGGCCGTCGAGGTGCACGCGGCCCGGCTCGCCGCGCACCGCCGTACCGCGGAGGACGTCACCGCGATCGAGCGGGCGCTGCGGGGCCGGCGTGCCGCCTCCGGCGGGGACGACGCGGCGTTCGTCGACGCCGACATCGCCTTCCACGCGGCCGTGGTCGCCGCCGCCCACAACCCCGTGCTCGCCGACCTGTTCGCCGAGTTCACGCCGGTCCTGCGGGAGGGGCTGGTGGAGCTGCTCGCCCTGACCGGTCTGCGCGCCCACGACCCGAACACCGGGGACGAGGCGCACGAGGCGCTGGCCCGGGCGGTGGCGGAGGGGGACGCGGAGACGGCGGCGGAGGTGCTGCGGGGCGAACTGGAGGATCCGTTCCGGGGCTCGTCCCGCAACGCTCCCGTCGACTGAGGGAGTTGGCGGCGTAGGCCCCGGAGGGCGGGCGCTACGACACGCGTCGGCGGTACTGCCCCGGCGCCATCCCGTACTCGCGCTTGAACGCCTTGGCGAAGGCGAACTCCGAGGTGTAACCGGTGCGTTCGGCGACCTGGCGCAGGGCGAGGTCGGCCTCGCGCAGCAGGCGGCCCGCGGTCGTCATCCGCCACCAGGTGAGGTAGGCGAGCGGCGGCTGGCCCACCAGCGCGGTGAAGCGGCGGGCGAAGGCCGCCCGGGACAGGCCGCCCGCGGCGCCGAGCTCCTCCACCGTCCAGGGGTGCGCGGGGTCGCCGTGGATGGCCCGCAGCGCCGCCGCCACCGCCGGGTCGGCCAGCGCGGCCGACCAGCCCGAATCCCCGCGCCGGTCCTGCCACCAGGCGCGCAGGATGTACAGCAGCAGAGTGTCCAGCAGCGAGGTGACGATGGCGTCCGCACCCGGCCGGCGCTCCTTCAGCTCCGTGCCGAGCAGCTCCAGCGCCGTCCGCAGGGAGGGGTGCGCGCCGACCTGGGCGGGCAGGTGCACCACCTCCGGCAGCTCGGTCAGCAGCCGGTGGGCGCGGCTGTGGTCCATCACGTAGGCGCCGCACAGCATGACCGCGTCCGGCGTCGACTCCGCGGGCGCGGGCGGCGGTTCGGGCCAGCGGCCGTCCGCCTGCGGCCGTATCGTCTCCAGCGGCACGTCGAGGCCGCTGGCCAGCGCGTGGCCGTGCCCGTGCGCCAGGAACACCACGTCCCCGGGCCCCAGGGCCACCGGCTCGCCCCGCGCCGGGATCAGCCAGGCCGACCCGCGCAGCATCACGTGGAAGCCGGACCCCTCCGAGGCCTCGAACCGCATGCCCCAGGGCGCGTACTTGTCCCGGAGCGAGGAGTGCGGCCGTCCGGTGCGCATCGCGCGCACGGCGTCGCTGAGTACGTCCATGCCCGCACGATAGCCCGCGCAAGACGTACGGACAGCAAGTGGAGACAGAAGGACATGGATCGTCTCGCGGCCGCCTCCTAGCGTGGTCGGCATGCCAACCACCGCACGTACCGTGCTTTTTCATGAGATCGGCGGACCCGAGGTGCTCACGGTCGAGGAGGTCGAGGTCCCGGACCCGGCGCCCGGCCACGTCCTCGTCCGCGTCGAGGCCCTGGGCCTCAACCGCGCCGAGGCCCTGTTCCGCAGCGGCACTTACTACTACCAGCCGGCCCTCCCCGCCTCCCGCCTCGGCTACGAGGCCGCCGGCGTCGTCGAGGCGGTCGGCGAGGGCGTCACCGACCTCGCCGTCGGCGACCCGGTGACGACCGGTCCCGGCATCGAGATGAGCGCCCAGGGCGTGTACGCCGAGCGGGTCGTCCTGCCCGAGTCGGCCGTGGTGCGCCGCCCGGACGCCGTGGACGCGGTCACCGGGGCCGCGGCCTGGCTGACGTACACGACGGCCTACGGCGCCCTGCTGGAGACCGCCGGTCTGCGGCCCGGCGACCACGTCCTGATCACGGGCGCCTCCAGCGGCGTCGGCACGGCGGCGATCCAGGTGGCCCGCCGCATCGGTGCGGTGCCGCTGGCCGCCACCCGCACCGAGGACAAGCGGCGCCGGCTGCTGGAGCTGGGGGCGGCGGAGGTGATCGTCACCGGCGGCTCGGAACCGCAGGCCGTCGCCAAGGAGGTCAGGCGGCTGACCGGCGGCAGGGGCGCCGACGTGCTGTTCGACGCGATCGGCGGACCCGGCTTCGCAGGGCTCGCGGAGGGCCTGGCGACCGGCGGGACCGTGGTGCTCTACGGCTGGCTGGACCCCCGCCCCGCCGAGATCCCGCGGACCTGGCCCTTCACCCTCCACACCTACGCCAACTACACCCTCACCACTGACCCCGCCGGCCGCCGCCGCGCCACCGCCTTCCTCAACGCCGGACTGCTGGACGGCGGCTTCCGGCCCGAGGTCGGCGAGGTCTTCGAGGGCCTGGACCGGATCCAGGACGCGCACCGCGCGATGGAGTCGAACCGGCACACGGGAAAGATCGTGGTCCGGGTCTGAGCCCGTCCCCCGTTCGGCGCAGCCACCGGAATAGCGACCGGCCCCTCACCGTTGACGCCCCCCAGACGCATGCACACGCATAGACTGCGAAGGGGCAGCCATGAAGATCGGCATCATCGGCGCGGGGAACATCGGCGGCAACCTCACCCGGCGGCTCACCGCCCTCGGCCACGACGTCTCCGTGGCCAACTCGCGCGGTCCGCACACGCTCACCGCGCTGGCCGAGGAGACCGGCGCGACCCCCGTGGCGGTGGAGGAGGCGGCACGGGGCGCGGAGGTCGTCATCGTCACGATCCCCCTGAAGGCGATCCCCGACCTCCCCTCCGGCCTGCTCGACGGGGCGGCGGACGACGTCGCGGTGATCGACACCGGCAACTACTACCCGAAGCAGCGGGACGGCCGGATCGCGGAGATCGAGGACGAGGGCCTCACGGAGAGCGCCTGGACGGCCCGCCACCTCGGCCACACCGTCATCAAGGCCTTCAACGAGACCTACGCCCAGGACATCCTCGACCTCCCCCGCCCCGCCGGCGCCCCCGACCGCATGGCCCTGCCCGTCGCGGGCGACGACGACCGGGCCAAGCAGAAGGTCCGCGCCCTCATCGACGAACTGGGCTTCGACACGGTCGACACGGGCTCCCTGGCCGACTCCTGGCGCCAGCAGCCCGGCACCCCGGTCTACGGCATGCGGGCAGGCGCGGACGCGGTGACCAAGGCCCTGTCGGAGGCGACCCCGGAACGGCCCGCGGACTTCCGCGCGTAACGGCACGCACGCCGGCCGGACGTCACGCGCCGTTCGCCCACTCCTTCAGCGCGTCCTTGCTCGCGAAGTCGGCGACGTCCTTGTCGTGAGGTTCGCTGCTGTACTGGTGGAAGCGCCACTTGGCCTTGATGCGGGGCTTGCCCGCCGTCACGTAGTCGGCGATCCACAGGGCGTCGCCCGAGTAGGACGTCGTGTCGATGTTGAGCCAGAAGTTGCGGTTCGTGTAGAGGACGACCTGGTGGCTCGGCCGCAGCTCCTTGACCTTGCGGATGAACAGGTCCTTCTCCGCGTTGGTCGCGTGCGTGCCGTCGCTCGTCGTCTCCCAGTCGACGGCGAGGATGTCGCCCGCCTTCTCGGGGGCGTGTTTGACGAAGTACTCGGCCTGGGCGTCGAGGTGACCGGGCCACAGGAAGTGGTAGAAGCCGACCACCAGGCCGGCGTCGCGGGCCGTCTTCGTCTGGGCCGCGAGCTTCGGATTGACGTACGAACGGCCCTCCGTCGCCTTGATGAAGACGAAGGAGAGGCCGTCCGTGTCGTAGGAGGAAGACTGGTACGCGCTGACGTCTATGCCTCGCAGCATGGGGGGAACGACTCCTTGGAGTTCCGGCTCGATTCCGGTTCATGGTCCGGTGGGGGGACAGGAGTTGACGCGTGGTGCTCCCCATACCTTAAGACTTCAAGCCGTCAACTTCTGGCCGCCGCCGAACTCAGCACGGAAGCCGGCTTCGTCGACCAGTCCGAGGTGATCACGCTCGCGTGGTCGGCGGCCAACAGCGCCAGCCGGGCGGCGACTTCCGCGTCCGTCGGTGCCGTCGAGGAGATCGCCGGGGACACGTTGTACGCGTCCGTCATGATCAGGATGTAGTGGTTCGTGGAGTAGAAGGACGTGGCGTAGGCGTTGTTGACGTAGGTCGCCGCGTCGCCGTCGAAGAACACGAACCACGGGCGGATCGTGGTGTCGGGGTACCGGGTGCGCGGATCGCCGTTCGCCGCGCCCAGCACCGCCGGGAAGGCCTGCGCGGCGGAGATGTTCCCGGCCGCGTACAGGTCCCGCAGGTGGTCGGCGTACTCCTCGTCCGTCCAGTAGTGGTCGAACGGGTTCGCCTGCTCCACCGTGCCCGGGATCACCTCGAAGAGGAACTTGCCCTTGAGTTCGTCCCGCGTCGGCCAGGCGTTCGCCTTCGCCGCCGCGTCGAGCGTGGCGTACGACGAGCCCAGCAGGTCGGCCGGCGTGTACACGCTGCCGCCCAGCTTCTGGTGCACCAGCGTGTCGAACTCGTCCGGTCCGAGGCCGACGTTGTTGTTGAAGCCCACCTTCAACTCGACCTTGACGATGATCGGCGCGTGGTCGGGGTGGAGCTGCTCCCAGGCCGCCATGTTGTCCAGGCAACTGCCCAGGTCCTGGTTGCGGTTCTGGCCGTACAACTCGCTCGGCTGGTCCGCGTACTCGCAGTTGTTGTCGTTGGACAACGGCTTGTCGTGGCTCACCCGCCAGCGCCGGCTCAGACTGTCCGCGTACACGTCCAGTTCGAGCAGCGAGGCCCCGGAGTCCAGCGCCTGCGCCCAGTAGGTGTACTTGCTCTTGTCGTACGCGTTGTGCGTCCCGATCGTCGTCGTCTCGGAGAACTTCGGCGACGCCGCGTGGGCGTTGCCGGGTACCACCAGCAGCAGCGCGGCGGCGCCGCAGAGCGCCGCCAGCCGTCTCAGTGCGCGCATGTGCCAACTCCCTTTCAGCGGGGCCGAGTTCGGCGGCAGCGTAAGGGAGGTCGGTTACCGGTCGGTAGTCCCCGGGAGAACACAGAACGTCCGGGCGCGCGCGGGGTTTTCCGATATCCGCCGGACGGAACCATCCCTGTGACACGTTGGAGCGCTTACCGCTGCCAAGTGCACGAGGGGACAAGGGGGGCTGGTCATGTTCACTGGCCAGGTGAATCCGCTTCCGGGCTGGAGAGGCGGGGACGGCAACGCCGCGTATCTGGACAAGACACTGCGGTTCCGGGGCATCGAGGAACAGCTCAACGAGTCGGTGGGACCAGGTGTGGTCTTCGCCCTGTTCGCGCGGGGACTGGTCCTGTCGGTGCTGGTGTATCTGGTCGGGACGGTGCTCGGCCTGTTCCTGTTCATCGTCGGGGGGACCGCGGCGTTCGGCATGTGGCTGTTCATGACCCTGGTGGCCATCGTGGTCTTCTGGGTCGTCATCCTGTTCGCCCGGCTGCCCGAACCGATCGCCGAGTGGAGGGTGCTGCTCGCCGAACGCCACGGCCGCCGGGACCAGGCCTACCTGGGCGTCCGCCGGGTCCTGCAGGCGCGCGGGTTTCCGCTGGCCGTGGGGGAGGAGCAAGGCCGGCTGGTCCTGCGGGAACGGACCTACGTCGCCTACATCTCCGTCTTCACGTACGGCAGCAGCCTCTACCTGGGCTGGATGATGTGGCGCTCGCGCAGGGGGTACCAACTGCTCGGGCAGTTCCTCGGCGACCTGTGGCTGAGCCTGCAGGCCAAGAACCAGATCGAGCACCAGATCCTGCGCAGCGAGGGCGCCCGCGCCATGCGCGAGGCCGTGCATCTCGCCTGCCGTGAGGGGCTGATGGTCGCGCTGGAGCAGTCCGATCCGCAGCCGTACGCCGACCCGCCGCCGCAGGTCACCGGCGGCTATCCCGGTCCGCCTCCTCAAGCGCCGTACACCACGGGCCAGTTCCCGTCGATGCCGGTCCAGCCGCCTCCGCCGGGACCGAACGGCCCCCAGAGCGGCGGCTGGACCTCGTGACCTCCGCCCCCGGCGGATACGTCGATCTCGCCGGCTCCGGCCCCCTCGCCTGGTGCTGCACCGGCGTGCGGCTGGCGCCGGACCCGGCGCTGGTCGACAACGCCGCCGCCCTCGGACTGCCCGAGGAGCGGCGGCGCGCGCAGGTCGTCGAGCGGGAACGGGCCTGGCTCGCCGCCGGCTGGGCCGCCGACGGCCGCTGCTGGGAGCTGCGGTACGCCACACCCCGCGCGGCGGGCCGGGATGCCGGCACCGGGCTGTCGTGCGTGCTCCTCGCCCGTGCCCAGGGGGCCGATCGTGCCGGCGCGCGCGGTGCCGCCCGGCGACTGCGCGAGGAGCTGGACGCACTGCCCCGGCACGTGCGCGCGGCTGACCTGTCCGGCGCCGAACTCGCCCGCGCGCTCCAGCCGTTCACCGACGGCACCGCCCATCTGATGGAGGTCCGCAAGCGGCTGAGGTGGGAGCGGATCGGCCGTTCGGACGCCGCGTTCCCCCTCGGGGTCACCGTCGAGCCGCTCACCGCTCAGGCGGTGGACTGGGAGCCGGTGTGGGCGGAACTGGCCCGCGCGCAGGCCGCGTTGGTCCTCGCCGTACGCCTGGAGCCGCTGCCCTGGACGCCCGCCGACCACGCCCACGTCGAGCGGCTGCTGCGCGAGTACCGCACCCTCGCCCTGCCCGGCCGCTTCAACCCGGCGATCGGCCACCAGGCACCCGCCGTCCCCTTCGCCGCCCACGCCGCCGCCCGCTACGGGGAGTTGCTCGCCGAGGCCGCCGTCGCCCCGGCCCACCGCATGCGCGTCACCCTCGCCTCCGACGAACCGGTGCCGCCGCGCCTGGCGGAACTGGTCGCCGCGACCCTCTCCGTGCCCGGCCCCGGCCGGGCCGTCGTGTGTCCCGTCCGCGCGCCCCACGAACGGCAGCTCGCCTGGCGGTCGTTCGCCACCCTGCACGGCGTCGCGCTGCCCGGCGTCCGGCAGCAGGACGTACCCGTGCCCCTCGGCCCGTTCGAGCAGGCCCTGTCCGAACGCGTGCCGCCCGCCGAGGCGACGGCCGCCTTCCGCCTGCCGTACGAAGTCCCCGGCCACCCGCCGCTGTTCGCCCCGACACCTGGACAGGAGCCGCCCGCGCCCCGCGCGCAACCCCCGGCCCCCGGCCCCGACCTGCCCCCGCCACCCCCCGGTTTCACCTACGGGAGAACCACGTGACCACCCCTGACGCACCCGCGCCCACTCCCGCCCCCGCCCTGACCGTCACCTTCGCCACCCTGCCCCCCGAAGACGCCGACGTCCTCGTCCGCGACCTCGCCCACTGGTTCGACGACGACGAGGACCTGCGCGAGGCGGTCCGGCTGCGCAGCGTCCCGCCGCCGCCCGGCAAGCTCGGCGGCCTCGCCACCGCCGTGGAGCTCCTCACCGCCACCGGCCCGGTGCTCAGCGCGGCCGTCGGCGCGTTCGGCTACTGGCTCGGGCAGCGCTCGACGAGCCGGCCGGTCGCCTTCGAGGTGACCCTGCCAGACGGCACGGTCACGAAGCTCACCTCCGACCAGCAGGACCTCGACGCGGCGCTGCGGGCGTTCACCGAGTTCCGGGCCGCCGGGCAGCCGGAGGACCCCGCGCCTTGACGAGCGACGCCGACTGGGCCGCGTTCCCGCCCCGCCCCGAGCGGACCAGGGCCGTCCTGGTGGGCACCGCCTCGCACGTCCACCCGAGCAACCTCACGCCGGTCCCGCAGGCCGCGCACGGTGTCACCGCCCTGCACGACCTGCTGACCGGCCCCCTCGGCCACTTCGCCCCGCACGGCGTCCGGCACCGGATCGACCCGGGCTCCCGCGCCGACGTCCTCGACCTGCTGCTGCACCCCGGCGAGCACGCGCCGCCGGCCGACGGCGGTGAACTCGACGTGCTGCTCTTCTACTTCGCCGGACACGGGGTCGTGCCCCGGGGCGCCGACCAGGTGGGCCTGGCCCTGGTGGGCACCGTGGACCGGTCGCCGCGCAGCGCCGCCACGTCGCTGCCCGTCGGTGACGTGTTCGACGCGATGCGCAGGGTCCCGGCCCGGTTCCGGGTCGCCGTCCTGGACTGCTGCTTCTCCGGTACGGCGCTCCAGGCGGACCAGGCGTCGCGGATCCACCTGCTCACCGCGACCGAGGCCAAGCGCCAGGCCGACTACCAGCCCGGGCACCCCGGGCGGCCCACCGCCTTCACCGAGGCCCTGCTCCTCCTCCTGCGCGAGGGGGTGCCGGACGGCCCGGCCCACCTGGACCTGGCCACCGTGCACCGCCGGCTGGCGGTGACGCTCCCGGCGGCCGGCCGCCCCGAGCCGCTCCAGCGCGCCGTGGGTGCCAGCGGCGACCTGGCCCTCACCGCCAACCCGGCGCACGGCACCGGCGCCACGAGACAGGGCCTGCGCGCCCGGTGCGGCTTCGCCCTCCAGGTCCGTACGGCGGCCGGGGAACCGAGGCGTGAGCACCGCCGCCACCAGGCGGCCCGTCTGCTGTCCGCCCTCGTCCGCGACGCCGGGTCCGTGCTCCCGCCGGACGACGCCGACCTCCTCTACTACCGCCACCTGCACGGCGTCCTCGCCGGAGAGGCGGGGGACCCGGCGGCCGCGGCCGAGATCCTCACGTCCCTGGCCGCCGACCTGAGCCGTGCGGCGGGCGCGGACGACTCCCGCATCCGGGCCGTCCGTGCCGACCTCACCCGCTGGACGGCGTGACGGTGTGACGGTGTGACGGCGCCCGTCAGCACTCGATGATGTTCACCGCGAGCCCGCCCCGCGCGGTCTCCTTGTACTTCACGGACATGTCCGCGCCGGTCTCCTTCATGGTCTTGATGACCTTGTCGAGGGACACCTTGTGCGAGCCGTCCCCGCGCATCGCCATCCGCGCGGCGGTGACCGCCTTGACCGCGGCCATGCCGTTGCGCTCGATGCAGGGGATCTGGACCAGGCCGCCGACCGGGTCGCAGGTCAGGCCCAGGTTGTGCTCCATGCCGATCTCGGCCGCGTTCTCCACCTGCTCGGGCGAGCCGCCGAGGACCTCGGCGAGGGCGCCCGCGGCCATGGAGCAGGCGGAGCCGACCTCGCCCTGGCAGCCGACCTCGGCGCCGGAGATGGAGGCGTTCTCCTTGAACAGCATGCCGATCGCGCCCGCGGCCAGCAGGAACCGCACGACGCCGTCCTCCTTCTCGGCCTCGGAGGCCCCGCCCGCCGCGAAGTTGACGTAGTAGTGCAGGACCGCCGGGATGATGCCCGCCGCGCCGTTCGTCGGGGCGGTGACGACGCGGCCGCCCGCCGCGTTCTCCTCGTTGACCGCCATCGCGTACAGCGTGATCCACTCCATGGAGTGGGCCAACGGATCGCCCTCCGCCCGCAGCTGACGGGCCGTCATGGCGGCGCGGCGGCGCACCCGCAGCCCGCCGGGCAGGATGCCCTCGCGGGACATGCCGCGCGACACGCACGCCTGCATCACCCGCCAGATCTCCAGCAGCCCGGCGCGTATCTCCTCCTCCGTGCGCCAGGCGCGCTCGTTCTCCAGCATCAGCGAGGAGATCGACAGGCCCGTCTCCCTCGTCTGGCGCAGCAGCTCGTCGCCCGTGCGGAAGGGGTACTTCAGGGCCGTGTCGTCGAGCTTGATGCGGTCCGCGCCGACCGCGTCCTCGTCGACGACGAAACCGCCGCCGACCGAGTAGTACGTCTTCGTCAGCAGCTCGGCGCCGGAGGCGTCGTACGCCCACAGCGTCATGCCGTTGGCGTGGTAGGGGAGCGCCTTGCGGCGGTGCAGCACCAGGTCCTGGTCGGCGTCGAAGGCGATCTCGTGCTCGCCGAGCAGCCGCAGCCGCTGCGCCGCCCTGATCGACTCCACCCGTTCGTCCGCGGTCTCCACGTCCACCGTGCGCGGCGAGTCGCCCTCCAGGCCGAGCAGGACGGCCTTCGGCGTGCCGTGCCCGTGGCCGGTCGCGCCCAGGGAGCCGTACAGCTCACAGCGCACCGCGGCCGTGGACGCCAGCAGCGCCTCGTTGCGCAGCCGGCGGGCGAACATGCGGGCGGCGCGCATCGGGCCGACGGTGTGGGAGCTCGACGGGCCGATGCCGATCGAGAACAGGTCGAAGACCGAGATGGCCACGGGAACTCCTCCAAAGAGGGTGGGGGCACACGTCGTCGGATGCCCCCACCGGGGAACTACTTGCCGATGCCGGGGTACAGCGGGTGCTTGTCCGCCAGTGCCCGGACCCGGACCTTCAGCGCCTCGCGGTCGTACGACGGCTTCAGCGCCTCGGCGATGACGTCCGCGACCTCGGCGAAGTCCTCGGCGGTGAAGCCGCGGGTGGCGAGGGCGGGGGTGCCGATCCGCAGACCCGAGGTCACCATCGGCGGGCGCGGGTCGTCGGGTACGGCGTTGCGGTTGACCGTGATGCCGATCTCGTGGAGGCGGTCCTCGGCCTGCTGCCCGTCCAGCTCGCTCTCGCGCAGGTCGACCAGGATCAGGTGGACGTCGGTGCCGCCCGACAGGACGTTCACGCCGGCCTCGCGGGCGTCCGCCGCGGTCAGCCGCTCGGCGAGGATGCGCGCACCCTCCACCGTACGCCGCTGGCGCTCCTTGAACTCCTCGCTCGCCGCGACCTTGAAGGAGACCGCCTTCGCCGCGATCACGTGCTCCAGGGGGCCGCCCTGGAAGCCCGGGAAGACGGAGGAGTTCAGCTTCTTCGCGAAGTCCTTGCCGCGGGCGAGGATGATGCCGCCGCGCGGACCGCCGAGCGTCTTGTGCGTGGTGGAGGTGACGACGTCGGCGTAGGGCACCGGGTTGTCGTGCAGACCGGCCGCGACCAGGCCCGCGAAGTGCGCCATGTCGACCCACAGGTAGGCCCCGACCTCGTCGGCGATCCGGCGGAAGGCGGCGAAGTCCAGCTGCCGCGGGTACGCCGACCAGCCCGCGATGATCACCTTCGGCCGGTGCTCCTTGGCGAGCCGCTCCACCTCGGCCATGTCGACCAGACCGGAGGCGTCGACGTGGTAGGCGACCACGTTGAACTGCTTGCCGGAGAAGTTCAGCCGCATGCCGTGGGTCAGGTGGCCGCCGTGCGCCAGGTCCAGGCCCAGGATGGTGTCGCCGGGCTGGGCGAGCGCGAACAGGGCGGCCTGGTTGGCGGAGGCGCCCGAGTGCGGCTGCACGTTGGCGTACTCGGCGCCGAACAGCTCCTTGACCCGGTCGATCGCGATCTGCTCGGCGACGTCGACGTGCTCGCAGCCGCCGTAGTAGCGGCGGCCCGGGTAGCCCTCGGCGTACTTGTTGGTCAGCACCGAGCCCTGGGCCTCCATCACCGCGAGCGGCGCGAAGTTCTCGGAGGCGATCATCTCCAGGGTGGACTGCTGGCGCGCGAGCTCGGCGTCGACGGCCGCGGCCACCTCCGGGTCGAGCTCGTGCAGGGACGTGTTGAGAACGGACATCAGGCCTACGACTCCTCAGCCGGCGGAAAAGGCGGTGTACTCGTCGGCGGAGAGCAGCTCGGACGGCTCCTCCGCGACGCGTACCTTGAACAGCCAGCCGCCCTCGAAGGGGGCGGAGTTCACCAGCGACGGGTCGTTGACGACGTCCTCGTTGATCTCGGTGACCTCACCGCTGACCGGCGAGTACAGGTCGCTGACCGACTTGGTCGACTCCAGCTCGCCGCAGGACTCGCCCGCGGTCACCGTCGAGCCGACCTCGGGGAGCTGGGCGTAGACGACGTCGCCGAGCGCGTTGGCCGCGAACTCGGTGATGCCGACCGTCGCGACGCCGTCCTCGGCGGCCGACAGCCACTCGTGCTCCTTGCTGTAGCGCAGCTGCTGGGGGTTGCTCATGGCCTGAATTCTCCTGTACGCGGGGGAGTGCTGGTGAATGGGGGACTGCGGAAGGCGTACGTGAGCAGCGTTCTCGTGCTCGACGTCACCTGCGGTCGCTACTTCTGGCGCCGGTAGAACGGCAGCGCCACGACCTCGTACGGCTCGTGACTGCCCCGGATGTCGACGCCCACGCCGGGCGTGCCCGGTGCCGCGTGGGCCGCGTCGACGTAGGCCATGGCGATCGGCTTGCCCAGGGTGGGGGAGGGGGCGCCGGAGGTGACCTCGCCGATCACCTCGCCGCCGGCGACGACCGGGTACCCGGCGCGCGGGACGCGGCGGCCCTCGGCGACCAGGCCGACCAGGACGCGCGGCGGCGCCGACGCGGCCCGCTCGGCGGCGGCCTCGAGCGCCGTACGCCCGACGAAGTCGCCCTCCTTGTCGAACTTCACGACCCGCCCGAGCCCGGCGTCGAAGGGGGTCAGCTCGCGGGACAGCTCGTGCCCGTACAGCGGCATGCCCGCCTCCAGGCGCAGCGTGTCCCGGCAGGACAGCCCGCACGGGACCAGGCCGACGCCCTCGCCGGCCTTGGTCAGCGCCTGCCACAGCTCCACCGCGTGCTCCGGCTTCACGAACAGTTCGAAGCCGTCCTCGCCGGTGTAGCCGGTGCGGGCGATCAGCGCCGGGACGCCGGCGACCGTGCCGGGCAGGCCGGCGTAGTACTTCAGCCCGTCGAGGTCGGCGTCGGTGAGCGAGGCGAGGATGCCGGGGGACTGCGGGCCCTGGACGGCGATCAGGGCGTAGGCGTCGCGGTCGTCGCGGACCTCTGCGGCGAAGCCCTCGGCGCGCTCGGTCAGCGCGTCGAGCACCACCTGGGCGTTGGAGGCGTTGGCGACGACCAGGTACTCGGTCCCGGCGAGCCGGTAGACGATCAGGTCGTCGAGGATGCCGCCGTCCTCCTGGCAGATCATGGTGTAGCGGGCGCGGCCGACGCGCACGCCCCCGATGTTGCCGACGAGGGCGTGGTCGAGAAGGGCCGCCGCCTGCGGACCGGTGACGGTGATCTCGCCCATGTGGGAGAGGTCGAAGAGCCCGGCGCGGGTGCGCACGGCGTGGTGCTCGTCGCGCTCGGAGCCGTAGCGCAGCGGCATGTCCCAGCCGGCGAAGTCGGTCATCGTCGCACCGAGCGAGCGATGCAGCGCATCGAGCGCGGTGTGACGCAATCCAGTGGGTTCGGTACTGCTCATCGGACGGTCGTCTCCCAAGGCGATGGGGGTACCTCCCGTGCGAGCTCGTTCGAGCATGGGGGAGGACGAGGTCGTTCCTCCCCATCTGTCATCGGAACCTGAGAGGTTCGCCATGACCACACAGGGGCACGGCTTGCACCTTGGGTGGGACCACCGCGGGCGGCGGTCCGCTTTTCAGATGTGCCTCGCCCGCGCGGTAACGGGGCCTGAGAGATTCAAGGGAGGGACTTGCTCCTTCGGCGCCCCGGGTCGCGAGGACCTCCGGGGACTCTCCCGCGCGGATTCAAACGGCCGGTATGCAGTTGGCGGGCACATCATTGCACGCCTGCGGGGCCCACGGCAGGGCCGCACCTGTAACAGGGCTGTGGCCGGACGCGAACGGAACCGCGAGAGATCGTCCATTACCGTCTCTTTACATTGAGTGGGGAGAAACTTTCCTGACCCCCGCGGGAAGGACGATCACGGTGACAAGGACGACGGCATACGCGACGACGTCGGGCATCGCCCTGCCCGCGCAGCCCGCCGCCCCGGCCCGCGAGCGGTCCGGCAGGCGCCCGGCAGCGGTCGTCCGCGATCTGCGCGACCGCGCGGGCCGCGGCCCGCACGTCCTGCTCTTCGGCCCCCGCGACCTGGTGGTGATCACCGGCCTGCCCGGCAGCGGCAAGTCCACGCTGATGCGGCGCGCGGTGCGCGGCCCGCGCATCGACTCCCAGGACGCCCGCGAGAGCTGGGAGCGCCGCGTCCCCGGCTTCCTCCCGTACGCCCTCTACCGCCCCCTGGTCCGCCTCTCCCACTACGCCGGGCTGCGCCGGGCCCTGCGCGGCGGCGAGGGCGTGGTCGTCCACGACTGCGGCACGCAGCCCTGGGTGCGCGGCTGGCTGGCCCGCGCCGCCCGCCGCCGCGGCGGCCGCCTGCACCTGCTCCTGCTGGACGTCGCCCCGGACACCGCGCTGCGGGGCCAGCGCGAGCGCGGCCGGGGCGTCTCGCGCTACGCCTTCCTGCGCCACCGGGCCACCGCCGCCCGTCTGCTGCGCTCCGTCGAGCGCGGCGAGCTGCCCGAGGGGGTCGACACGGCCGTCCTGCTCGACCGCGACGCGGCGGACGGCCTGCGCAGGATCGGCTTCACGGGCTGACGCCGGCCGGCACCCGTTAGCCTGTGCAGCCACAGCAGGTTCCAAGCAGGCGGTAGGCAGATGGACTTCCCGGCGGCGGACTTCCCCGCGGACTTCCCGGCACAGGCGCACCCCCATCCGCACGGCGGATGGCCCGGCAACGAGCTGGAGGAGGTGCTGTCGGCCTCCCTCGGCGTACCCTCCGCCGTCGGCCGGATCGTCGAGGTGCTGGGCCGCAGCTTCGTCTGGATCCCGCTGCCCAACGGCGGCGGCCCGCACAGCGGCCCCCTCGACCTGCCCACGCTGGAGATCGAGGGCCAGGCCTACGTGCCCGTCTTCAGCTCCGAGGAGCAGTTCCGCCAGGTCGTCGGCAACCACATGTCGTACACCATCGCCCCGGCGGTCGAGTTCGCCCGCGGTCTGCCCCCGCAGGTCGGCATCGCCGTCAACCCCGACGGCGTGCTCGGCATCCCGCTGCCGCCGGCCGCGGTGGCCGAGCTCTGCCGCGCCGGCCGCACCCCCCTGGACGGCCCGGCCTCCGGCGGCCGCGTCAAGCTCTACGAACCGGACTGGCAGGACGACCCGATCGACTTCCTCGCCGCCGCCTCCGAGGAGTTCGCCCGGGCCGGCGTGGTCGTCACGGCCCGCCGCTGCCTCGCCGCGATCGAGACGGCCGACCCCGTGATGTTCGTGGGCGTCGAACTCTCCCAGTGGGAGGGCGACCTGCGGGCCCTCCCTCTCCAGGCCCTGGAGCGCGCGGTCACCAGGATCCCCACCAAGTGGCCGGTCAACCTGGTCCTGCTGGACGTCACGGACGACCCCGTGGCCACCTGGATGCGCGACCAGGTACGCCCTTTCTATACGAGGGACCACCTGTAGACACCGCCAGGCGCGGCACGACCAGGGGCGCGGGGCCGCACTCCGCCCGCACACGCGCACGCACACCGAGCCCCGGGCTACCGGGCGCTTAAGCTGTCACACAACGCGGGGCAACTCTTCGAAGGGGCGGTACGACAGGTGAGCGCGAGCCTCAGCGGCAGCGTCGAGCACATGCTGCGCCAGGTGACGCCCGGGCGCTACGACGCCTACGAGGCACTCCTCCGCGCCCTCGCCACCCCCGGCGCCGGCCAGATCTGGATGCTGCTGTGGCACGGCCAGGCCGGCTCCCCGGACGCCCAGTACGGGAACATGGAGGTCGACGGCTACGGCTACGCGCCCTGCGTCACCTCCGCCCAGGAACTGAGCGCCAGCGGTTGGAACCGCTCCTACGAAGTGGTCGGCGGCCTCGACGTGGCCCGCACGCTCTACCCCGACCACTACGGCCTCTGGCTCAACCCGCACGCCCCCGGCGGCGGCGTCGGCATCCCCTGGCTCGACCTGCGCCGCATCGCGACCGGCCTGGACCGCCAGCCCGCCGGCCCGCTGCGGCTGTCCGAGCCCGGCATCGAGGTCCCCCAGTTCTACGCCCTGCTCACGCAGAACGCCCATCGCACCCCGGCCGTCCGCTCCCTGCGCCGCGCCTGGGTCCAGCCGGCCCTCGGGGCGCCGTACCTCGCCGTCGGGCTCGACGTGTACGACACCTCGCCGCCCGCCGTCGACTCGGTCCGCGCGATGATGCAGCAGTCGATCGGCGCCGTGCCCGACGGCCTGCCGGTGTCGACGGTGGCGATGTCCGACGAGTACGACCCCGTCGCGATGTGGATGCGGGCCAACACGCGCCCCTTCTACGACCGTGAGGCACACGCGGCTCCCGCGCAGGCGCCGGTGGCCGGATACGGCTTCCCGCCCGCGCACGGCGCATACTGAGACCGGCCTCTGGTCCAGACCGGAGTCGGCCGATCTTCGCGCGTAGATGGCGCCGGAACGTCCCGCTGTGCGGCATGTGTCCGGGTTGGTCCGCGTCCGACCCCCGTTACCCGCTGTCCGGATAACGGAACCCCCCAGCCCGCATCACGTTTACGCATCCTTTCACCGCCAAGTCTGGCAACAGATCGCCAAAGCGTTGAAGACTCCCGCACCAGGGGTGTTCGTGATGGTGTTCGCCATGCCGTTCACCCTCTGTACGAAGGACTGATCACGCCGCTACAGCGGCAAGTGCGGGCCGGCTACCGCCGGTTGAGAGGGGTCCCTGCCAGATGACGGCACCATTGCACGAGCCGACCGCGGAAGCGGCCCCGAGCGCGGCCGAGGAAGCGGCGGTTGCCGGCGCGGCGGCGAAGGCCGTCCAGGGGCGTTCCCTGGGCCGGATCGCCTGGGAGCGCCTGAAGCGGGACAAGCTCGCGCTCACGGGCGGCGTGGTCGTGCTCGTTCTCATCGTCGTCGCCCTGCTCGCGCCGGTGATCACGAACCTTCTCGGGCAGGACCCGGACGTCTACCACGAGAACCTGATCGACCCCCTGTTCGGCACGCCCAAGGGCTCGTTCGGCGGCATCAGCGGCGACCACCTGCTCGGTGTGGAGCCGGTCAACGGCCGCGACATCTTCGCCCGCATCCTCTACGGCGCCCGGGTCTCCCTCCTGGTCGGCTTCCTGTCCGCCGTGGTCGCCGTCGTCCTGGGCACCGTCCTGGGCATCCTGGCCGGTTTCTTCGGCGGCTGGGTCGACTCGCTGATCAGCCGGGTCATGGACGGTCTGCTGGCCTTCCCGCAGCTGCTGTTCACGATCGCCCTGGTCTCCGTCATGCCGAACGAGATGCTGGGCCTGACCGGCTCCAGCGTCCGCGTGTTCGTGATGATCCTGGTCATCGGGTTCTTCGGCTGGCCGTACATCGGACGCGTGGTGCGCGGTCAGACCCTCTCCATGCGCGAACGCGAGTACGTCGAGGCGGCCCGCTCGCTGGGCGCCGGGCGCCTGTACATCCTGTTCAAGGAACTGCTGCCCAACCTCGTCGCGCCGATCATCGTCTACACGACGATGATGATCCCCACCAACATCCTCACCGAGGCGGCACTCAGCTTCCTGGGCGTGGGCGTCAAGCCGCCCACGGCCTCCTGGGGGCAGATGCTCTCCAGCGCGGTCGACTACTACGACTCGGACCCCATGTACATGGTGGTCCCCGGTCTGGCGATCTTCATCACCGTTCTTGCCTTCAACCTCTTCGGCGACGGCGTGCGGGACGCGCTGGACCCGAAGGGCTCCCGCTGAACCGCCGTACCCCAAGCGTCCCGTGGCACCTACACGGGGTCTCTCATCAAATCCGGAGGATCCGAGATCGTGACTACCCAACGCACCTCAGGGCGGCGTAAGCAGGCGTTGGCCGCTGCTGCTGCGGTCGCCGCACTGCTGACCACAGCGGCGTGCGGCGGCGGCAGCGACGACAACAGCGGTTCGAAGACCGGTGCCGCCGGCTACGACGCCGCCAACAACAAGGTCGCCCAGGCCTCGCTGGCCAAGAAGGGCGGGACCCTGAAGTTCGGCGGCGCCCAGGACGCCGACTTCTGGGACACCACGCGCGGCTACTACGGCTTCATGTGGAACTTCGCGCGCTACTACAGCCGCCAGCTCGTCACGAACAAGACGGAGCCCGGCAAGGCCGGCGCCGAGCTGACCCCGGACCTCGCCACCGGTCTCGCCAAGGTCTCGGACGACGGCAAGACCTACACGTACACCCTGCGTGACGGCATCACGTGGGAGGACGGCAAGCCGATCACGTCCAAGGACGTCAAGTACGGCATCGAGCGCATCTGGGCGCAGGACGTGCTGTCCGGCGGTCCGACGTACCTGAAGGACGTCCTGGACCCGAAGGGCGAGTACAAGGGCCCGTACAAGGACACCAGCGCCGACAAGCTCGGTCTGAAGGCGATCGACACGCCGGACGACAAGACCATCGTCTTCCACCTGCCGAAGGCCAACTCGGACTTCCAGGAGATGCTGGCCCTGGTCTCGGCCTCGCCGGTGCGCCAGGACAAGGACACCAAGTCCAAGTACACGCTGCACCCGTTCTCCTCCGGCCCGTACAAGTTCCAGTCGTACAGCCCGGGCAAGAACCTGACCCTGGTGCGCAACCCCAACTGGAAGCAGTCCTCGGACCCGATCCGCAAGGCGTACCCGGACAAGATCACGGTCACGTTCTTCTCGGACGCCAACCAGCTCGACCAGCGTCTGCTCAGCGGTGACCTGGACCTGGACATCAACCAGACCGGCATGTCGCCCCAGGGCCGTACCACCGCCCTGAAGGAGCACAAGGCCAACCTGGACAACCCGGTCTCCGGCTACATCCGCTACGCGACCTTCCCGCAGAGCGTGAAGCCGTTCGACAACATCCACTGCCGCATGGCGGTCATCTACGGCGCCGACCACGTGTCGCTGCAGACCGCGCGCGGTGGCCCCATCGCCGGTGGTGACATCGGCACCAACATGCTCCCGCCGTCCGTCGCGGGCGCCGAGGGCCAGAAGTACGACCCGTACGGTCTCGCCGGTGCCAACAAGAACGGCAACGCCGCCAAGGCCAAGGAAGAGCTGAAGGCCTGCGGCAAGCCGAACGGCTTCTCCACCACCATCGCGGTCCGCAACAACAAGCCGGTCGAGGTGGCCACCGCCCAGTCCCTGCAGGCGTCGCTGAAGAAGATCGGCATCAACGCGCAGATCGACCAGTACGACGGTTCGCAGACCAGCGGCATCATCGGCAGCCCCTCGAACGTGAAGAAGAAGGGCTACGGCATCATCATCATGGGCTGGGGTCCGGACTTCCCGTCCGTCCAGGGCTTCGGTCTGCCGCTGTGGGACAGCAAGTACATCCTGCCGAGCGGTAACAACAACTACGCCCTGATCAAGGACAAGACGATCGACGGCCTGTTCGACCAGTACGTCAACACGCTGGACGAGTCCGGTAAGACCAAGATCGCCACGCAGATCAACCACAAGGTCATGGAGGGCGGCTACTACCTGCCCTTCGTCTTCGAGAAGTTCATCAACTGGCGCTCGGACAACCTGGCGAACGTCTACACGTCGGACGGCTACAGCGGCATGTACGACTTCGTCAACCTCGGTCTGAAGAACCCCAAGTAGTCCCGGCACACCCGCCGAACGGCACGAAAGGCAGGTGAAGGCCGGCGCAGCGTGAGCGCGGGCCACCGGAAGACCTCCGGTGGCCCGCGGTCCGCGGCGGGCCGTTAGCTGTGCTCGCTTACCTCATCAGGCGGTTGTTCGCCGCCGCAGTGATGCTCGTGGTCATCATCATGGTGGTCTTCGGCATCTTCTTCCTCGTCCCCAAGTGGGCGGGCGTCGACATCGCGTCGAGCTTCGTGGGCAAGCAGGCCGACCCGGCCTCCGTCGCCGCGGTACGCGAGAAGCTGGGCCTGGGCGACCCGATCTACTCCCAGGTCTGGGAGTTCTTCAAGGGCATCTTCGTCGGCCGCACCTACTCGGGCGGCGGCGACGTCACCCACTGCGCCGCACCCTGCTTCGGCTACTCGTTCCGCAGCGAGCAGGCCGTGTGGCCGGTGCTGACCGACCGCTTCCCGGTGACCCTGGGTCTCGCGCTCGGTGCCGCCGTCCTGTGGCTGGTCTTCGGTGTCGCGGCGGGTGTCCTGTCCGCCCTCAAGCGGGGCAGCATCTGGGACCGCGGCGCCATGGTCGTCGCACTGTCCGGTGTCTCGCTCCCCATCTACTTCACGGGTCTGATCAGCATCGCGGTCTTCGACATCGGACTGCACTGGGTCGACTCGCAGTACGTCCCCTTCGCGGACAACCCGGCGCGCTGGTTCGAGAGCATGCTCCTGCCCTGGATCACCCTCGCGTTCCTGTACGCGGCCATGTACGCCCGGATCACCCGCGCCACCATGCTGGAGATCCTCGGCGAGGACTACATCCGCACCGCCCGCGCGAAGGGCCTCAAGGAGCAGGTCGTCATCGGCAAGCACGCCATGCGCTCCACGATGACCCCCATCCTCACCATGCTCGGCATGGACCTCGGCGCCCTCATCGGCGGCGCTATCCTGACCGAGTCCACGTTCAACCTGCCCGGTCTGGGCCGCGCTGTACTCGACGCGATCAAGAACCAGGACCTGCCCATCATCCTGGGCGTCACCCTGATCACTTCTCTCGCGGTGCTGATCGCCAACCTCGTGGTGGACATCCTGTACGCCGTGATCGACCCCCGAGTGAGGCTCTCATGACGGAACTCAGCAAGACGGGAGCCGCCGTGGGCGAGCCCACGGCCGCCTCGCCGGCCCCGACGTCCTTCCTGGAAGTGCGCGACCTGAAGGTGCACTTCCCGACCGACGACGGCCTGGTGAAGTCCGTCGACGGGCTCAGCTTCCAGCTGGAGAAGGGCAAGACCCTCGGCATCGTGGGCGAGTCGGGCTCCGGCAAGTCGGTGACCTCGCTCGGCATCATGGGCCTGCACACCGCCGGCCAGTACGGCAAGCGCAAGGCGCAGATCTCCGGCGAGATCTGGCTGGACGGCACCGAGCTGCTGTCCGCCGACCCCGACCACGTACGCAAGCTGCGCGGCCGCAACATGGCGATGATCTTCCAGGACCCGCTGTCCGCGCTGCACCCGTACTACACGATCGGCCAGCAGATCGTGGAGGCGTACCGCATCCACCACGACGTCGACAAGAAGACCGCGAAGAAGCGCGCGGTCGAGATGCTCGACCGGGTGGGCATCCCGCAGCCCGACAAGCGCGTCGACAACTACCCGCACGAGTTCTCCGGCGGTATGCGCCAGCGCGCGATGATCGCGATGTCGCTGGTCAACAACCCCGAGCTGCTCATTGCGGACGAGCCGACCACCGCCCTGGACGTGACCGTCCAGGCGCAGATCCTCGACCTGATCCGGGACCTGCAGAAGGAGTTCGGCTCCGCTGTCATCATCATCACCCACGACCTGGGCGTCGTCGCCGAACTGGCCGACGACATCCTGGTGATGTACGGCGGCCGCTGCGTGGAGCGGGGCCCGGCGGAGAAGGTGTTCTACGAGCCCCGCCACCCCTACACCTGGGGCCTGCTCGGCTCGATGCCGCGCCTGGACCGCGAGCAGCAGGACCGCCTGATCCCGGTCAAGGGCTCCCCGCCCTCGCTGATCAACGTCCCGTCCGGCTGCGCCTTCAACCCGCGCTGCCCGTACGCCGACATCCCCAAGGACAACATCACCCGCACGGTCCGCCCCGAGCTGACCGAGGTCGGCAGCCAGCACTGGGCCGCCTGCCACATGACGCAGGAGCAGCGGGAGCGCATCTGGACCGAAGAGATTGCGCCGAAGCTGTGAGCGAGAACCCTAAGGACGCAGCAGTGGGCATCCCTGCGCAGAGCGAAGGCACCGTGGCCACCAAGGAGAACCCCGCCCCCGGCGAGGCCCTGCTGAAGGTGACCGGGCTCCAGAAACACTTCCCGATCAAGAAGGGCCTGCTCCAGCGGCAGGTCGGTGCCGTGCACGCCGTGGACGGCATCGACTTCGAGGTCCGCAAGGGCGAGACCCTCGGCGTCGTGGGCGAGTCGGGCTGCGGCAAGTCGACGATGGGCCGGCTGATCACCCGGCTGCTGGAGCCGACGGGCGGCAAGGTCGAGTTCGAGGGCAAGGACATCACGCACCTCGGCGTCAGCGGCATGCGTCCGCTCCGCCGTGACGTGCAGATGATCTTCCAGGACCCGTACTCGTCGCTGAACCCGCGCCACACCATCGGCACGATCGTCGGGGCCCCCTTCAGGCTGCAGGGCGTCGAGCCCGAGGGCGGTGTGAAGAAGGAGGTCCAGCGGCTGCTGTCGGTCGTGGGCCTCAACCCCGAGCACTACAACCGCTATCCGCACGAGTTCTCCGGCGGTCAGCGCCAGCGCATCGGCATCGCCCGCGCGCTCGCCCTGAACCCGAAGCTGGTCGTGGCGGACGAGCCGGTCTCCGCGCTGGACGTGTCGATCCAGGCCCAGGTCGTCAACCTGCTCGACGACCTCCAGCAGGAGCTGGGCCTGACGTACGTGATCATCGCGCACGACCTCTCGGTCGTCCGGCACGTCTCGGACCGGATCGCGGTGATGTACCTCGGCAAGATCGTCGAGCTGGCCGACCGGGAGGCGCTGTACAAGGCGCCGATGCACCCGTACACCAAGGCCCTGATGTCGGCGGTGCCGATCCCGGACCCGCGGCGCAAGAACGCCAAGAGCGAGCGCATCCTGCTGCGCGGCGACGTGCCCTCGCCGATCTCCCCGCCGAGCGGCTGCCGCTTCCACACCCGGTGCTGGAAGGCGACGGAGATCTGCAAGACCACCGAGCCGCCGCTGACCGAGCTCAGGCCCGGTCAGCAGGTCGCCTGCCACCACCCGGAGAACTTCGAGGACCAGGCCCCGCAGGACACGGTCCTGCTGAGCGTGGCCAAGGAGGCGGCCGAGCTGGTGGCCGACGAGGTGCTGGCCGAGTCCGCGGAGACGTCGGCGGCGGTGGCGGCGGAGGTCGCCGAGCTGGCCGAGGAACACGCGGAGGAGCAGCCGTCGACCGAGACGGCTGCGGACGAGACGGCTGCGGACGAGGCGCCCTCGGGAGAGGCATCCACGGAGAAGTAGTCCAGCCGGAGCAGTAATCCAGCGAGAATCAGCGAGCCCCCGCCTTCGTTTGTAAGGCGGGGGCTCGCTGTTGCGTCAGAATATGAGGGTGCTCCAGCAAATGTTCAGCCCCTCCGTCCAGCACACGCTCGACCTCGTCGGCATCTTCGTGTTCGCCATCTCCGGCGCGCTGCTGGCCGTCCGCAAGAACTTCGACGTCTTCGGCATCGCCGTCCTCGCCGAGGTCACCGCGCTGGGCGGAGGGCTGTTCCGGGACGTGATCATCGGCGCGATCCCGCCCGCCGCCTTCACCGACCTCGGCTACTTCGTCACCCCGCTCCTGGCCGCCCTGCTGGTCTTCTTCCTGCACCCGCAGGTGGAGCGCATCCAGGCCGGCGTGAACGTCTTCGACGCGGCCGGTCTCGGCCTGTTCTGCGTCGCCGGGACGATGAAGGCGTACGAGTACGGGCTCGGCCTCACCCAGTCCGCCGCCCTCGGCCTCGCCACGGCCGTGGGCGGCGGTGTGCTGCGCGACGTCCTCGCCAACGAGGTGCCCTCACTGCTGCGCTGGGACCGCGACCTGTACGCGGTCCCGGCCATCGTCGGCGCCACGATGGTGGTCCTGTGCATCCACTACGACGCCCTGACCCCGCTCACCAGCGCCCTCGCGGCCGTCACCGCCTTCGTCCTGCGCCTGCTCGCGATGCGGTTCCACTGGCGAGCGCCGCGTGCGTGGAACCGCCGCTCGACGGTGCGAGAGGAGTAGCGCCGCCGGTCCGGGCGCGGTGCTGGCCCATCTCCAGGGTCAGCCAGCGGAACGCCGGCACCACCTGCGGCCGCCACAGGGCCATGGTGTGCCCGCCGGCGCTCTTCGGGATGTAGACCACGTGCACGGTCGTCGGGGCCTTCGCGATCTGCTCCAGGGCCACGGCGGCCTCGTAGCCGTCGTGCGGCTGGCCGGAGAGGTACAGGGCGATCCGGGGTGGCGTGCGGGCCGAGCGCAGCAGCAGGTAGGGGTTGTTCGCGGCGCGCAGGGCGGGGTTCTGGGCGGCCAGGGAGTTGCGTTCCCCGATGGGGTCGTCGTAGCCGGACATGCTGACGGCGGCCATGTAGCGGTCGGGGTGGGCGACGGCCAGCTTGGCCGCGCAGTGCGCGCCGGCCGAGTAGCCGGCGACCGCCCACCCCCCGGGCGCGGGCTGGGCGCGGAAGTTGTCCGTGACCATCCGCGGTACGTCGATGCTCAGCCAGGTGTCGGCGTCGACCGTGCCGGGGATGTTGGCGCAGCCGGTGTCGACGCCGGCCAGCAGGTTGGTGCGCGGGGCGACCAGGATGAACGGCGCGACCTCGCCGTTCCTCATGAGCGGGGCCAGTTGGCTGGTCACGTGCAGCGAGCCGAACCAGGCCTTCGCCGAGCCGGGGTAGCCCGGCAGCAGCTCGACCACGGGGAACCTGTGGTGGCGGTAGGCCGGCTTGCCGTACTGGGGCGGCAGCCAGACGTAGACCTCGGCGTTCACGCCGGAGACGCGGCCCTTGAGCTGGGTCTCGCGCACCCCGCGCAGGCCGGGGCCGGTGGCCGCGGTGAAGGTCTGCTTCACCTTGGGCAACCGTTTCAGCGCTATTCCGCCGGTGCCGTCGACGCCCAGGTTCGCCGCCTGCTGGACGTGGTTGCCGGTGCCGAGCAGGTCGGCCCAGTTGTCGTACAGGTTGTTCTCGTTGTTGACCAGTACGAAGACCAGGGCGACCGCGGTGCCCTGGGCGAAGAGCAGCATCAGCGCCCGGGCCGCCAGGCGCAGCACCCGTGGCCCGCGCAGACGCGACCACAGCACGAGCGGCACGACGAGGGCGACGACGGACAGCACGATCAGCGTGTAGAGGAACGGTGTCCCGGTGAGGCTCATGTCCCTGGAGAGGGCGGAAGGGGGCGCCGGGTTTACGGACGAGTCGGACACTTACCGAGAAATTGCCCAGGTCTCACCTGTCTCGCCGGTAAGCCAAAGCTACCGCTTAGTAATTGTCTGTTGTACCGTTCACCCATGCCAGATGCAGCCTCCGCCGCGGCCGTACGGGCCACGATCGGCGACAGCGAGTTCGACCGCGACACCGCGCTCACCCGCCGCGCTCCCGGCGTCTACGACATCGACCTGTCCGCCGGCTGGACGATCATCAACGCCGTCAACGGCGGCTACCTGCTGGCCGTCCTCGGCCGCGCGCTCGCCGACGCCCTGCCGCACGCGGACCCCTTCACCATCTCCGCGCACTACCTGACGGCGTCCCAGCCGGGCCCCGCGGTCGTCCGCACCGAGGTGGTGCGCACCGGCCGCACCCTGTCGACCGGCCAGGCCTCGCTCTTCCAGTACGACGGCGAGGGACGCGAGGTCGAGCGCATCCGCGTCCTCGCCTCCTACGGCGACCTCGACGCCCTGCCCGACGACGTCCGCACCACCGCCGTACCCCCAGCGATCCCGCCGATGGACCAGTGCTTCGGCCCCGAGGACGGTCCCGCCCCCGTCCCCGGCAGCTCGGCCATCACCGACCGCCTGATGCTCAAGCTGGACCCCGCCACCCTGGGCTGGGCGCTGGGCGCGCCCTCCGGCAAGGGCGAGATGCGGGCCTGGTTCGGCCTCGCCGACGGCCGTGACGCCGACCCCCTCTCCCTGCTCCTCGCGGTCGACGCCCTCCCGCCCACCGCCTTCGAGATCGGCCTGTCCGGCTGGGTCCCGACCGTCGAGCTCACCGTCCACGTCCGCTGCCGCCCGGCGCCGGGACCCCTGCGCGTCTCGATCACCACCCGCAACCTCGCCGGCGGCTTCCTGGAGGAGGACGCCGAGGTCTGGGACAGCGCGGACCGGCTGGTCGCCCAGTCCCGCCAGCTCGCGCGGGTCAGGCTCGGCTGAGCGGCCGCCGCCCCAGCCAGGCCGCCAGCTCGCCGTAGACGCCGGCCCCTTCGGGGGCCGGCCGGACCGAGTCGAAAGGCGTCTCCGCGTCCCGTTCCGGGTCGGGCAGCACCCGGCGGGCGACCGCCAGGGCGAACTCGGCGAGGGACGGGTCGAGGGCGAGCGGGCGGCCGAGGGACTCGGACAGGTCCCAGGTGTGGGTGACCAGTTCCATCACATAGCCCGACAGCGCCGCCCGGCCCGGCACCTCGCCCCACGGGACCCGGACCGGGGCCTCCAGCCGGGCGTCCTGCTCCCATGCCTTCAGGGCGCGGGCCCGGGCCTCGTCGTACACGGCCGTCCACTCCTCGTCCCGCACGCCGTCGGCGAAGGGGTGCACGGCCAGCCCGTCGCCGCCCTCGCCGACCACCGCGATCCGCCGGGTGCCGCCGACGATGTGGCTGATCAGGGTGCGGACGTCGAACTCGGTGCACGGGGTGGGGCCGGACAGCTGCTCGGGACGGACCGTCCGGACCAGCGCGGCGGCCTGCTCGGTGGCGCGGGCGTAGAGGGGGCGGGGGTCGATGGCGTTCATGGGATGCCTCTCCGTTCGTGTGCCGGTGATCGAAGAGTCCCCGCTTAACCTGACAGTTTCCGTCAACATTTGCCGCGGCTTTCCCGGCGGAGGACTCTGGTGCCGTGAAGTCCGACCGTTTGCTCTCGATCCTGCTGCTCCTGCAGACCCGCGGCCGGCTCCCGGCGCACGAACTCGCCGGCCGGCTGGAGGTGTCGGTGCGGACGATCTACCGGGACGTCGAGGCGCTGTCGGCCTCCGGCGTCCCCGTCTACGCCGAACGCGGCCGGCACGGCGGCATCGAACTGCTCGCGGGGTTCCGGACGGACGTGACGGGACTGACCGCCGACGAGTCCCGCGCCCTGTTCATCCTGGCCGCGCAGGGCGCGCACGCCGCGCTCGGCCTGGACGCGGCCCTCGGCTCGGCGCTGCGCAAGGTGATGGCCGCGCTGCCGGCGCCGTACCGTCCGGCCGCCGAGGTCACCAGCCGCCGTATCCTCGTCGACGCCACGCGCTGGAAGGGCGGCCCGCTGAAGGCCGTCGACCTGGACGTGCTGCAGGACGCCGTCTTCACCGACCGGCGGCTGCGGCTGCGCTACCGGCACAGCGGGGAGCGGGAGACGCGGACGTACACCGTCGATCCGTACGGCCTGGTCTCCAAGGCCGGAGTCTGGTACCTGGTCGCCGACCGGCGAGGCCGGCCGCGGCTCTTCCGCGCCGACCGGGTGCACGCGGCCACCGTCCTGCCGGAGCCGGTGAAGCGGCGGCCGGGCGTCGAACTCGCCGACGTCTGGGAGGTGCTCAGGCGCCAGGTCGAGGAGCGCCCCGGCGGGCTCGACGTCACCGTACGGGTCCGGCGCGAGCGCCTCGACATGTTCCAGCGCCTGAACGCCGCGTACCTGACCGGACTGCCCGACGACGACGGCGTGAGCGAGTGGGTGACCGCCCGGCTGTCGTACGGCTTCGTCCGCGAGGCCCGCCAACTGCTGATGTTCGCCGACCAGGTGGAGGTCCTCGCGCCGCCGGAGGTGCGCGCGGAACTGGCCGCGGCGGCCGCCTCCGTCACGAACCTGTACCAGCGGGTAGCCGACGGGGAATCGTGAACTCGCCGGTCAGGGGCGCCTCTTGGGCCGTGCTTTACCCGATTGACAGGGCGGGAACAGGGCGCCCCCAAGGAAGCCCTAAGGGCCGTTGATTGAGTTCCGGTTCTCAAGGCCTCCTCATCTTCCCTGGAGTTGTTTCTCATGAAGCGTGCGCGTCTCGTCCCCGCCGTGGCCCTGCTGGCGCTCTCGCCTCTGGCCCTGGCGGCCTGCGGCTCGGGCGACTCCTCGTCCTCCTCCGGCTCCAACTCCGGGCAGCAGTCCTGTCAGGCGCCGACCGGCAACCCGTCCGGGCGGCCGAGCGGCGCCCCCTCCGGCGCCCCCACCGGCAAGGCCACCGCCAGGCCCAGCGGCACGCCGTCGGGTATGCCGTCGGGCATGCCGACCGGCGCGGCCGGCGGTCCGGGCGCCGGGGGCCAGGGCGGGCCCGGCGGCGGTATGGGCGGCTGCGGCGGGCCCGGCGGCGGCCAGGGCGGGGCGATGCCCAGCGGTGCGCCCACCGCGCAGGCGACCGCCCAGTCGACGAAGAGCTGACGACGCCGGCGGAAAGACGGAACGGCGGAAACGGCCGAAAGGCCGAAAGGCCGAAAAGGGGCGGCACCCGGTCCACGGGTGCCGCCCCTTCGCGTGGGCGGCCGCTCAGTCCAGCCAGTGCCGGCGGCCGATGCTGATCAGCCGCATCTGCCGGGTCGCCACCTGCGCGACGCGCTCGCGCTCCTCGGGAGAGGTCTCCGGGGCCTCCAGGAAGAGCGAGGCGGTGATGAGCATCTGGTCGACGTAGAGATGCGCCAGCATGAGCAGGTCGTCGTCGCTCCAGCCCGCCGCCTCCCGGTCCTTGGCGAGCTCGGCCTTCACCTCCTCGGCGAACCGGGCCAGTTGGTCCCGTATCGCCTCCCGCACCGGCTGGACTCCGCCATGTCGCTCGCGGGCGATAAAACGGACATGAGCGGGGTACGCGTCAACGTGACGGGCGATCAGCTCGATGGCGCGGATGATGCGCTGCTCGCTGTCGTCCGCCGCGGACACCGTCGTCCGGATCATCGGGTGCAGGCTGCCCAGCGCCTCCTCGACCAGGGCCACGCCGAGATCCGCCGTGGAGCGGAAGTGGCGGTAGAAGGCGGTCGGGGCGACCCCGACGGCGCGGGTGACCTCGCGCAGGCCCAGGCTGCTCAGGCTCTGCTCCTCCAACAGGCCGAGCGCCGCGTCCAGCAGCGCCTGCCGGGTCTTCTGCTTCTGTGCCTGCCGGATGCCGAGGGTGTGACTCATGTCATCCAGTTAACAACTGTTCTCCGGAATTGGAAAGCCTTGGGACGCGCTAGACTGGGAAGTCAGTGAACAAGTGTTACTACAACCGTTCACCGAAATGTCACGAGAGGCGTCTCCCGGACGCCCCGGAGGGGGATCGAATCCCATGCTGTTCCTCGTCGCCGCCTTCATGCTGCTCGGCGTGGTGCTGGGCACCGTCGCCCACGCCCCGCTGACCGTCACCGCCCTGGCCGCCGTCGGCATCGCCGTCTGGCTGGGCATCTTCGCCGCCCGCGAGCGCCACAGCCGTCGCCGCACCTCGGCCCACTGACCGTTCGCTTCGCCACCCGTCCCCAGGAGCTGAACACCATGCAACTCACCGCCCCGGCCCGCACCGGCCGCACCGACGCCCGCAAGCCCGCCCGCGACGCCGACGGCATGGCGGTCGCGTCCTTCATCCTCGGCCTCGTCGGGCTCCTCGTCCTCAACGTCTTCCTCGGCCCGGTCTCCATCGCCCTGGCCGCGGTCTCCCTCTGGCGCGGCACCACCCGCCGGGGCCGCGCCTACCTGGGCCTCGCCCTCGGCGCCGCCGACCTCGTGGTCCTGGTGATCGCCATGCAGCTGTCCAACACGGTGTCCTGGAGCCTGTGAGCCGGAAAGACGCCCGGTGACCGACGGCCGGCGCCCCGAGGACGACGGGGCATGGCCGACGCGGGTGCACCGACCGCCCGGGCCACCACCGTGCCCCCGTAGAATCAGGGCACCATGGCATACCTCGACCACGCCGCGACCACCCCGATGCTCCCGGAGGCGGCAGAGGCACTCACCGCCCAGCTGAGCATCACGGGCAACGCCTCCTCCCTCCACGCATCGGGCCGCAGGGCCCGCCGTACGGTCGAGGAGTCCCGCGAGACCCTCGCGGACGCGCTCGGCGCCCGCCCCAGCGAGGTCGTCTTCACCTCCGGCGGCACCGAGGCCGACAACCTCGCGGTGAAGGGCCTGTACTGGTCTCGCCGCGCCGCCGACCCGCGCCGCACCCGCGTCCTGGCCAGCCCCGTCGAGCACCACGCCGTCCTCGACGCCGTGCACTGGCTGGGCGAGCACGAGGGCGCGACCGTCGAGTACCTCCCCGTCGACTCCTACGGCCGCGTCCACCCCGAGGCGCTGCGCGAGGCCATCGCCCGCGACCCCGACGACGTCGCCCTCGCGACCGTGATGTGGGCCAACAACGAGATCGGCACCGTCCTGCCGGTCGCCGAACTGGCCGCGGTGGCCAAGGAGTTCGGGGTCCCGCTGCACGCCGACGCGGTGCAGGCCGTCGGCCAGGTCCCGGTCGACTTCGCCGCCTCCGGCCTCGCCGCCATGACGGTTTCCGGCCACAAGATCGGCGGCCCGTACGGCATCGGCGCCCTGGTCCTGGGCCGCGAGCACACCCCCGTGCCCGTCCTGCACGGCGGCGGCCAGGAGCGGCACGTCCGCTCCGGCACCCTCGACGTCCCCGCGATCGCCTCCTTCGCGGTCGCCGGCCGCCTCGCCGCCGAGCAGCGCGAGTGGTTCGCCACCGAGATCGGCGCCCTGCGCGACAGCCTCGTCGAGGCGGTGCGCACGGCCGTCCCGGACGCGATCCTCGGCGGCGACCCGGTCGACCGGCTCCCCGCCAACGCGCACTTCACCTTCCCCGGCTGCGAGGGCGACTCCCTGCTGCTGCTCCTGGACGCCCAGGGCATCGAGTGCTCCACCGGCTCCGCCTGCACCGCCGGCGTCGCCCAGCCCAGCCACGTCCTGCTCGCCACCGGCACCGACCCGGACCTGGCCCGCGGCACCCTGCGCTTCTCCCTCGGCCACACCTCCACGGAGGCCGACGTCGACGCCCTCGCCAAGGCGATCGGCCCCGCGGTGGAGCGCGCTCGCGCCGCGGGGCTGACCTGATGTCCGGTGGGGCCTAGCTCTCCGTCACCATGAGGGACGCCATCATGCCCTCGTCCTCGTGCTGCAGCAGATGGCAGTGGAGCATGTACATGTAGGTGTCGTCGGTGAAGTCCGTGAACTCCATGGCGATCTCGATGGAGCCGCCGCCGACCACCTCGTAGGTGTCGAACCAGCCGAGGTCCACGCCGGTGGGATCCTCGCCGTTGACGGAGACCAACTGGTAGGGCACGTCGTGGAGATGGAACGAGTGCTCCAGCTGGGTGCTGTTCTTGATCGTCCAGATCTCCTTCGCGCCCAGCGTGGTGCTGATCATCGCCATGGACGACATGCTCGTCCCCGCCGACCCGTTGATCGTCATGGTCGTGCCGCTCTGGCCGAGCGTGATGGTCCGGGCGGTGAAGTCGCTGGTGTCGTACCGGTCGATCGTGTTGAGCGAGCTCGGCAGGTCGTCCGGCGTGTCGGTGCCGGACGCGCTGATCGCCAGCACGTCGTAGGTGCCGCTGCCGCCCCGGACCCAGCCGGTGGTGACGACGGCCTGGAGCGTCACCGCCTCCGACAGGTCCAGCACGAACTCCGCGCGCGCCCCCGCCACCAGCCGGATGCCGTCCACCTCCGTGGCCGCGGTCAGGTAGCCCTGGTCGGTGGCGATCTGGTTCAGCGTGCCGCCGTCGCTGCGCTGGACGGTGATGATGTCCGACGGCGAGGCGTTCAGCACCCGGAACCGGGTGCGGGTCCTGCTCGCGGTGAAGGTGAGGGTGGTGTCGTCGACGTTGGTGCCGTTGAGCAGCAGCGGGAAGCTCAGCCCGTTGGTGAGGTAGCCGGACAGGTCGTACTTGACGTCGCCGCTGCCGTCCGTGGCCAGGCTCTGGAAGATCAGCGGGATGTCGTCGGTGCCGTAGGTGCCGGGCAGGGCGGAGGACGCGTCGGAGTCGTCCGCCACGATGATCATGCCGGCCAGCCCGTGCACCGCCTGCTTGGCCGTGGTGCCCAGCGCGTGCGGGTGGTACCAGAGCGTCTTCGCCTCGTCCTTGACGGTGAACGTCGGGGACCAGGTCTCGCCGTCGGCGAAGGCCACCTGCGGGCCGCCGTCCATCTCGGCCGGGACGTGCGCGCCGTGGAAGTGGACGGTGGTGTCCTCGCCCAGGCTGTTGGTGATGTCGAGCAGGACCGTGTCGCCGCTGGTCCACTTCATGGTGGGGCCGAGGAAGGACTGGTTGTAGCCCATCGTGTCGCTGGTGACGCCGGAGAGCACCTCCGCGGTGCCCGTCTTCGCCTCCAGCGTGAAGGTGGTGGTGCCGTCGGACGTGGTGCCCTCCAGCAGGTCCGGGATGGTCAGGGTGGCGGTGCCGTCAGCGGCGCTCGCCCTGTTCCTCCCCGCCTCCGTCAGCAGGGAGAAGGCGCCGCCGGCCCCGGCGACCGCCCCGAGGCCCACCCCGGCCATGCCGCCGAGGAACCTGCGCCGGTGGACGCCCTTGCCGCGGGAGGTGCGGCTGGTCTTGGAGTGCCTGGACTTGCTGCTTCTGCCCGTGTCGCTCGTGCGGCCATCGGGCTCGGTGATGTCTGCCATGGACCGGGATGGTTGACCCGGGGTCTGTGCGAGAACTGGGCCGAAGTTAGGAGGAGGCCGCGCGCGCTGTGTAGCCGCCGTGAAGTGCTCGACGGCACAACTGCCCTGAAAAAAAGCCAAGTTGGCGTGCCGCAGGTCACCTCCGCCGCGCGGGACGCATCGGACACATGCAGCACGGGGCGTACGCACAACATCACGATCGGATCACTGGCGTCAGGTCTGTTCGGCCCGTCGTACCAGTCCCATGTACCGGTCCCAGTCCCAGTACCGCCCGGGGTCCGTGTGGTCCGTCCCCGGCACCTCCACATGCCCGATCACGTGCTCCCGGTCGGCGGGTATGCCGTAGCGCCGGCAGATCCCCGCCGTCAGCCGGGCCGAGGCGGCGTACATCGCGGCCGTGAAGGAGGAGCGGTCCTCCACGAAGCCCTCGTGCTCGATGCCGACGCTGCGTTCGTTGAACGCCCGGTTGCCCGCGTGGAAGGCCACGTCCAGCTCGCGGACCAGCTGCGTGATCCGGCCGTCCTCGCGGACGATGTAGTGCGCCGCGGCCTGGTGGCCGGGGTCCTGGAAGGCCCTCACCGCGCTGCGGTAACCGCCCTGGGTGACGTGGACGACCACGCGGTCTATCGCGTAGTCGGCGGGCCGGTCCGCGCGCCGGTAGTTCGCTGGCGAGGCCGCCACCCACAGCGCGCCCCGGAAGTCCACCGCGCCCGCCACCCGCGGCTTGTCCACCCCCGGCAGCCGCCACCACAGATGCGCCAGCTCCTCGCGCGCCAGCGCGGCCACGCCCACCCCGGCCGCCGCCCCGCCCACGAGCAGGGCCCGCCGCCCGATCCGCCGGTCCGTGTCGCTCTCGCTCGCCCCCATGTGATCCACAACGGATACACGCGAGCCGCGGTTCCCGCGCCCCCGTACCCTGGAAGGGTTATGACTGACACCCCGCAGCGCTCCCGCCCCCTTCGCGTACTCGCCGCCATGTCCGGCGGCGTGGACTCCGCCGTCGCCGCCGCCCGCGCCGCCGAGGCCGGCCACGACGTGACCGGCGTCCACCTCGCGCTCTCCGCGAACCCGCAGTCGTTCCGCACGGGTGCCCGGGGCTGTTGCACCATCGAGGACTCCCGCGACGCCCGCCGCGCCGCCGACGTCATCGGCATCCCGTTCTACGTCTGGGACCTCGCCGACCGCTTCCGCGAGGACGTCGTCGAGGACTTCGTCGCCGAGTACGAGGCCGGCCGCACCCCCAACCCGTGCCTGCGCTGCAACGAGAAGATCAAGTTCGCCGCGCTGCTGGACAAGGCCCTCGCGCTGGGCTTCGACGCGGTCTGCACCGGCCACTACGCGAAGATCGTCACGCTGCCCGACGGCTCCCGGGAGCTGCACCGCGCCTCCGACATGGCCAAGGACCAGTCGTACGTCCTCGGCGTCCTGGACGACAGGCAGCTCGCCCACGCCCTCTTCCCGCTCGGCGACACGGTCACCACCAAGGACGAGATCCGCGCGGAGGCCGAGCGCCGCGGTCTCGCCGTCGCCAAGAAGCCCGACTCGCACGACATCTGCTTCATCGCCGACGGCGACACCCAGGGCTTCCTGGCCAACCGCCTCGGCAGGGCCGAGGGCGACATCGTCGACGAGTCCGGCACGAAGCTCGGCACGCACGAGGGGGCGTACGGCTTCACCATCGGCCAGCGCAAGGGCCTCAGGATCGGCACACCGGCCGCCGACGGCAAGCCGCGCTACGTGCTCGACATCTCGCCGGTGACGAACACGGTCACGGTCGGCCCGGCCGAGGCCCTCGACGTCACCGCCCTCACCGCCATCAGGCCCCGCTGGTGCGGCGCCGCCCCCGCCGGCCCCGGCACCTACACGGCCCAGCTGCGCGCCCACGGCGGTGAGACCGAGGTGCGCGCCGAAGTCGTCGACGGCCGTCTGGAGGTCACCTTCACCGAGCCGGTACGCGGCGTGGCCCCCGGCCAGGCGATCGTCCTGTACGACGGCACGCGCGTGGTCGGCTCGGCGACGATCGCGTCGACCACGCGCGCGACGGCGGCGGTGTAGCCGGGGGCCGGCCGACGGGCCGGCTCAGCCGCCGAGGAACTCCGCCAGCGCCGGTGCCAGGGCCTGGGGGTCGACCGCGTGGGTCTGGCCCTCCAGCAGGCGGTACGTGCCCTGCGGGACCGCCTCCGCGACCGCCCGCGCGGCCTCGCACATCCACCCCGGGCTCGCGCCGCCGGCCAGGGCGAGGACCGGCACACCGATCCCGGCCAGCAGGTCGCGGGGGACGAGTCCGTCGCCCATGCAGGCGTCGTCGTGGGCGAGGCTCGGCGCGAGTGCCTCCATGCCCGGCCACATGGGGGACTGGCGGGCACCGGCGATCATCTCCGGGGCCATGCCGGTGGCGGTCAGGAACAGCTCCACGGCGTCCCCGCGCCGGCCCTCGGCGAGGGCCGCGGTGAGCTGCTCGGTGTACCGGGCGCGTTCCTCGGCGCCGCCCTCGTGCACGGCGAACGGCGGCTCGTACACCGCCACCTGACGCAGCGGCAGCCCGCTCGCCGCCGCCCGGAGCACCAGCGCGCCGCCCGACGACATGCCGTACAGCGACGCCTCGCCGCCCACCGCCTCGATCAGCGCCGCGAGATCCTCGATCTCCCGGTCCACCGCGTACGGCTCCGTGTCCCCGCTCTCGCCGCGGCCCCGGCGGTCGTACGCGACGACGGTGAACCGGTCGGCCAGGAGCGGGGCCACGGGCGCCACCGTGGCGCCCGTGGACATCGCGCCGCTCACGAGGACGACAGCCGGACCCTGCCCGGTGCGTGAGTACGCGATCGGTGTGCCGTCGCGCGAAATCGTCTTCTTGTCCATACCCGTGGAGACTGCCCCACGGGAGCGAGCTCATCGCCCTTATCGGCTCGCGACACTTCGGCTTACGACACTTCGACGTCGTAGAAGCACAGATGGTCCTTGATCTCGGCCACGTCCGGCTTGGGATCGGGATACGACCAGACGAGGTCCGCCGCGTCCGGCAGGGACCAGTACGACGCGGTCCCCTTGAAGGGGCAGTAGGTGTGGGTGTCGGAAGGGGTCAGCAGATCGAGGCGGACGTCCTCGGCGGGTATGTAGTACCGCACCGGACAGCCCGTCTCCCTGAGGACCAGCGGCCGTTCGCTCTCCGCCAGGACCTGGTCGCCGTGCACCACGCGCACGTGCTGGTCGCCTTGCTCGATGGTGATCGTGTGTCCTTGGGCCATGGAAGGAGCAGCGCTCGCCGGGCGCCGGTTCTTCCCGCGTACGGTGGCCGCATGCGAATCTGCGTCTTCCTCTCCGCCGCCGACCTCGACGACCGCTACACCCGCCCCGCCAAGGAGTTCGCGAGACTGCTGGGCAAGGGCGGCCACACGCTCGTGTGGGGCGGCTCCGACGTCGGCCTGATGAAGGTGGTCGCCGACGGCGTGCAGGAGGCGGGCGGGCGGCTGTGCGGGGTCTCCGTGGCGTTCCTGGCGGCCAAGGCGCGGCAGGGCGCGGACGAGATGGTGATCGCCGGCGACCTCGCCGAGCGCAAGAAGCTGCTGCTGGAGAAGTCCGACGCCGTGGTGATCATGGTGGGCGGCACCGGCACGCTCGACGAGGCGACGGAGATCCTGGAGCTGAAGAAGCACGGGCACACCGACAAACCCGTCGTCCTGCTCAACACCGCCGGCTTCTACGACGGCCTGAAGGAGCAGTTCCGGCGGATGGAGGACGAGGGGTTCCTGCCGCGCCCCCTCACCGACCTGGTGTTCTTCGCGGAGGAGCCGGTGGGGGCGCTGGCCTACCTGGAGGAGTCGCAGGGCACCCGGTGATGCGAGCATGGCGGGCATGGCTACACATGTGATCACCGGAGCGGGTTCCGGCATCGGCGCGGCCGTCGCCCGCCGCCTGCACGCGCGCGGGGACGACCTCGTCCTGCACGCGCGCGACGCGGGCCGCGCGAAGGAACTGGCGGCGCGGTTCCCCGGCGCGCGGACGCTGGTCGGCGACCTCGCCGACCCGGACAGGCTGTCCTGGGCCTTCTCCCACCAGACGCTCCCCGACCGCGTGGACTCCCTGCTGCACATCGCGGGCGTGGTCGACCTCGGCCCGGTCGGCGAACTCACCCCGAAGTCCTGGCGCCACCAGCTGAACGTCAACCTCGTCGCCCCCGCCGAGCTGACCCGCCACTTCCTGCCCCAACTGCGCGCCGCCCGGGGCCACGTGGTCTTCGTCAACTCCGGCGCCGGCCTGAACGCCCACGCCGACTGGTCCGCGTACGCCGCCTCCAAGCACGGTCTGAAGGCCCTGGCGGACGCCCTGCGCCACGAGGAGCACGCCGGGGGCGTCCGGGTCACCTCCGTCTACCCGGGCCGCACCGCGAGCCCCATGCAGGCCAAGGTCCACCAGCAGGAGGGCAAGGAGTACGACCCCGGCCGCTGGATCGACCCGGAGTCGGTCGCCACGACGATCCTGATGGCCCTCGACCTGCCGCGGGACGCGGAGGTCAACGACCTGACGGTGAGGCCGGGACGGTGACGGAGTTCGCGTTCGGTCCCGCCACCGGCGTCGGCTCCCTGCCCGGCGGCGACGCCCGGGAGGCGGCCAAGACCGCCACCGGCACCTTCGAGGACTTCCCGTTCCTGCCCGAGCTGCCCGCGCGCGGGCCGGGCGCCGACATGATCGGGCGGACCGCGGGGATGCTCGTGGAGCTGTACGCGCGCGTGGAGCCCAGCGGCTGGCGGATCGGGGACCGGCCGGGGCGGGACACCAAGCGGGCGCGGAGCTGGCTGGGGGAGGACCTCGACGCGCTGGAGGAGTTCACCCAGGGGTACGAGGGCCCGCTGAAGGTGCAGGCGGTCGGGCCGTGGACGCTGGCCGCCGCGCTGGAGCTCAGGAACGGCGAGGCCGCGCTCTCCGACGCCGGCGCCTGCCGCGACCTCGCCGCCTCCCTCGCCGAGGGACTGCGGCTGCACCTGGCGGAGGTGCGGCGGCGGGTGCCCGGCGCGCAGGTCGTGCTGCAGCTCGACGAACCCTCGCTCACCGCCGTCCTGCGCGGACAGGTGAGGACCGCCAGCGGGTACCGGACCCACCGGGCGGTGGACCGGCAGATCGTGGAGGCGGCCCTGCGCGACGTCGCCGGGGTGCATGGGGACGGTCCCGTCGTGGTCCACTCCTGCGCGCCGGACGTCCCGTTCGCCCTGCTGCGCCGGGCGGGCGCGGCGGCGATCTCGTTCGACGTCTCGCTGCTCACCGAGCGTGACGACGAGATGATCGGCGAGGCGGTGGAAGGGGGCACCCGGCTCTTCGCGGGTGTCGTGCCGGGCACGGACGGCCCGTTGTCAGACCCTGCCGGTAGCGTCATGGGTGTCAGGACGCTGTGGCGCAGGCTGGGGCTGTCTCCGGCGCTTCTCGCGGAGGCCGTCACGGTCACTCCGGCGTGCGGGCTCGCGGGGGCCTCCCCGGAGTACGCGCGCAGGGCGCTCGCCCACTGCGTCCGGGCGGCGAGATCCCTCGCGGACGACCCAGAGTAACGGGAGGAACACGGTGGCCGGCGACAAGCAGCAGGCGGAGACGACGGTGCCCGCCGAGGCGCGGGAGAAGCACGCGAAGCTGGCGGAGCAGGTCGAGGAGCACCGCTTCCGGTACTACGTGAAGGACGCTCCCGTCGTCAGCGACGCGGAGTTCGACAAGCTCCTGAAGACGCTGGAGGCGCTGGAGGAGGAGTATCCGGAGCTGCGCACGCCGGACTCGCCGACGCAGAAGGTCGCCGGCTCGTACGAGACGGAGTTCACGGCGGTCGAGCACCGCTCGCGGATGCTGTCCCTGGACAACACCTTCAACGACGACGAGCTCGCCGCCTGGGCCGACCGCATCCACAAGGAGCTCGGCGACCAGGACTTCCACTTCCTGTGCGAGCTCAAGGTCGACGGCCTCGCGGTGAACCTCACCTACGAGCGGGGCCGCCTCACGCGCGCGGCGACGCGGGGCGACGGCCGCACCGGTGAGGACATCACCCCCAATGTCCGTACGATCGCGGACATTCCGGACCGGCTGCGGGGGGAGCGCGTCCCGGACCTCGTGGAGATCCGGGGCGAGGTCTACTTCCCGATGGAGAAGTTCGAGGAGCTCAACGCCCGCCTGGTGGAGGCGGGCGACAAGCCCTTCGCCAACCCGCGCAACGCGGCGGCCGGTTCACTGCGCCAGAAGGACCCGCGTATCACCGCCTCCCGCCCCCTCCACATGGTCGTCCACGGCATCGGCGCCCTGGAGGGCTTCACCGGCATGACCCGCCTGTCCGAGGCGTACGACCTGCTCAAGACCTGGGGCCTGCCCACCTCCACGCACAACAGGGTGGTCGACGACCTCGACGGCGTCCGCGGGTTCATCGCCCACTACGGCGAGAACCGCCACTCCGTGGAGCACGAGATCGACGGCGTGGTCGTCAAGCTCGACGAGATCCCCCTCCAGGGCCGGCTCGGCTCCACCTCGCGCGCCCCCCGCTGGGCCATCGCGTACAAGTACGCGCCGGAGGAGGTCAACACCAAGCTCATCAACATCCGCGTCGGCGTGGGCCGCACCGGCCGGGTCACGCCGTACGCCCAGGTCGAGCCGGTCACGGTGGCCGGCTCCGAGGTCGAGTTCGCGACCCTGCACAACCAGGACGTCGTCCGGGCCAAGGGCGTCCTCATCGGCGACACGGTCGTGCTGCGCAAGGCCGGTGACGTCATCCCGGAGATCCTCGGACCCGTCGCCGACCTGCGCGACGGCAGCGAGCGCGCGTTCGTGATGCCGTCGGAGTGCCCCGAGTGCGGGACACCGCTGCGGCCGATGAAGGAGGGCGACGTCGACCTGCGCTGCCCGAACGCCCGCACCTGCCCGGCCCAGTTGCGCGAGCGGCTGTTCTACCTCGCGGGCCGCAAGGCGCTGGACATCGAGCACTTCGGGTACGTCGCCGCGGCCGCCCTCACCAAGCCGCTGGAGCCCGCGGACCCGCCGCTGAAGGACGAGGGCGACCTGTTCGACCTCACCATCGAGCAGCTGCTGCCCATCAAGGCGTACGTCCTCGACCAGGACAGCGGCCTGCCCAAGCGCGACCCGAAGACGGGCGAGGAGAAGATCGCCACGGTCTTCGCCAACCAGCAGGGGGAGCCGAAGAAGAACGCCCTCGCCATGCTGGAGAACATCGCCGCCGCCAAGGAGCGCCCCCTCGCGCGCGTGCTGACGGGTCTGTCGATCCGTCACGTCGGCCCGGTCGCCGCCGAGGCGCTGGCCCGCGAGTTCCGCTCGATCGAGCGCATCGAGCAGGCCACCGAGGAGGAGCTGGCGGCCACCGACGGCGTCGGCGGCATCATCGCCGCCTCGCTCAAGGAGTGGTTCGCGGAGGAGTGGCACCAGGAGATCCTGCGCAAGTGGCGGGCCGCCGGCGTGCGCATGGAGGAGGAGGGCTCCGGCGAGGACGAGGGGCCGCGCCCGCTGGAAGGCCTCACCGTCGTCGTGACCGGCACACTGGAGCACTTCACCCGCGACGGCGCCAAGGAGGCGTTGCAGGGCCGGGGCGCGAAGGTGACCGGTTCCGTCTCGAAGAAGACGTCCTTCGTGGTGGTGGGCGACAATCCTGGTTCGAAGTACGACAAGGCGATGCAGCTCAAGGTCCCCGTCCTGAACGAGGAGGGCTTCGAGGTCCTGCTGGAACAGGGGCCGGAGGCGGCGGCCGAAGTCGCGCTTGCCGCAGAGCAGTAGTGCGTGTGTGGCGGTTGAAGGCCACCCGATCGGCGCATACCAGATGCATAAGGGTGGCCGGGGCGCATTCGGGCAACCGTCGACGACCGCTGCCCGTGGAAGCCTTCTGCGGCCTACTGTTGAGATGTGCGCCTGCCGTGCCCAGCTGCGGTTGGGGCATCCCCGTTGTTCGTGAAGGGCTGTGAGGGAACAACGGGGAAGGGTTTTCCGCGTGGCGTGGGCACCGCCGGCTGTGAGAGGGACGGGAATGGAACCGACCGAGAGCGCCGCCCCGGACTCACGGCTGCTCCGGCGCCGGGTGTCCGGCGCGTGGCGGGCGAGCCGCTGGGCCGTGCGGCCTGCGGAGCGTCCGGGCGCTGAGGGGCGCGGCACCGGACAGTACACCGCGACGCACGATCCCGGCGCCCCCCGCTTCACCGTGGCGCACCCCCCCGGCCTTCCCGGCGCCGAGACGGAACGCCGCCTTCCCTGGCCCACCCTGCCCGCGGCGGTCGTCGCGGCGGCCGCCTTCGTCCTGGGCGCCGGCTTCTTCCGGGCCTTCACCGGGACGCACGCGCTCTTCCCGTCCGGCACCACCGGCTGGTCCCTGGCCGTGCTGACCGGCATCATCGTCGGCCACCTGGTCATGATGGGCCGCGCCCGCTGGTGGGGCGGCACCGGCTCAGGCGCCGCCCTCACCCTCGCCGTGCTGCTGCTGTACGGCTGGGTCCCGGCCGGCATGGTCAGCCTCACCGTCGTCGTCCTGGTCGGCATAGCCCGGCGGGGCCGCTGGCGGCAGGGCGTGCTGCACGGCTCCGTGGACATCCTCGGCATCGGCGCCGGCGCCCTGGTGCTCGGCGTCTTCGGCCGGGTGCCCTCCGTGGAACAGCCCTGGAACCCCGGCACCTGGACGGTCTACACCGCCCCCGAGGTGGTGCTGGTGGCCGCCGCCTACCTCCTCGTCACCCGCACCCTGCTGTGGTACCTGCACGCCCCGCGCCACGCCGGACTGCCCACCGTCGCCCGCACCGCCCTGGTCAGACAGGGCCTGGTCGCGGTCGCGCTGCTCGGCATCGCGCCGCTGGTGTGCGTGGTCGCCGCCGCCCAGCCGGTGCTGCTGCCGCTGTTCTCCATCCCGCTGATCGCCCTCGACTCCACCCTGTGGATCGCCCGCGCCCGGGCCGAGGAGCAGCTGCGCGACCCGCTGACCGGGCTGCCCAACCGGCAGTGGCTGCTGGAGCGCATCTGGACCGCGCTGGACGACGCCGAGCGCATCGGCGCCCGCTCGGCCCTGATGCTCATCGACCTGGACCGCTTCCGGTCGGTCAACGACACGCTGGGCCATCTCGCCGGCGACCGGCTGCTGCTGCAGATCGCCGACCGGCTGCGGGTGGCGCTGCCGCGCGGGGCGGAGGCGGCGCGCCTCGGCGGCGACGAGTTCGCCGTCTTACTGCCGGTGGCCGACTCCACCACGTCCGCGACGCGGGTGGCCCGCGGGCTGGTCGCCGCGCTCAGCTCCCCGCTCGACCTGGACGGGCTCACCCTCGTGCTGGAGGCCAGCGCGGGCGTCGCCGTCTTCCCCGACCACGCGCTGGACGCCGAGGGGCTGCTGCGGCGCGCGGACGTGGCCATGTACCAGGCGAAGCGGGACCGCACGGGCGTGGAGGTGTACGAGTCCAAGCGGGACTCCAACACCCCGGACCGGCTCGGGCTGCTGGGTGACCTGCGGCGCGCGCTGGACGCGCACGAGGTGCAGCTGCACTACCAGCCCAAGGTCCGCTTCGACGGCCAGGTGGCCGGGCTGGAGGCGCTGGTCCGCTGGGTGCACCCGGAGCGGGGGAAGGTGCCGCCGGACGAGTTCATAGCGATCGCCGAGTCGTCCGGGCTGATGCCCCATCTCACCGAGTACGTGCTGGAGACGGCGCTCGGGCAGGTGGCCGAGTGGCGGTCGCAGGGCCTGTACGTCCCGGTGGCGGTCAACGTGTCGCCGCGCGACGTGCACACGCCGGGGTTCGCGGGCTCGGTGGCGGCGCGGCTCGCCCGGCACGGGGTGCCCGCGGGGGCGCTCCAGCTGGAGATAACGGAACACGTCCTGCTGGAGGACCCGCAGCGGGCCGCGGACACACTGGCCGGGCTGACCGCGCACGGCGTGAAGATGTCCCTGGACGACTTCGGCACCGGCTACTCGTCCCTGGTCCACCTGCGCCGGCTCCCGGTCAGCGAGCTGAAGATCGACCGCTCCTTCGTGGCCCGGCTGGCCGTCGACACCGAGGACGCGGAGATCGTGCGCTGCACGGTCGACCTCGCCCATTCGCTGGGCCTCCTGGTCGTCGCCGAGGGCGTCGAGGACGACGAGACCTGGGAGCGGCTGCGGGACCTCGGCTGCGACGCCGTACAGGGCTGGCTGGTGGCCGCGGCCATGCCCCCCGAGGAGACCACGGCATGGCTGCGGGCCCGGGGCTCCCGGGGGTGGCAGCGGCCACGGGCCGCCCTGCCGGCGGCCGAGTAGCCCCCACCGCCCGCGCGGACCTCAGAGCGCGGCCGTGAAGTGGCCGATCAGCAGGGCCAGCCGCTGGTCGTGGGCGCGTTCCGGCAGTCGGCCGCTGCGCATCAGCGTGACCAGGCCGTGCAGCCCCGCCCAGTAGGTCTCCGTCAGCAGGGCGACGTCCTCGCCCTCCGCCGCGATCGGCTCCACCACCGCGACCAGCTCCCCGAACGCCTCCTGCAGCGGCGCCGGGGCCTCCGGTGTGGCGAACGGCAGGTCCACCGCGTGGGTGAACATCGCGTCGTACAGGGCCGGTCGCCGCCGTCCGAAGGACGCGTACGCCTCGCCCACCGCCGCCAGCGCCTCGCGCGGGCCCTCGGCCGCCGTGCGCGCGGCGCGCAGCTCCACCGCCAGGTCCGCGCAGCCCTGCACCGCGACCGCCGCCATGATCGCGTCCTTGCCCTTGAAGTGGCTGTAGAGGACGGGCTGGCTGTACTCGATCTCCGCCGCCAGCCGCCGGGTCGTCACCGCGTCCCAGCCCTCGGCCTCCGCCAGCTCCCGCGCGGCCGTGACGATCAGCCGCTCGCGTTCCGCTCGTTCGCGCTCCCGGCGCGTCTGGATCGACATGCCAGGAATTCTAGCAGCGCTAGCCAATCTGTCGGTGCTCTGCTAGCTTCGCTCTTGCCGCTAGCGCCGCTAGCGAATCGATGAAGGAGCGAGAAATGACCGTCACCGCCTACACGCTGGCCGTGCTGCTCGACCTGTTCTGCCTCTTCCTCGGCTACCGGTTCCTGTTCCAGCCCGCCGCGGCCGCCGCCGGCTACGGGGTGCCCGCCCGGCCGGAGGGCGACGCCGGGGCCTACCTCTCGATCAAGGGGCTGCGCGACGGCACCCTCGGCGTGGTCGGGCTGGCCGTGCTGGCCTTCGCCGGCGCACACGCCGAGGCCTGGTTCCTGCTGGCCGTGGCGCTGATCCCGTTCGGCGACACCGTGATAGTCCTGCGCAACGGCGGAGCGAAAGCCGTGGCGTTCGGGATCCACTTCGCCACGGCGATCGTTGTACTGATCGGAGCGGGACTGCTGTTCGCGGTCTGACCACGTCTCACTGGGGGAGCCGAGCCATGTCGCTGTTCGTACCGAAGTTCGACGAGACCGTCCTGGTCCGTGACGCGGAGGCCGAGGTCGTCGGCGGCGCTCCGGTCGCCGTGAAGCTGCTGGCCGACAGCAGCGCCACCGGCGGCGCGCTGTCCACCGTGCGCGTCACCCTCGCCGAGGGCGCCGACGGAGCCCGCCCGCACACGCACCACCACTCCGCCGAGATGTTCTACCTGCTCGACGGCGCCCTCGACGTCCTGTCGGGTGAGGACGTCGTCACCGTCGGACCCGGCGATCTGATCGTCGTCCCGCCGGACCGCCCGCACGCCTTCGCCGCCGTCCCGGGCGCCCCGGCGGACCTGCTCATCGTCATCACACCGGGCGTCGAGCGCTTCGAGTACTTCCGCCACCTGCAGCGCATCCGCCTGGGCGAGGTGGCTCCGGAGAGCCTGCTCGACGTGCAGGAGCTGTACGACAACCACTTCCTGCACAGCCACGCCTGGGAGGCCCGCCGCTGAGCCGGGGAAACCGTTTAACGGCCGGAGCCTCCCGCCCCCTAGGATTGGGCCCAAACCACACACACTCACCCCAGAGGAACGCTGCATGCCTGGCATCACGCGCGAGGAGGTCGCCCACCTCGCCCGGCTGGCGCGTCTGGAGCTGAAACCCGAAGAGCTCGACCACTTCGCGGGACAGCTGGACGACATCATCGGCGCGGTCGCCCGCGTCAGCGAGGTCGCCGACCAAGACGTACCGCCGACCTCGCACCCGCTCCCGCTGACCAACGTCATGCGGCCGGACGAGGTCCGTCCGTCGCTCACCCCCGAGCAGGCTCTCTCCGGCGCCCCGGCCCAGGAGCAGCAGCGTTTCAAGGTGCCGCAGATCCTGGGGGAGGACTGACCATGACGGACAGCACCATCATCAAGCTCACCGCCGCCGAGACCGCCGCGAAGATCGCCTCCGGCGAGCTGACGGCCGTCCAGGTCACCGAGGCCCACCTGGCCCGCATCGAGGCCGTCGACGAGAAGGTGCACGCCTTCCTGCACGTCGACCGCGAGGGCGCGCTGGCCCAGGCCCGTGCCGTCGACGCCAAGCGCGAGCGGGGCGAGAAGCTCGGCCCGCTGGCCGGCGTGCCCCTCGCCCTCAAGGACATCTTCACCACCGAGGGCGTTCCGACGACCGTCGGCTCGAAGATCCTGGAGGGCTGGATCCCGCCGTACGACGCGACGCTCACCAAGCGGCTGAAGGCCGCCGACGTCGTCATCCTCGGCAAGACCAACATGGACGAGTTCGCCATGGGGTCCTCGACGGAGAACAGCGCGTTCGGGCCGACCGGCAACCCGTGGGACCTCACCCGCATCCCCGGCGGCTCCGGCGGCGGTTCCTCCGCCGCGCTGGCCGCCCACATGGCCCCCCTCGCCATCGGCACCGACACCGGCGGCTCCATCCGCCAGCCGGCCGCCGTCACCGGCACGGTCGGCGTGAAGCCGACGTACGGCGCGGTCTCCCGCTACGGCATGGTGGCCTTCTCGTCCTCCCTCGACCAGGGCGGCCCCTGCGCCCGTACGGTCCTGGACGCGGCCCTGCTGCACGAGGTCATCGCCGGCCACGACCCGCTGGACTCCACGTCCGTCGACGCGCCGGTCCCGCCGGTCGTCGAGGCCGCCCGCAACGGCAGCGTCGCCGGCATGCGCGTCGGCGTCGTCAAGCAGTTCCGCGGCGAGGGCTACCAGGCCGGCGTCATCCAGCGCTTCGACGAGTCCGTCGCCCTGCTGAAGGAGCTGGGCGCCGAGATCGTCGAGCTGGACTGCCCGTCCTTCGACCTCGCCTTGTCGGCGTACTACCTCATCGCGCCCTCCGAGTGCTCCTCCAACCTCGCCCGCTTCGACGGCCTGCGCTACGGCCTGCGGACCGGCGACGACGGGACGCACTCCGCGGAGGAGGTCACCTCCCTCACCCGCGAGGCGGGCTTCGGCCCCGAGGTCAAGCGCCGCATCATGCTCGGCACCTACGCGCTGAGCAGCGGTTACTACGACGCCTACTACGGCTCCGCCCAGAAGGTGCGCACGCTCATCACGCGCGACTTCGAGAAGGCCTTCGAGCAGGTCGACGTGATCGTCTCGCCGACCACGCCCACCACCGCCTTCCCGATCGGCGAGCGCGCCGACGACCCGATGGCGATGTACCTGGCCGACCTGTGCACCATCCCGACCAACCTCGCGGGCAACGCGGCCATGTCGCTGCCCTGCGGTCTCGCCCCGGAGGACAACCTCCCGGTCGGCCTGCAGATCATCGCCCCGGCCCTGAAGGACGACCGGCTGTACAAGGTCGGCGCCGCCGTCGAGGCCGCCTTCGTGGAAAAGTGGGGGCACCCGCTCCTGGAGGAGGCTCCGTCGCTGTGAGCAAGCTGTCCAAGGCCAAGGACTTCAAGAAGTCCAAGTCCGGCACGTACCTGTCCATGGCCACCACTGCCTTCGGCGCGGTGAGCGTCGTCAAGCAGATCAAGAAGGCCCGCCTGGAGAACGACACGCTGCGGCTGATCGACGCCACCGTCTCCGCCGCCGCGATCGTCACCGGCCTCGCCATCCTGTACCGCGAGCTGAAGCGGCTGGGCGACGACGACGTCCTGCTGGGCTGAGAGGGAAGTTTCACCGTGACCACCACGACCGACCTGGTGTCGTACGAGGACGCGCTGGCGTCGTACGACCCCGTCATGGGCCTTGAGGTCCATGTCGAACTCGGCACCAAGACCAAGATGTTCTGCGGGTGTTCCACCGAACTGGGCGCCGAGCCCAACTCGCAGACCTGCCCCACCTGCCTCGGCCTGCCCGGCTCCCTCCCGGTCGTCAACGCGACCGGCGTCGAGTCGGCGATCAAGATCGGTCTCGCGCTGAACTGCGAGATCGCCGAGTGGTGCCGCTTCGCCCGGAAGAACTACTTCTATCCGGACATGCCGAAGAACTTCCAGACCTCCCAGTACGACGAGCCGATCGCCTTCAACGGCTACCTCGACGTGCAGCTGGAGGACGGCGAGACCTTCCGCGTGGAGATCGAGCGCGCCCACATGGAGGAGGACACCGGCAAGTCCACCCACGTGGGCGGCGCGACGGGCCGTATCCACGGCGCCTCGCACTCGCTGCTGGACTACAACCGCGCCGGCATCCCGCTGATCGAGATCGTCACCAAGCCGATCGTCGGCGCGGGCGAGCGCGCTCCCGAGGTCGCACGGGCGTACGTCCGCGAGCTGCGCGAGGTCATCCGGGCGCTCGGCGTCTCCGAGGCCCGCATGGAGATGGGCCAGATGCGCTGCGACGTGAACCTCTCGCTGATGCCCAAGGGCAGCGAGAAGTTCGGCACGCGCTCGGAGACGAAGAACGTCAACTCGCTGCGCTCGGTGGAGCGCGCGGCCCGCTTCGAGATCCAGCGGCACGCGGCCGTGCTGTCCTCCGGCGGCACGATCGTGCAGGAGACCCGGCACTTCCACGAGGACACCGGGTCGACGACCTCGGGCCGCGTGAAGGAGGAGGCCGAGGACTACCGGTACTTCCCGGAGCCGGACCTGGTCCCGGTCGCCCCGTCCCGCGAGTGGGTCGAGGAGATCCGGGCGGCGCTGCCCGAACTGCCGCTGGTGCGCCGCAACCGGCTGCGCGAGGAGTGGGGCGTCTCCGCCACCGACATGCAGGCCATCCTCAACGCCGGCGCCCTGGAGCCGATCGTGGCCACGATCGACGCCGGTGCCGACGCGGCCTCCGCCCGCAAGTGGTGGATGGGCGAACTGGCCCGCAGCGCCAACGAGTCGGGCGTCTCCCTGGACGAACTGGCCATCACCCCGGCGCAGGTCGCCCGGGTCACCGAGCTGGTCGCCAAGGGCGACCTGAACGACAAGCTCGCGCGCCAGGTCATCGAGGGCGTCCTCGCGGGCGAGGGCACCCCGGACGAGGTCGTCGACAAGCGCGGCCTGAAGGTCGTCTCCGACGAGGGCGCGCTCACCGCCGCCGTCGACGAGGCCATCGCCGGCAACCCGGCCATCGCCGACAAGATCCGCGGCGGGAAGGTGGCCGCGGCCGGCGCCCTGGTCGGCGCGGTCATGAAGGCCACCCGCGGCCAGGCCGACGCGGCCCGCGTCAAGGAGCTCATCCTGGAGAAGCTCGGCGTCAGCGAGGGCTGAGCACACCCGGCCGGCACGGCCCCGGAGAGGCGCTGACGCGCTCTGCGGGGCCGTACGGCTGCTACGTGCGGCGCCCGACGACCCGTACGAACCCCAGCGCGCGGCCCTCGTCGGCGCGGACCATCTCGGCGACCCGGCGGGCTGTCGTGCGGTGGAACTCCTCCGGGCTCTCCTCGGCGACCACCTCGCACCACAGCAGCCAGTCCCGCCAGCCGTCCTCCAGCCAGTCGGCCGTCTCCACCTCGACGGCACCGCTGCGGGTCCAGTGCCGGCGCCACCAGCCGGCGGAGTGGAAGCACCAGTACTCCGGCTCCCACCAGGGCCGCAGATGCTCCGGCGGCTCGGCCCCTTCGGGCTCCTCCCGCAGCGCCGGCACGACCACGCCGATCCGTCCGCCCGGCTTCAACAGCCGGGTCAGCGTGGGCAGATACAGGTCGCCCGTACCGAAGTACTGGTAGGCGTCGATGCTGACGACCGCGTCGAAGCCGCCCTCGGCGAAGGGCAGGTCGTGGGCCTCGACGTGCACGGGCTGCACCCGGTCGGCGAACCCCGCCTCGGCGATGCGCCGGGCGTTGTCGTCGGCCCCGACCCACAGGTCGGCCGCGGTGACCTGGGCGTGGAACTCGCGGGCCAGGAACACGGACGTCATCGCGCGACCGCAGCCCAGGTCGAGCACCCGGGCGCAGGGGCGCAGGCCGTCCAGGCCGAGCGCGGGCGCCAGCCACTCCAGCAGCCACAGCGCGTGCGGGCCCATCTGGTTGTCGATGGTCCAGCGGACGTCGTAGTGGTTGCTGCGCGGGTAGCGGGGGTGGGTCAGGCGGTCGGCCAGGGTGTCCCGTGCGGCGTCGGACATCGGTGAGCGGGCTCCTTGGGTGCGGGGATCCGGGGCAGCGCAAGGGGATACGCAGAAGCACCGTCGTATCTTCAAACGAGACCCGGCGCACCAGGTTTCTCAGCCGGACGCGCTACGCTCGCCCGCCATGAGTGGACGCGGTGATTCCGAGACCTCCGGCATACGGGACGTCGCGGACCCGGCCGCCGAGGCGCGGCGGGCCCGCTGGACGGCTGCCGGAACCGGGGCGCTGCTGGCTCTCGCCGGGCTGGCCGCCTCCGCGCTCCGGGCCGCCTCCGGCCTGCCGGCGCTGGTGCCGGCCGCCTACGCCTTCGGCGCCGCCGTCTGCGCCGGGGCCGCCGTCCTGGGCTCGCGCGGGCACACCCGGCGAGCGCTGTGGCTGCTGATCTTCGGGGCGATGGTGATGGCCCTGGGAGACCAGTTCGACTGAGGTGACAGAGTTCTCGTTACTGTCCTGTGATCTGCCTCCCACTCCTGTGAAGAAGCACACGAACGGCATAAACGATCACATTCGCCTGCGAGAGTGGTCTTCGCATTGCTCATGCGTTCTTTGCGGGCTGTTCATGTTATGAACGACTGTTCCCGGTCAAAGATCCACACATCCCCATGGGAGCACGTTCGTGGCAGCACTCGCACGCTGGTGTGTCCAACGCCGCCTCCTCGCCGTTCTGCTCTGGCTCCTCGCCTTCGGCGGGGTGAGCGCGGCCGCCGCCGTCGCCGGCTCGGCCTACTCGAACGACTACGAGGCACCCGGCACCGAGTCGGGCCGCGCCACCCAGCTGCTGCGGGACGGCTTCCAGGACGCCGGCGGGGACAGCGACACCGTCGTGTGGCACACCACGTCCGGGACCGTGCGCGCCGCCGACGTCGAGCAGACCATGACCAGGGTCCTCGACAAGATCGGCAACCTCCCCGGGGTCGCCTCCGTGACCGGCCCCTACGACGGCCAGGGCACGAGCCGGATCAGCGCCGACGGGCACACCGCGTACGCCACGATCACCTTCGCGGACCGGGCCGAGAACATCCCCAGGGGCGAGGCCCAGGCCGTGGTCAAGGCGGCCAGGGCCGCCGACGGCGACGGCCTCGAAGTGGAGCTGGGCGGCAGCGCGATCGCCCTCACCGAGTCCTCCGGCGGGCATCTGGCCGAGGTCGTCGGCGTGGTCGTCGCCGCGGTCGTGCTGTTCCTCGCCTTCGGCTCGCCGGCCGCCTCCCTGCTGCCCATCGCGACCGCGCTGGTCGGCGTCGGCACCGCGTACGGCGCGATCGTGCTGCTCGGGCACGCGATGACGGTGGCCGACTTCGCGCCCATGCTCGGCATGCTGATCGGGCTCGGCGTCGGCATCGACTACGCCCTGTTCATCGTCACCAGACACCGGCGCGGCCTGAAACGCGGGCTGTCCGTCACCGAGGCCGCCACCAACGCCGTCGCCACCACCGGACGCGCCGTCGTCTTCGCGGGTGCCACCGTTTGCATCGCCCTGCTCGGCATGCTGATCCTGCGGCTGAGCTTCCTCAACGGCGTCGCGATCGCCGCCTCGCTGACCGTCGTCCTCACGGTCGCCGCCTCCGTCACCCTGCTGCCCGCCCTGCTGTCCTTCATCGGCATGCACGCCCTCAGCCGGCGCGAGCGGCGGCGCCTGACCGAGCACGGCCCGCAGCCCGAGATGCCGACCGGGTTCGCGCACCGCTGGTCGGCGTTGGTCGAGCGCCACCCCAAGGTGCTCGGCGTCGTCGCGCTGGCCGTGATGACGATCCTCGCCCTGCCCACCCTCTCCCTCCACCTCGGCACCTCCGACCAGGGCAACGACCCGAAGACGTCCACCACACGCCAGGCCTACGACCTGCTCGCCGACGGCTTCGGCCCCGGCGTCAACGGCCCGCTCACCCTGGTCACCAAGGTCGACGGCGCCGAGGACAGGCTCGCCCTCGACAACCTCGACGCCACCCTGCGCACCACCGAGGGCGTCGCCTCGGTGACCCCGGTGACGTACGACGCGGGCGGGGACACCGCCTACTTCACCGTCGTGCCGACCTCCGCACCCCAGTCGCAGAAGACCAGCGACCTCGTCGACCGGCTGCGCACCGAGGTGCTGCCGCGCGCCGAGACCGGCACCTCGCTCGACCTGCACGTCGGCGGTGTCACGGCCTCCTACGACGACTTCGCGGACGTCATCGTCGGCAAGCTGCCCCTGTTCGTGGGCGTGGTCATCGGCCTGGGCTGCCTGCTGTTGCTGCTCGCCTTCCGGTCCGTCGGCATCCCGGTGAAGGCCGCCGCGATGAACGTCGCCGCGGTCGCCGCCGCCTTCGGCGTCGTCGTCGCGATCTTCCAGTGGGGCTGGGGCAGCGAGCTGCTGGGCCTGGGCCGGGCGGGCCCCATCGAGCCCTTCCTGCCCGTGATCATGGTGTCGGTCCTCTTCGGCCTCTCCATGGACTACCAGGTCTTCCTGGTCAGCCGGATGTACGAGGAGTGGCTGGAGACCGGCGACAACCGGCGCGCGGTCCGCGTCGGGCTCGCCGAGACCAGCCGGGTCATCAACTCGGCCGCGGTCATCATGATCTCCGTCTTCCTCGCCTTCGTGCTCAGCGGCGACCGCGTGATCGCCATGTTCGGCATCGCCCTCGCCTCCGCCGTGGCCCTGGACGCCTTCGTCCTGCGCACCCTCCTCGTCCCCGCCCTCATGCACCTCCTCGGCAGCGCCAACTGGTGGCTGCCGGGCTGGCTGGAGCGCCGTATGCCCCGCATCAGCATCGAGCCGCCCGAGTGCCGCGCCGCCCATGAGAGGCTCACGGACGTCGTGGCGGAACTGGAGAAGGAGCAGCGGGGCGATGTACGCGATATCCCTGGGTGACGACGGGGCCGAACTGCGGCCGCTGGAGCCCTGGCACGCCGAGGAGTTCCACGCCCACCTGGAGCGCGGCCGGGAGTTCATCGGCCGGTTCATCCCCTTCGGGCAGCACGTCACCGACGTGGCCTCGGCGCGCGAGACGCTCCAGCGCTACGCGGACATGCGCGCCGCCGACACGGCCTCGTACCACGGCATCTGGCGGGACGGGAAACTCGTCGGCGGGGTGCTCACCCTGAACTTCGACGCGGCGACCGGCAACTGCGAGGTCGGGTGCTGGCTGGAGCCGGCCGCGACCGGACGCGGACTGATCACGCGCGCGATGCGGGTCCTCATCGACTGGGCGGTCGAGGAACGCGGCATCCACCGGGTCGAATGGGTCGCCGCCTCGGGCAACACCCCCAGCCTGAACGTCGCCCGGCGCCTGGGGATGACCCGCGACGGAGTACGCCGCGAAGCGCACCCCTATGGTGGGGTGCGGCACGACTTGGAGGTGTGGTCGATCCTCGCCCCGCAGTGGCGTGAAGCACGCGCGCGTGCCGCACAGAACGATCATTAAGCCCCCTCTCAGAGAGCGTCCGTACGGTGCCAGACATGGGAACGAAGACAGTTGACGAGGCCGGTACGACCGAGGCCACCGAAGTGAAGCCCGACGAGGAGACGGAGGACCTCACCGCGGCCGGCGAAGCCGAGGAGGCGGACGACGAGGCGACGGACGCGGAGGCGACGGACGGGGCGGCCGGTGAGGACGCGCAGCTGGCCGCCGAGGCGGAGGCCGGTCCCTCCGGTGTCGGCCAGGGCGCGGGCGCGGTCGTCTCCGCCGCACTCGGCTTCGTCTCGCTGACCGGCAGCTGGGTCGGCACCGTGGCCGCGGCCCGCGAGACCCTCAAGGGCCAGCTGGAGACCTCCTCGACGGCGAGCGTCGCCAAGCAGGTCAAGGAGATCTACGGCGACGCCTGGCACGCCACCGCGTTCTGGGGCGGCGTGTTCGCGCTGCTCGCGCTGATCGTCGGCGTCGTGGTGCTGGTCCGGCCCGCCTTCGGCGTCCCCGGCAGGCCGCAGCCCGTGTGGATCAAGTCGGTCGCGTGGGGCGGCGTCGCGCTCGGTGTCCTGGGGCTGCTGCTGGCGGTCCTCAAGTACACCGACGTCCTGTTCAGCCTGCCCTCCACGAGCTGATCACCGCCCGAGTCGGCGCAGGTCATGAGGGGCCTTAGGCCCTCCGTCAGCACACCCGTGCGCCTTACGGAGGTCCCTGAGGCCCCTCACGCGCGTCTAAGGCCCCCGCGGCCCCGGAAGATGCGGAACTCTCCCGATGTGGCGCACCCCCCTGGGAGACGAAGGTTGAGTCATCGCCGAGAGCGAAGCCGGAACCGACCTTCTGCCAGGGGACACACCATGTATGAGTACGACCTTCACCAGTTCCGTTCCGCCGAACTGATCCGCCAGGCCGAGCACGAGCGCCTGGCCCGCGAGGTGGTCCGCGACCGCCGCGCCGCCCGCCGCGAGGCGGAGCGCTCCGAGCGCGACCGGGCGGCCACGGAATCCCATACCTCGCGCTTCCGCCGGAACCGGCAGCCGCGCGCCGCGTGACGGCGGGGGAGACGGGGGAGACGA
>NZ_JBTWMV010000045.1:0-62753 GCF_054850255.1 Streptomyces sp. 7R007 | reverse complement strand
CTCCGCGAGGAGGCGCCCGGCCCTTGGTCATACGGTCCTCGAAAGGCGCAACGCGTGCGCCGCGAGCCGTAGTTGCCCGACGCGCCCGGTGACATCCGTGTCCGTCGCCGACACCATCACGCCCAGCGAGGTCACCCCCGCCTCGGCGTACGCACGCATCCGGCGCGCGATCCGGTCGACGGGGCCCGCGAGCGCCGTGGCGTCGACGAACCCGGCCGGCACCGCGGCGGCGGCCCCCGTCGGGTCGCCGGCCGCGAGCCGGCGTCGTACCCGTGCCGCCTGCCGGGCGTGGCCGAGGGCCACGGCGAGCCGGTAGTGGCAGTTGGCGTCGGGGTCGCCGATGCCGAGGAGGTGGGCGTAGTGGGCGCGCAGGAGGTCGACGGCCGTGTCCAGGTCGGCGGCGACGGCCGTGGGCAGGCTGGGCAGCACCTCGAAGCCGGTCAGGTCACGGCCGGTGCGGGCGCGGCCGGCGGCGAGTTCGCGCAGCACGTCCGCGAGCGCCTCGGCGGGGGTGAGCGCGCCGAGCCAGCCGTCGGCGATCTCCCCGGCCAGGCGCAGGGTCCTGGGTCCGGCGGCGGCCAGATACAGCGGGACGGGGCGGCCGGAGGGCTCGGTGGTGATCCGCGGGGGCACTCCCCCGTTCCCCGGGGTGCCGGGCAGGCGGTAGTGGCGGCCCTGGTGCTCGACCGGTTCGCCGGTCAGCGCGCGGCGCACCACGCCGACGTACTCGCGGGTGCGGGCGAGGGGTTCGGTGAACGCGGCGCCGTACCAGCCGTCGGCGACCTGCGGGTTGGAGACGCCGAGGCCCAGCCGGAACCGGCCGCCGCTGACCGCGTCCAGGGTCGCGGCCGTCAGCGCGGTCAGGCCCGGGGGCCTGGCGGGCATCTGCATGACGGCGGAACCGAGGCCGATACGGCGCGTCGCCCCCGCCATCAGACCGAGGACGCTCGGCGCGTCCGAGCGCAGGCCTTCCGGGGCGAGGGCGAGGGTGTATCCGAGGTCCTCCGCGGCGCGGGCCAGCCGGCCCGCGCCCTGGTAGCCGAGGTTGGCGCCGAGTCGCACGTCCTACGGTCCTTCCGCTCGGCGGCACATGAAGGTCACAGGAGGTGGGCACCGCCGTCCACGCTGAGCACGGCACCGGTGGTGTAGGCGGAGGAGACCAGGCCGAGGACGGCGTCGGCCACGTCCCGGGGGTCGCCGACCCGGCGCAGCGGGGTGGCCTCGCGCACGTGCTCGGCGATCGCGGTGAAGTCCTTGGTCCAGGGGGTGTCGATGAGTCCGGGGGCGACCGCGTTGACGCGGATCTCGGGGCCCAGGACGTTGGCCAGCAGCCGGGTGAGGTGCTCGATGGCCGCCTTGCTGATCGCGTACGGGATGCAGCTGCCGGCGGGGCGGCTGCCGGCCACCGAGGAGACGCTGACCACGACGGCGTCGCCCGCGGCCTTCAGGTGCGGTACGGCGGCCACGGTGGTCTGCCAGGTGCCGATGACGTTGAGTCCGAGGATCTCGCGCCAGATGTCGGGGGTGGCGGCCTCCAGGTCGGCGTGCGGGATGAGGCGGGTGGTGCCGGCGTTGTTGACCAGGACATCGAGGCGTCCGTAGTGGGCGACGGTCTCGGCGACCAGGCGGCGGGCGTCGGCCTCGTCGGCGATGTCGGCCTGGATGTAGTGGGCGTCGGGCAGTTCGGCGGCGAGCTTCTCGCCCTCCTCCACCGAGCGGGCCGAGTTGATCACCACGCGGATGTTCTCGGCGGCCAGGCGGCGGGCGACGGCCTCGCCGATGCCGGAGGTGGAACCGGTCACCAGGGCGACGCGTTTGGCGGACATGCGGGGTAACTCCCTTGAGTGAGGGGCGGGTTCAGACGGGCCGCGTGGTGACGCGCAGGCGGCGGGCGTCGAGGCGCACGCCCTGTCCGGCCGGCTCGGCGGCGAACAGGCTGAAGCCGAAGCAGAGCTGGCGCGGGGTCACCGGTTCCTCCGGACCGGGGACGTCCCACATCAGGAAGGAGTCGTGGAAGTCCTGGTGTCCGATGCTCGCCACGCTGAGGACCTCGGTGCCGTCCAGCGTCCAGGTGACGGTGGAGGCGGAGCGGTCCAGGGTGAGGGCGCAGTGGTGGAAGCGGCCCGGGCGCACACCGGCCAGCGGGACGGCGCAGGAGAACGCCCGGTGGGTGCGGCCGGCGACGGGCAGCCGCTCGTAGATCGCGTAGACGGCACTGCCGGTGAGGGCGAAGTCGAAGACCATGCCGGTCTCGCGGTCGAAGCCGAGCAGCACGCCGGCGGCCCGGGCGACGTCGCGCGCGGGGTCGGCCGCGGCACCGTCGGCGGGGGAACCGCCGGTGCCGAAGGCCCGTACCGCCACCTCGGCCTCCGCGGTGAGCAGCCGGCCGGGTACGGCGTCGAAGCCGGGCAGTCCGGAGCTCGCGGTGGCGCGCAGGGCGGCCGTCCAGCGCAGCAGGGCGCTGGGCGGTTCGGGGCCGGTGGGGCGGGCGAAGGCGGGGTCGCCGGTGCCGGGGTGCAGGCCGGTGGGGACGACGGTGAAGCCGTCCTCGGTGCGGCGGACGATCCCGTCGCCGTGCGGCAGGCCCCCGGCGGGCCGCAGCTCCCAGGGGGCGTCCGCGCCGGTGTGGCGCAGGCCGTCTCGGAAGTCGTCCTGGAACAGGGTGTGTTCGGCCGTCGCGGCCGGCCGGAGCGGGTGCTGCTGCGTGATCACGGCTCTCCCTAGTAGTTGCCGAGACCGCCGCACACGTTGAGGGCCTGCGCGGTGACGGCGGCCGCGTCGTCACCGACCAGGTACTCGACCATGGCGGCCACTTCGCGGGTGGTCACATAGCGGCCCAGCGGGACGCGGGCGGTGATGCGGTCGTGGGTCTCCTGCTCGCTGACGCCCCAGATCCCGGCGTAGTGCTCGCGCACCCGCTCGGCCATCGGCGTCTCGACGAAGCCGGGGCAGACGGCGTTGACGGTGATGCCGGTGCGGGCCAGCTCCAGGCCGAGGGCCTTGGTGAAGCCGACGACGCCGTGCTTGGAGGCGGAGTAGGGGGCGGCGTGCACGACGCCCTGCTTGCCGCCGGTGGAGGCGATGCTGATGATGCGGCCGCGGCCGGCGGCGAGCATGCCGCCCGTGGTGAGGACTTCCTTGGTCATCAGGAAGACGCTGTTGAGGTTGGTGTTGATCACGTCGAGCCACAGCTCGTCGGGGATCTCGGCGGTCGCGCCGCCGCCGCTGCGGCCGGCGTTGTTGACCAGGATGCCGACGGGGCCGAACCGGTCGACGGCGGCGCGCACATAGGCGCGGATCTGCTGCGCGTCCGCCACGTCGCAGACGGTGCCGTCGGCGTCGTAGCCCTTCTCCTGAAGGGACTTGACGGTGCTCGTCAGCTCCTCGGACTTGCGGGCGCACAGGTAGAGCCGGGCGCCGAGCGAGCCGAGGCGGTCGGCGATCTCCAGGCCGATGCCACTGGTCGCCCCGGTCACCAGCGCCACGGGCGCCGCGGTCTGCGTCATGTCTCCTCCAAGGTCGTGCGTCGGACGGTCGCCTCCGAGACTCGGCAGGTCCTCTGGAGCACCCCTCAAGGCGGCCTTGAGCAGCGGGTTCGATCAGCGGGCTTCGAGCCGCGTTCGAGGGGGCGGGGTGATGGTGGGCCGGTCAACGACCGCCCCGAACAGGAGAGTCGGATGTCCCAGACCCTCACCACCACCGACGCGCCGACCGACGTCACCCCCGACGTGTACGCGCGCGTCCAGCACTTCTACGCCCACCAGATGCAGGCCCTGGACGGTCTGCGGTTCGAGGACTACGCGGCCACCTTCACCGAGGACGGGACCTTCCAGCACTCCCCGCAGGCCGAGCCCGCCCGCACCCGGCCCGGGATCGTCACCGAACTGGTGGAGTTCCACAAGCGGTTCGACGGCGACCCGGTGCAGCGCCGCCACTGGTTCACCCACATCGCGCTGACCCCGCAGCCCGACGGCTCCCTGGCCTCCACGGTGTACGCCCTGGTCGTCACCGTCCGCCCCGGCGGCAAGCCGGAGATCGCGCCGAGCTGCGTGGTGCACGACGTGCTGGAGGTGGACGGCGCCCGCGTGCTCACCCGCTCCCGGCTGGTGACGCACGACCAGATGTTCTGAGGCGTTCCGCGGGAGCGGACGGACGGAGGGAAGGGACGGCCATGCTGTCATCGGCGGACCCGGCGGACCGCGTGCGCGCGCTGGAGGAACTGCTCGGCGATCCGCTGGACGCGGCGAACCCGTTCGGACACCCCGCAGTGCTGGACGCCGACCGTCGGCATGACCTCCCGCCAGGCGGCGAGGAGTTGCTGGCCAAGCACGGGCTGCACGAGGAGCTGGTGCCGGCCGCACTCGGCGGCCGGCTGGACCGGCTCGACGCGCCGGCCCGGCTGCTGCGCGCGGTCTTCCGGCGGGACTTCGCGCTCGGGCTCGGCTTCGGCGCCGCCTCCCTCGTCGCCGGCGTCGCCGTGTGGGCGCACGGCTCACCCGTCCAACAGGCGCGCGTGGCCGACCTGTTGCTGGACGGCGGGCGTGCCTCGGTGCTGTTCCACGACATCGCGCACGGCAACGACTTCAGCACCAGCAGCGTCACCGCCTTCCCCGACGGGGCGGGCGGTCTGCTGCTCGCCGGGCACAAGGCGGTGGTGACCAACGCGGCCCGGGCCCGCGCCCTGGTGGTGCTGGCCCGCACCGGGGCCGGCCGGGCGGGCGGCGCGCACTCGGCGGTCCTCGTCGAACGCGGTCGCGTGCCCGCCGGTGCCGTGCGCGACCTGCCCCGCCACCGGGCCGAGGGCATCCGCGGCTGCCCCGTCGGCGGCATCGAGTTCGCCGCCTGCCCGGTGCCGGCCGAGGCCCTGCTGGGTACGGCGGGCGGCGGCACCGAGGTGATGCTGCGCTGTCTGCAGATCACCCGCCCGCTCGTCCCGGCGATGGCGCTGGGCTGCGCCGACACCGCGCTGCGCACCGTCGTGGGGCTGTCCGGCTCGGGCGGCGCGCACGGAGTGCGTCCCCTGGACGCCCGCTACACCCGGGCGGCCGTCGCCGGCGCCTTCCTGGACCTGCTGTTGTGTGACTGCCTGCTGCTGGCGGCGATCCGCGCGCTGCACGTGACGCCGGGCGACTCCAGCGTGCCGGCCGCCGCGGCCAAGTACCTGGTGCCGAGGGTGCTGCGGGAGGCCGCCGACGATCTCGCGGCGATCCTCGGGCCGCGGGTGCACCGGGAGGAGGGCGCGTACGGCACCTTCCGCAAGCACCTGCGGGACCTGGCGGGCATGCCGCCGGGGCACGCGGGCGCCGCCGCGAGCCTGGCCAGCCTGCTGCCCCAACTCCCGTACCTGGCCCGGCGTTCCTGGCGCCCCGGCACGGACGCGGCGCCCGGCGCCCTGTTCCGCGCCGACGGCCCCCTGCCGCCCTGGGACCCGGCCGCCCTCGCCCTGGCCGCCCGGCACGACCCCCTGGCCGCGGCCCTGCGCGACGCGCCGTCCCGGCTGGGCCGGCGGCGGACGCCCCTCGCCGCCCTCGTCCGCCGACTGGCCGCCGAGATGGACCTGTTGGCCGAGGAGTGCCGTCGCCTGCCGGAAGGCGACCCCGCCGGACTGGCCAACCCCCGCGGCTTCGCCCTCGCCGAGCGGCACACCCTGCTCGCGGCGGCCGGCGCCTGCCTCGGCGTGTGGGACTCCGACCCGCGACGAGCCGACCCGGCGCTGCTGTTGGGCGTCCTGGCCAGGATCGCCGTACGCCTCGGCCTGCCCGTGCCGGCGGAGGCCGCCGACAGCACGGCGGCGGCGATGACGGAGGTCCTGGCCCGCTGCCGGGCCGGCCGCACGCTCGACCTGTACGACGAACCACTGGCAGGAGGCACGCCCCCATGACGACGACACCCCACCTCACCCCGACCCCCCGGCGCCAGGACCCCGACCCGGCACCCAGTCCTCCGGGGCCGGAGCCGGTGTTTGCGTCTGGGCCCGGTGGGGCGCTGTGCGGTCTGCACAGTGCGTTGGCTGCCACCGGGTACGCGATGGTGTGGGGTCGACCGGAGGACTGGAGTCCCGAAGTCCAGGCGCTGCCCGCGTTGTTGGGTCGGGAGCTGGCTCGCTACGAGCGGATCGGCAGCCCCGGGCACCGGCAGCGGTTCGCGGCCTCCCGGATGCTGCTCAAGCACGCGGCGGCCGCGGCGCTGGGTGCCGAGCCGGAGGAGCTGGAGCTGGCGCGCAGGCCGGGCGGGCGGCCGTACGTCCGCGGCTGCGACCAGCTGGAGGTGAGCCTGAGCCACACCGGGCGGATGCTGGTCGTGGCGGTGAGCCGGCTGGGCCTGGTCGGGGTGGACGTCGAGGCGGCCGACCGGCCCGTCCTGGGCAGCCCCGTCGAGCGGGAGATCTGCGTCGCGCGGGAGGCGGAGGACATCGGCCGGCTGCCCGCCGAGCGGCGCAACGCCGCGCTGGTGCGGCTGTGGACGCTGAAAGAGGCGTACAGCAAGGCGCTCGGGTTCGGGATGCGGCTGCCGTTCACGTCCTTCGGCTTCGAACCGGTCGGCGGCGAGGGGCCGGGCCGGCTGCTGCGGGCCGACGGGGTGCCGGTGGAGCAGGGCGGCTGGACATTCGTGTCCCATGTGCTGGACGGCGCGTACACGGCGAGCGCCGCGATCGCGCGGGGCGCCCTCGGCACCAGCCGCGACACGCGGGCCCGCACGATGCTCGACGACGACCTCGCGGCCACCGTCCTGGCCGCCGCCGCCCACCGCACCGGGCCGGAACCCGCCCTCGACGGGGCGGAGTCCGGCCCTGGTGGTGACGAGTGACGGGTCAGGCCGACAGCCGCGCGGGCACGCCGTAGCCCGCGTCCTCGGGCAGGTCCAGGGACGGGCAGCCCGCCAGCATCCTGCCGTGCAGGTCCTGCAGCCGGGCCGAGGGCTCGATGCCGAGCTCCTCCACGAGCGTGCCGCGCAGCCGCTGGAAGGCCTCCAGGGCCCGCCAGGTGCTGCCGGAGCGGTGCAGCGCGAGCATCAGGTGGGCCACCAGGCTCTCCTGCATCGGGAACCGCTCGACCAGCATGCGCAGTTCGGCCAGCAGCGTGGCATGCCGGCCCACGGCCAGGTCGGCCTCGATGCGCTGTTCCAGGGCCCGCATCCGGGCCTCCTCCATCCCCACCAGGTCCAGCCCCAGCACCGGCCCCACGGGCACGTCCGCGAGGGCCGCCCCCCTCCACAGCCCGAGCGCGCGGGCCAGCAGGTCGGCGGCGGCACGGGCCTCGCCGCGCTCCAGGGCGGCGCCGCCGGCGGCCGACAGCCGCTCGAACTCCCGCAGGTCGCTGTCCTGCGCCGCCGCCTTCAGCAGGTAGCCGCCGTAGTTGGTGACGAGCACGTCCTTCGGCGTCACACCCTCCGCGTCGCCGAGCGCGGTCGCGATCTTCCTGCGCAGTTGCAGGATGTACGTCTGCAGCGTGGTGGCCGCACTGCGCGGGATGTCCTGGCCCCAGATCTCCTCCATGAGCGTGGCGGCGGGCACGACCCGGCCGGCCCGCAGGGCGAGCACGGCGAGGATCTGTCGTGGTTTTCCTGCGCTGGGCACGATCGACATGCCCCGTTCCCGGACCATCAGTGGTCCGAGCACCTTGATCTCCACAGCGGTACCTCCTAGGTCCTTGCCATGGATCGTCACACTCGGCCACCGCCCCTTCCCAGTGTCCTCGTCACCTTCCGGGGCGTGAACATCTCACCCCTCCCGCGTGAGCCGTTCACTGCCCCCGGTTCACGCGGCGGCCCGATACTCACAGCGGTTACGGGAGGTTGTGCGTGTCCTTCGATGGTGAGGTTCCGCGGACCGGCCCTTGTACGATGCCTCTGTGGTCGCTGCGCGAAGAGGTGACCGTGGAGGCGTACGCGGGCGGGGAGTTGGTGCTGCGCTGCGGCGCCGCCGCCGAGGCCGTACGGTGTGCGGACCCGGTGCTGCGCGAGGTGCTGCGCCGGATGACGCTGGGGCCCGTGCTGCTGTCCAACGTGCACACGTCGCTGGCCCACCCGGCCACCCGCGCCCCCGGCGCCCGCCTGCCCGAGACCTCCCCGGTGTGGCCGGTCCTGCGCAGCCTGTCCCACCTGGTGGTGCGCAGCCTGGGCACGGACGACGAGAAGGGCCCGCTGCTGTCCGTGTTCACGCTGACCCGTGACACGGCCTTCGATCCGGTACGGCTGCCCGCGGCGGCCCCGCTGCGCCTGTCGCCGTTCGCGACCCTGCGCACGGTGGCGGGCGCGCTGGTGGTCGAGTCGGTCCTCACGCCGTTCCGCGTGGTGCTGCACCGCCCGGAGGCGGCCTGGTCGGCGCGGGTGCTGGCCCGCCCGATGAGCCCGGCGACGGTCCTGGCGCTCCCGCCGGCTCCGGCCACGGCGGCGGACATCCTGGCGTATCTGGCGGCGGCGGGCATGACCGCCGAGGGCTGAGCCGCGACGCCCTCCCCGGGGGCCTGTCCTTCGGATCGGACCGGCTGCAGGGTACGGCGCATCGTGGCCGACCCGAGCGGGGCGATGGGGGTGCCTGCGCGCGAGGCCGTTCGAGCGGAGGGGGCGTGCAGATGCAAGGCGGAGGAGGGAGCCGACGCGGAGCGACAGGGACCCCTCCCGCGCGAGCGAAGCCGAGCGTGGGGAAGTGCGTGCCAGACCCCGCGACGCCGGGCTGATCCGGAAGACAGGGCCTAGATCAGCCACCCGGACTCGCGGGCGATGCGCACCGCGTCCAGCCGGTTGCGTCCGTTCACCTTGGACACCACGCTCGTCAGGTAGTTGCGCACCGTCCCCACCGACAGATGCAGCTGCTCGGCGATCTCGGAGGCCTCCGCCCCGTCCGCCGTCAGCTTCAGCACCTCCAACTCCCGGTCGGTCAGCGGGCTTTCGGCGCCGCCCCAGGCGTCCATCGCCAGCTGCGGGTCGATCACCCGGTGCCCGGCGTGCACCCTGCGCACCGCCTCGGCGAGCTCCTTCGGCCGGGCGTCCTTGAGCAGGAACCCGGAGACCTTGGACGCCAGCGCCCGCCGCAGTGTGCCGGGCCGGCCGAGGCTGGTCAGGATCAGGCACCGGCACTCCGGGAGCCGGTCGTGCAGCTGCGCCGCGGCGGTCAGTCCGTCCACGCCGGGCAGGTCGATGTCGATGATGGCGACGTCCGGCCGCTCGTCGAGGGCGGCCGGCACGATCCGGTCACCGCGCTCCACCTCGGCGACGACCTCGAAGTCGTTCTCCAGTTGCAGCAGGGCAACCAGAGCGCCTCGGACCATGTGCATGTCCTCGGCCAGCAGGATGCGTATCAAAGCGTGTCTCCCCGTTGAGGGCTTGGGCCACTCACACTGCTCGTACTCCGACGATCGTAACCAACCGATCGCTGTCCGTCCGGGTTCGACCGGCACTCGATACGCGGCGGTCACCGTGGTCGTCCTGGCCACGAGCAGATCAGGAGAGGGCTGTGACAGTGCTGCGTACGGAGTCGGAACCGAAGCTGGAGGAGGTCGCCGAGGGCGTCTTCGCCTACGTCCAGCCGGACGGCGGCTGGTGTCTGAACAACGCCGGTGTGATCGTGTCCGGCGGGGAGTGCGCCGTGGTGGACACGGCGGCCACCGCCTCCCGCGCGCTGGCCCTGCGGGACGCGGTGCGCGGCGTGTCGGCCAACTCGCCGCGGACGGTGGTCAACACGCACTTCCACGGCGACCACACCTTCGGCAACTTCGTCTTCGCGCCGGAGGCGGTGGTGGTGGCGCACGAGCGCACGCGGACCGAGATGGCCGGGGCGGGGCTGCACCTGACGACCCTGTGGCCGGACGTGAAGTGGGGCGAACTCCGGCTGGCGCTGCCCTCGTTGACGTACCGGGACCGGCTGACGCTGCACGTCGGCGAGGTGAGCGCGGAGCTGCTGCACCTCGGCCCCGCGCACACCACCGACGACACCGTGGTGTGGCTGCCGGAGCAACGGGTGCTGTTCACCGGCGACTTGGTGATGTCGGGCGTCACCCCGTTCTGCCCGATGGGTTCCGTATCCGGTTCCCTCGACGCGATCGCCGAACTCCGGAGGCTGAACGCGCGCACGGTGGTGACCGGGCACGGGCCGGTGGCCGGACCCGAGGCCCTCGACCGGGCCGAGGGATATCTGCGCTGGGTGCAGGAGCTGGCCCGGCAGGGTCTGGCGGCCGGGATCGGCCCGTTGCAGCTGGCGCGGGAGACGGACCTCGGCGAGTGGGCCGAACTCCTCGACTCCGAGCGGCTGGTGCCGAACCTGCACCGGGCGTACGCGGAGGTGCTGGGCGGGGTGCCGGGCGAACGGATGGACATCGGGGCGCTGTTCGGGGAGATGGTGGAGTTCCACGGGGGACTGCCGGCCTGCCACGCGTGAGCGCCGGCGAGGACTGAAGCGGGCCCGACCGGGAAGCCGGCCGGGCCCGTCCGCGTCGGTGTCAGCCGCGCGTGCCCGCCAGTTCGGCGGCCGGGTCCCAGACGCTGTAGGCGCGCCGGTGGTAGAGCAGGGGCCGCCGGGAGAACACCTCCGCGGCCTCCACCCGGCCGATGAGGATCCAGTGGTCGCCCGCCTCCACCCGCTGCACGACCGTGCACTCGGCGTGCCCGAGGGCGATGTCACTGAGCACGGGCGCGCCGCCCGCCACCGCGGAGGGGCGCCAGGCGTGGCCGGCGAACTTGTCGGCCGACTTGCCCGCGAACCGCTCCGAGGCGTCCTGGCCGCCGTCGGCCAGGACATGCACGACGAAGGCACCGGAGTGCTGCAGGGCCGGCAGGCTGCGCGACCCCTTGTCGACGCAGACGAGCAGCAGCGGCGGGTTCACCGACACCGCGGACACCGCGTTGCACGTGAACCCGCGGGGCTCGCCCGTCCGGTCCAGCGTCGTGACGATCGAGACCGACGTCGGGAAGGAGCCGAAGAGCTCCCGGAACCGTCCTGCGTCCACGGCCATTTGAGCCTCACCGTCGCTTTCTCCATCCGGCTCGCACGGCACGGCGCCGCGCCTGGCACCGAGCATCGGCGAGCCGGGTGGAGGGCGGCTGGATGCCAACTGGAGGTCGGCAGAAGGCGATTCAGGCCACCGACTCCGGGGCGGGCCGCCGTACCTCCGGCTGCCCGGCCGGCCCCAGCGGAGCCTTGGCGAGCACCTCGAAACGGCCGTCCTCCCGCACGGACGCGATCAGCGAGCCGCCGACGTCGCTGAGGCGCACGGCGAGGTTGCCCAGGCCGCTGCCCCGGTGCGGGGAGGGGTCGCGGCGGGCGGGGTCGACCCCGTCGTTGACGACGGACAGCATCGCCTGCCCGCGCTGCTCCCAGGCCCTTATCGTGCAGCACCGCACCTCGCTGTGGCGCAGCACGTTGGTGATGCCCTCGCGCAGCACCGTCGCGAGCACGGTGTCCACCTGCGGGGCGAGCGGCCCCAGCCGGACGTCGACCTCGACGTCGACCCCCGCGGCGCCGAGCACCGAACCGGCCGAGGTGGCCTCCTGGGAGAGGGACATCTTGCGGTACCCGCTGGCCACCATCCGCACGTCCGCGAGCGACTGGCGGGAGATGTCGAGCACCGACTCGATCTCCTCGCGGGCCCGTTCGGGATGGCTGAGGGCGATGCGGTGGACCAGCTCGCACTTGAGCGTGATGGCGGAGAGGCTGTAGCCGAGCAGGTCGTGCAGGTCGCGGGCGAAGCGCAGGCGTTCGTTGGCGACGGCGGTGCGGGCGAGTTCACCCCGGGTGGCCTGGACCCGCACCACGAGGTCGGTGAGCCAGGTGAAGCCGTAGACGACGAGTCCGCACAGCAGCGTCGACTCCGCGTAATAGGCGCTCTCCGACAGGGGTTTGCCGTCCTCGATCGGCAGGCACAGCATGGTGAGCCCGATGGTTCCGTACAGGGTCCAGCCCACCCGGGCCGGCAGCACCAGCAGTACGGAACCGGCCAGGAAGCCCGCCATCGCGCCCCATTCGGAGCGGAAGAAGAACAGCGGCAGATAGGTGAGGGCGGCCTGCAGGCCGAGGGTGAGCAGCTTGCGGCGGCCCGGCGCGCGGGCGGCGCCGGCCGCCGAGTGCCGCAGTTGCAGAACGAAGATCAGCCCGAGGCTCACCAGGCCGATGACGAGCATGTACGGCCGCATGTGCTGGCGCGTGATGTTCAGGACGGTGATCAGCAGAAAGCTGAGCAGTACCGCGATCAGCATCGCGCGGGCGAGCCTGGGGGCGGGTATCTCCCCCGCGGTTCCCGGTCCGCGGCCGGGTGGGTCGGCGGCCGGGTCGCCGGCCGCCTCCCGCGGTTCGTGCTGTGACGTTTCGCCTGGCACGCTCCGGCGCGCTTCCCCGCGTGACACGTAGGTACCCCCCAAGTACGGCTACGACCGCGCAGCATCATACGGAGGTCGCGTCAACGCATGGCAAAAACCTGTCCATCCCCCCGCCGGGCCGGAAGTGTTCGGTCATACGAACAAGGGGATGGGGTTGAGCTGCTCGTACGGCGTCGGCGCGGCCAGCCGCCCTGTCCTGACCGGCACGTCGTAGAGCCGCCCGGGGGCGAAGCGCGCCCAGAAGTGCCTCAGGCCCGGGACGATCACCTTGACCACGGGAAGCCCGATGTCGGGGCGGGTCTGGTCGAGCACCAGCACCTCCAGGCCGTGGCGCCGGGTCAGGGCCAGGATGTCGGCGACGTCGTCGGCGAGGTCGGCGCGCGGGGCGTAGGACCAGTGGGCCGGGGTGCGCGGGCTTAGGTGCGGATCGGTGCGCAGATAGGGCTGGTTGGCGAGGGTGGCGTGCCGCCACCAGGCGAGCGGCTCGGCGTCGGTGAGGGTGTAGCCGGTGCCGTCGGGGCGGGCCGAGGCGGCGGCCGGCAGCAGCTGGGCCATCTCGGTCAGGGCGCGGCGCAGGGCGATCGCGGGGTCGAAGTGGGCGCCGAAGCCGAAGACGATGTCCTCGGCGGGCTTGTCGGTGCGCCGGGAGAGCGCGGCCACCACCGGGATGCCCAGGTCGGAGGTGAGGTCCAGGGCCCAGACCTCGCGGTTCAGGCGCCGGCAGCCGTCCTCGATCCGCTCCACCCAGGGGGCGTCGAAGGCGTCCAGGTCGAGAGCGGCGTGGCGGGTGCGGTTGTACCACCACAGGGCGACCGCGTCCCGCTCCACGAGCTCCAGGAAGCCCTGGACCAGGGCGTCTTCGAGGGTGGAGCCGGCGGCGTTGCCGTTGGAGTCGGCGCAGACGGAGTCGGGGCCGGCCTCCGCGTCGAAGTAGAGGAACGAGGTCGGCAGCAGCCGGTGGGTGCCCTCGGTGAGCGACCAGACGGGGGTCCAGTCCGTCGGCCGGCCGACGTCGAAGGGCCGCGGCACGTACTGGAAGTGCGACCGCGTCCGGTTCCACTCCTCGCGGTCGCGGTACTGGCGTACGTCGTAGAGCTGACAGGCGTTGGGGTGCAGGGCCGCGTCGCCCAGGGCGCGGTACGTGTCGTGGACGACGGGCTCGTCGCCGTGCCGTGATCCGCAGTACCGCTCGACGGCCTCGCCGAGCGCGCTCGCCCGCGCTTCGAGGGGGGTGAGCCCCTTGCCGCCGCTGAGATCGCGCAGCCCGGCCCGCAGCCCGGCGAGGGTGCGGGCGTCGACGGCGAGGTTCTGCCCGGACAGGCAGGTGTCGACGAAGCCGATGCCGGCCGGGTCCCGCCGTATCTCCCGCACGACCCCGGTGACGGGCCCCACCAAGTGGCCGTGCGCCTCAAGGAACTGACTGGGTGTCAGGGCCCGGTGCGCGTTGCCCGTGTCGTGCCCCTTGGGCCGGGAGACGGGGATCACGGGTCGGCCGACCCGCTCGGCGACCATGCCCGGGTCGCCGCACTCGGGGCACTGGGGCCTGCGGCGCACCTCGTGGCCGGTGCCGCGCAGGGTGAGAGTGTTGTAGGTGAAGACGGCGTCCTGGCGGTCGTAGCGCAGGCCGGCCAGCCACTTGGCGGCTTCCAGGACGGCCAGGTGCAGGCCGAGAGCGCGTCCGGCCGACGGCGAGGCCATGGGCCGGGGCACCGGGCCGGCCAGGCCCAGCGCCCGCTGCACGGGGCGTTCGGAGCGGCGGTGGCCGCGCAGGCGGTGCGCCAGGCAGGTCCAGCAGGGTCCGTCGCCCGGGCGGAAGACGGGGCCCGTCCAGGGTTCGAAGCCGCCGGGTTTGGCCAGCAACCAGGGTTGTCCGTCGGCCCGTTGGGCGGCGTCCACGGCGCGGAGGGCCGGGTCCAGGTAGTCGGCGCAGACGACGAGGGTGAGCGCGGCGGGCCCGTCGGTCACCCGGAGTCCGGCCCCGACGCAGACCTCGGCGACCTCACCCGGGTCGACACCGTCCAGACAGCGCACCCGCACGGGCGTACCGGCCACGAGGGCGGCGGCGCGCGCCCCGTCGAGGCCGGCGAGGTCCCAGTAGGCCTCGCCGGAATCGGGAACGCCGGACGGCTGGAGGCCGTCACCGGCACCGGACGAGCGGACGGCCTCCCCCGCGCCATGGGTGCGGACGAGGCCCGCCTCCACCAGGCGGCGGATGGCGTCCTCCGCCTGCGGTTGCGGCACCGCGTGGGACGCCTCCGTCAGGACTCCGGACAGGGTCCGGGTCCCGTCCAGCAGGGGCGCCAGCGCCTCGGCGTCCGCGCCCCGCAGCACGGTGACCCCCCGCGCCGACACGAGGTAGGCGGCCTCGCCCGGGACCACCTCGACCCTCAGATGTTTCTTGAACCCCACCCGCGGCTCCCCGGCCGCCCGCGGCTCCCGTCCCCCCATGGCGGTCACGCAGCGGCGCGCTCGGCGGGAACGCTGCGCACGCACAGGCCGGCCGAACCGCCCGGCACGCTGCGCAGGCACAGCCCGGCGGTCATCGGGCGCGTGCCGTCGAACACGTCGAGCTCCTCGATGTCCAGCCGCGCACGGGACCCGGCGCCCGGGACGGTCGGCCGCGGGGCGACGGTGCCGGGCAGCAGGCCGAGCCGGACGAGCTCGCCGTACGGGTCGACCTCGAAGATGTTCGCTGCGGTGGTGACGTTCTCGGTCATGGCGTTCCCTTCTCTCCGTCGTGTCGTCGCGACGGGCGTTTGTCGTCCGCCGCTGGAGAGAATCCTGCGAAGAGGCCGGTGGTCACGGACAGTGCCGTCTTCACCACTCGAACATGAACTTTTCATAGGTGTGCACGGGACCGCACACCGGCTGGGACGGGCCGGATGTTTCGGCGCCGTTTCGGGCACGTTGGCGGCTGAAGGCAAAGGTCAAGACTTGCACTCGACCACTTGTGTGTTTTTGTCGCGCGGTCCGATCATTGGCCGAATCCCGCCCCTGAATCGCATCCTGACCCGAACCTCCAGGAGCCCCCGGTGACCGCTGGCCAGATGACCCACGAGCCGGCCGACGCGCCGGCCGCGGCCCAGACCGAGCGGCAGAAACTGCGCAAGCACTTCGGCCGCTTCGACATCCTGTTCTTCCTGCTGTGCACGATCGTCGGCGTGGACACCATCGGCACGGTGGCCTCATCCGGCGCCGAGGCGTTCACCTGGCTCCTCGTGCTGGCCGTCGTGTTCTTCGTGCCGTCCGCGCTGCTCACCGCGGAGCTCGGGGCCGCCTTCCCCGACGAGGGCGGCCCGTACATCTGGACCAGCCGCGCCTTCGGCCGCCTGGCCGGCGCCGTCAACAACTTCCTGTACTGGATCACCAACCCGGTCTGGCTCGGCGGCACCCTCTCCGTCTCGGCCGTCACGGCGTACACGACGTTCTTCAACGACGGCAAGGACCTGTCCACCCCCGCCTTCTACGTCTTCACCCTGCTCTTCGTCTGGGTCGGCGTCCTGGCCGCGATCCTCTCCTTCGACATCGGCAAGTGGATCCCGACGATCGGCGCGTGGAGCCGTTTCGTCCTGCTCGGCCTGTTCACGCTGACGGTCGTGGTGTACGGCGTCCGGCACGGCCTGCACGGGTTCGGCGCCGGCGACTTCTCGCCGACGTACGCGGGATTCGTCGGCCTGGTGCCGGTCCTGATGTTCAACTACGTGGGCTTCGAACTCCCCAACACGGCGGGCGACGAGATGACGGACGCCCAGAAGGACGTCCCCTTCGCCATCTTCCGCAGCGCACTCCTGGCGGTCCTGCTCTACGCGCTCCCCATCCTCGGCATCCTCCTGGTCCTGCCGGTCAAGGCGATCTCCGGCCTCGGCGGTTTCATCGACGCGATCCGCCAGGTCTTCACGGTGTACGGCGGCCACGTCGGCGCCGACGGCACGGTCACGCTCAGCGGCGCCGGCAGCCTGCTCGGGGGCCTGGCCGCGATCCTGTTCATCCTGACGGTGCTGTCCTCGGGCGTCACCTGGGTCATGGGGTCCGACCGCGCCCTGGCCGTCTCCGGCTACGACGGCGCCGCTCCCCGCTTCCTCGGCGTCATCTCCAGCCGCTTCGGCACCCCGGTGCGGGTCAACATCCTCAGCGGCCTGGTCTCCACGCTCGTCCTGGTCCTGGCCCACGAACTGACCGACGGCAGCGCGGCGAAGCTCTTCGGCGCCGTGCTGGGCCTGGCGGTCTCCACCACCCTCGTCAGCTACCTGGGCATCTTCCCGGCCCTGGCGGTACTGCGCCGCAAGGCCCCGGAGGCCGAGCGCCCGTACCGGGCCCCGTTCCCCCGCACCATCAGCGCGGTCCTGACCGTCCTGATCCTCTTCGCCAGCGTCCAACTGGTCGCCCCCGGCCTCGGCGACCACTGGTTCGGCGCCGACTTCCGCCCGGACGGCTGGAGTTACGCCGAACGCTGGACCTACCTCCTGACGGAGGCGGTCCCCTTGGCCGGGTTCGTCGTGCTGGGGGTGCTGTTCTGGGCTTTGGGGAGACCTACGCGGACGGCGTCGGGCGCAAAGAGGTAGGCCCAGCGTGCGGCGGTGACGGCGAGACCGTCCGGCACCTGACCATCCGACCAGGGGGGCGACGGGCTCCAGAGTCATCGTCGTACCCCTGCCCGGCCCGCCCGGCGATCGTGGTCTCTTTCACCTGGCCGGAGTCGACGATCTCGACGCCGAGCGCGGAGGCGCCCGCCGACGCGCAACATGAGCAACGCGGCCCCGATCCCCCGGCGGCACGCGCCCGCCCGTTCGCCCGCAGTCCCCCTCACCTCTTTTTCTTTTTCCGGGGCGAGCGCAGGGGTGTGCAGAGGGGGATGTCGGGCTGCCTCCCATATGAGTAGCGGCCTACACAGAGGCCGCGCGCCGCCCCGAGGCGGCTACGCAGGACCCGTCAGAGATGACGTCGAGAACGTCACCGGAGTGGCAGCTGGAACCTTCCGCGCCTGGTGCGAACGCAACGCTGACGCCTTCCGCTGAAAAGCGGCACTGCGCGCGGCGGCAGAGGGCTGACCAGGCCGCCGCCGCGCCCGTCGCGAAATCCTTAGCGACACTGGATCATATTCCACGACCAAAATGTCCGGATATGCCGCACGGGCGGGGGCGGAAGCGCCGATGCCTACACCTCAGATTCGCCCCGGATTCGACCCAGATGGTTTGTTCGGTCAATAGGCATGGCCTCTGGCCTGCAGAAATGCGAAGCGGCAGACGAGTCGGGCTGTACGCCGGGTTCTGTGCCCCGGTCCCTCGCGGGAGTCGGGGTGACGGCCATCCATCTAGGGTCGACGTTGCCGTCGGCCTCGTGCGGTCTACCCGGGGACTCGGGCGGGCAGCCCTCGGGCGTCCCCGCAGGGCGCGTGTGACCGCGCCCCTCTTGACCTTGCTCCGGGTGGGGTTTACCTAGCTGCCCAGGTCACCCTGGGCACTGGTGGTCTCTTACACCACCGTTTCACCCTTACCGAGGACCGAGGTCCCCGGCGGTTTGCTTTCTGTGGCACTGTCCCGCGGGTCACCCCGGGTGGCCGTTAGCCACCACCCTGCCCTGTGGAGCCCGGACGTTCCTCGGGAAGCCCCCCGTCAAGGGGACTCCACGCGGCCGTCCGCCCGGCTCGTCTGCCGTGTCGACCATGTTACCGGGCGGGCGGAGCCCCTACGTGCCGGTCCCGCCGTCGCCAGTACCGACCCCGCCAGGATGAGGGCGAAGGCCACCCCTATGCCGAGGGTGAAGGGTTCGTCCAGGAACAGTGCCCCGGCCGCCACCGCCACCGCCGGGTTGACGTACGTGAAGACCGTCGCCCTGGTCGGGCCCGCCTCCTTGATCAGTTCCAGGAACGCCACGAACGCCAGCGCCGTGCAGATCACGCCCAGGCCCGCCAGGGCCGCCAGCACGGAGGCCGACGGGACCGTGGACGGCCACGACATCGCCGCCGCCGGCGCGTACACCAGCGCCGCCAGCGCCAGGCAGGGTGCCGTCAGTTGCAGCGTCGACACGTCCCTCAGCCAGCGTGCCGCGATCAGCGGGGCCGTCGCGTAGCCCAGCACCGTCAGCATGACCTCGCCGAGGGAGCGGGCGTCGCCGCCGGTGAGGTGGGGGACCGTGAGGACTCCGACCCCCACCAGGCCCAGCGCCAGGCCCGTCGCCCGCCGTGCCCCCAGGCTCTCCGTGTCGCCGAACGTGTCGCCGAGCGTGTCGCCGGACGTGCCACCGAAGAAGCGGGCCAGGACCACCCCGACGATCGGCACGCCCGCGATCAGCAGGCCCGCCGTCGAGCTCGACAGGTGGCGTTCGGCGTCCGTCAGCGTGAACCACGGGCCGATGATCTCTATGCACGCGAAGGCCAGCATCGGCAGCCAGTGGGAGCGGATCGTCCGCCACAGGCCGCCGCCGCGCAGCGCGAAGGGCAGCAGCAGCGCCGCGCCGAGCAGACAGCGCGTGAACACCACCACCGACGGGGACAGCGGGGCGTCCACCGCCACCTTGATCATCAGATAGGGGATGCCCCAGACCACTCCCATCAGGGAGAACAGGAACCAGCCGCGTGCAGTCATGCGCCCACCTTCGGCCGGATCAGGGCCTGACGTCTTGAACGCTGTTGCGGTACGCCGCCGGGGTCACCCCCAGGACGCGGCGGAACCAGCGGGTCAGATGCGCCTGGTCGGCGAAGCCCACCAGGGACGCCACCTCCGCCGGGCGCAGGCCCGTGTCCAGGAGGCGGCGGGCGCGGGTCACGCGGTACTGGGCCAGCCAGGCGTACGGCGGCAGGCCCATCGTCGTACGGAAGGCGCGCAGGAGCTGGTAGCGGGACAGGCCCAGGTCGCGTGCCAGGTCGGCCAGGGAGGGAGGGTCGAGGAGTTCGTCGGCCAGACGGTCCCGTACGAACGTGGTGATGTGGTGGGCTCCGGGGACCGGGTCGGCGGCGGAGCGTGCCGTGGAGTGGCGGCGGGCCAGGGCCGTCAGCAGCCAGGGCAGGCGGGACTCCGCCTCCAGGGGGTCGGGGCGGGCGCCCAGTTCCTGGTGCGTGAGGAGGATCGCCGCGGCCAGTTCCGGGTCGTCGATCAGCGGCTCGCGGAAGTGCGGGAGGCGGTCGCCCAGCGTGCCGTCGGTCAGCAGGGCCGTGTCCGCGTACAGGGCCCGGTAGGCGTAGCCGTCGGTCGCGTTGCCGGGGCCTCCCGTGTGCACCTCGCCCGGTGCCAGTACGACGATGGAGCCCGGGCCCGGGCGGATGCGGCCGCCGCGGTAGTCGATGACCTCCGAGCCGGCGACGCAGACGCCGACGGTGAACTCGTCGTGGGCGTGCGGGGCGTAGACGTGCTTGTCGAAGCGGGCGGTGAGGAGGTCGAGGTGGGGGCCGTCGCGGCCCAGGCGGGCCCGCGTCCACAGTGCCTGTTCGCCCATCCCGTTCGCCCCCTGCCGGTCCCTCTGGAGGGGTAACACCCCGCCGGTCCCCCTGGGGGGTAACACCGCGAGGCCCTTGTTCATGCCTCAGCCGAACACCCTCTCCAGCATCCCGAACGCCGCCGCCACCCTCCCCCGGTGGTCCTCCGCCACCGCCTCCGCCTCCTCGCCCGCCAGCAGCCGCCGGGCCGAGCCGACGAACACCGCGCGGTACGCCGCCACGGTCAGCGTCGCCAGCAGGCGCGGGTCCTCGACCTCCGGGGCCGTCTCCTCCAGGGCCCGCACCAGCGCCTCCTCGATCTCCTCGACGCCCTCGCGGGCGCGGGCGCGCAGTGCGGGCGAGTCCAGGACGACCTGGAAGAAGGCGGCGAAGTCGGACCGTACGCCCGAGAACGGGTGCTCCCGGTCGACCAGGTCGAGCGTGACGCGGCGGAGGGCGGCGAGCGGGGTCTCGTCGGGGCCCCGGTGCCGTACCGCCCCGGCGAACGTCTCGACCGCCTCGGGAATGCGGTCGAGGAACAGGTCCTCCTTGCGCGGGAAGTAGTTGAAGACCGTCATCGCCGAGACGCCGGCCCCGCGCGCGATCTCCGCGACGGTGACCTTCTCGAAGCCGCGCTCCTTGAACAGGCCCGTCGCCACGTCCGAGATCCGCTGCCGCGTCTCCCGCTTCTTGCGCTCCCGCAGCGGCAGCTCCCGCCCCCCGCCGCGCCCGTTTTCCTGCACCATGCGGAAAACTATAGCGGCTAAAAATTTTTAGTGACTACAATCAGTGCCATGAAGACGGATACGGAGACGCAGACCCGGGCCGAGTACGACGTGGTGGTGGCCGGCGCCGGGCCCGTAGGGCTGCTGCTGGGCTGTGAGCTGACGCTCGGCGGGGCCCGCGTGCTGGTGGTGGAGCGGTTGGCCGAGGTGGACGAGACGCTGAAGGCGGGCTCCATCAACACGCCGAGCACGGTCGCCCTGTACCGGCGCGGCATGCTGCCCGGGCTGGCCGAGGCGCAGGCGGAGATGCTGGCGAAGATACGGGGGTTCCAGACGGCGCAGGGCGAGGCGGCACCGGCGCCGCCGCCCCGGTTCGCCGGGCACTTCGCCGGGATCTGGCTGCACGGCGAGCGCCTGGACGAGTCGGACCCGGACTTCTCCGACCTCGGCCCGGTCGACGGTGTCGGCTTCGTGCCGCAGGCCCTGCTGGAGCGGCTACTCGCCGAGCGAGCACGGGAGTTGGGCGTCGAGGTGCGGCGCCGGACCGAGCTGACGGGGTTCGACGCGGACGACGACGGGGTGACCGTACGCGTCACGCACACGGACGGCTCGCGCGCCGAGGAGATCCGCGCCGGCTGGCTCGTCGGCTGTGACGGCGGGCGCAGCACCGTCCGCAAGCTCGCCGGGTTCGACTTCCCCGGCACCGACCCGGAGATCACCGGCTACCAGGCCATCGTCGAGATGACCGGCGCCGAGGGGCTCGAACGCGGCTGGAACACCACCGACGTCGGTACGTACGTCTACGGCCCGCTGCCCGGCCGTATCCTCACCGTCGAGTTCGACGGACCGCCCGCCGACCGCGTGTCCCCCATCACCGCAGCCGACCTGGAGGGCAGCCTGCGCCGGGTGACGGGAGCGGACGTCAGGGTGACGAAGGTGCTCTCGGCGACCCGGTTCACCGACAACTGCCGTCAGGTCGACAGCTACCGCGCCGGCCGCGTGCTGCTCGCGGGGGACGCGGCGCACGTGCACTCGCCGTTCGGCGGGCAGGGCCTGAACCTCGGCATCGGGGACGCGATGAACCTCGGCTGGAAGCTGGCCGCGGTGGTGAGGGGCACGGCGCCCGAGGGGCTGCTCGACTCCTACACGGCCGAACGGCACCCGATCGGCGCGTGGGTGCTGGAGTGGACGCGGGCGCAGATCGCGCTGATGCGGCCCGAGCGCAAGGCGCGCGTCCTGCGCAAGGTCGTCACCGAACTCACCGAGACGGTCGCCGGGACGACGTACTTCGTGAAGAAGATCTCCGGCGTCTGGCAGCACTACGACCTGCCCGGCGACCACCCCCTGGTCGGCCGCAGCGCCCCCGACCTCGAACTCGCCGACGGCCGGCGCCTCGCCGACCTGCTGCACTCCGGGCACGGCGTCCTGCTGGACCTCGCCGACGACCCCGAACTCCGTGCCCACGCGGAGGGTTACGACGGCCGCGTGGACGTCGTCACCACCACGTGCCCGGACCGGCCGGACCTCGCGGCGCTGCTGCTGCGCCCGGACGGGTACGTGGCGTGGGCCGCCGACGTAGACGGGCAGGGACAGGGACAGGGGCAGGCTCAAGGTCCGCTTGAGGCACTGGAGTTGTGGTTCGGGGCGGCGCAGACCCTCGTCTGAGGACGGGCCGCCGTCATCGCTCACGCGGGTGCGAACCGTACCTTCGCCGCTCCCGGATCGGCCTGCGTGAGCCGCACCCGCAGCCGCTCCCCCAGCGGCAGCGGGCCCTCGCCCTCGATCCGGCCGATGACCGCGGGCGACTCCAACTGCACCGTCCCGACGGCTGGTCGGCGTTCCTCCACGTCCACCACGCAGCCGTCGAACACCTCCCCCACCCGGTCCTTGAGCAGGGCCGCCTCCACGATGTCGACGCACTCCCGCTCGGCCGTCCCGGCGCGCCGGGTGCCCTCGGACATCTCGTGCGGCAGGGCGTCCAGCGCGGCGAGCACCCAGTCGGGCGGCGGCTGTCCGGCGACCGTCGCGAGACAGATCTCGGACGCGTACCGGTCGGCCAGCCGCCGCAGCGGCGCGGTGCAGTGGGCGTAGGGGGCGGCCACGGCGGCGTGGGTGGTGAGGGCCGGGAGGTCGCCGTCCCGGAACACGGTGTAGCCGGCGCCGCGCAGCAGCGTCGTGCACTCCTGGAGGAAGGCCGCGTGGCGGGGGTCGTGCGGGTCCAGGGACCGGATGAGCCGCGCGTACGAGACGTGGTGGGGCCAGTCGACGTGCAGCGCGTGCGCGGTCCGGCGCAGACGGCCCACCGCGCCGTCGGGGGCGGCGGGCAGGGTGCGCAGCACGCCCGTGCCGCCGGCCAGCATGAGGTCGGCGGCCGCCATGCCGGTGAGCAGGGAGATCTGGGAGTTCCAGGCGTCGGCGGGGAGCGGGGCGCGGTAGGCCGGCCGGTAGGTGTGGTCCTCCTCGACGATCTCCTGCTCGGGCACGTTGAGCGAGATCCCGCCCCGCTCCGCCTCCAGCCGCTCCCGCGCCTCGCCGACCTCCTTGAGCAGGGCCAGCGGCTCCTCGGCCGTGCCGTCGTCGATCCGCCGCTGCACGCCGGCGTAGTCGAGCCGGGCCCGGCTGCGGACGAGGGCGCGGCGGACGTCGGCGGCGCGGGTGCGGCCGTCGGCGTCCAGGTCGATGGTCCACAGGGCGGCGGGGCGGACCCGGCCCGGCAGCAGGCTCGCGGCGCCCTCGCCGAGCAGCGGCGGGTGCAGCGGGATCCTGCCGTCCGGGAGGTACAGGGTCGTCACCCGGCGGTGGGTCTCCGCGTCCAGGGCCGATCCAGGTACGACGAAGGCGGCGACGTCGGCGATGGCGTACCGGACGCGGTAGCCGGTGCCGTGCCGGGCCAGGTGCATCGCCTGGTCGAGGTCCATGGAGGCGGGCGGGTCGATGGTGAACAGGGGGACGCCGGTGGCGTCGTACGAAGGCGGTACGGCGGTCTTCGCGGCCCGCTCGGCCTCGGCGAGGACGTCCGGCGGGAAGCCGCCGGGCAGGCCCAGCTCGGTGCGCAGGGCGGCGAGCGCGGCCCGGAGGGGGGCCTCGGGGGCGCCGGTCACCCGGATGTGGCGGCGGGGCATACCGCGAGGGTAAGCCGATCGGGGTCGGTGCGCTGGCCGAGAACTCGGGAGGACCGGGGTCCGTACGCCGGCCCGGAACCCGGGAGAGCCGAGGGCTGTGCGCCGGGCCGGAACTCGCGAGTAACAGAGCCGTGCGCGTGCCGGAACCCGGGACGGCCGGAAACCGTACGCCGCGCGGGAGATCAGCAGGAGCGGGGACCGTACGCTGTCCGGGAGCTCAAGAGTTAGGAGATCCTCCGTGCTGGTCCTGCTGCCTCCCTCCGAAGGCAAGGCCTCCTCCGGCCGTGGCGCCCCGTTGAAGCCGGAGTCGCTGTCCCTGCCGGGGCTGACGGCCGCGCGTCTGGCCGTGCTGGACGAGCTGGTCGAGCTGTGCGCGGCGGACGAGGAGAAGGCGCGCGAGGTGCTCGGACTGACCGAGGGGCTGCGCGGCGAGGTGGCCAAGAACGCCGGGCTGCGCACGGCCGGGGCGCGGCCCGCCGGGGAGATCTACACGGGCGTGCTGTACGACGCTCTCGACCTGGCGTCCTTGGACACCGCCGCGAAGAAGCGGGCCGCGCGCTCGCTGCTGGTCTTCTCCGGGCTGTGGGGCGCGGTGCGGGTGACGGACCGGATCCCCTCGTACCGCTGCTCGATGGGTGTGCGCCTGCCGGGGCTCGGCGCGCTGGGCGCGCACTGGCGGGCGCCGATGGCGGCGGCGCTGCCCGAGGCCGCCGGCGACGGGCTGGTCCTGGACCTGCGGTCCTCGGCGTACGCGGCCGCCTGGAAGCCGAAGGGCGAGGTCGCGGGGCGCACGGCGACGGTACGGGTGCTGCACGCGCCGACGCGGAAGGTGGTCAGCCACTTCAACAAGGCGACCAAGGGGCGGATCGTGCGCAGTCTGCTGACGGCGGGGGCGCGTCCCGCGGGTCCGGCGGAGCTGGTGGAGGTGCTGCGCGACCTCGGCTACGTGGTGGAGGCGCAGGCGCCCGCGAAGGCGGGGCAGGCGTGGGCGCTGGACGTGCTGGTGGACGAGGTCCACTGACCCTGCGTTGCATTCTCCGCAACGTCCTTTGCGCATGCTGCACCCCTTGGGCAGGATGACGCCATGCCTGCCTCCCCGCCCCCGCCCCCTCCTTCGCCCTCGCCCGCGCCTTCGCTGCTGGACCTCGCGCCCGTCGTGCCCGTCGTCGTCCTGGAGGACGCCGCGGACGCGGTGCCGCTCGCCCGGGCGCTGGTCGGCGGAGGGCTGCCGGCGATCGAGGTGACGTTGCGGACGCCGGCGGCGCTGGAGGCGATCCGCGCGATCGCCGGGGACGTGCCGGAGGCGGTGGTGGGGGCCGGGACGGTGATCACGCCGGAGCAGGTGCGGGCGTCGGTGGACGCCGGGGCGCGGTTCCTGGTCAGCCCGGGGTGGACGGACGTACTGCTGGAGGCGATGCGGGAGTCGGGGGTGCCGTTCCTGCCGGGGGTGTCGACCACGTCGGAGGTGGTGGCGCTGCTGGAGCGCGGGGTGCGGGAGATGAAGTTCTTCCCGGCGCAGGCGGCGGGCGGTACGGCGTATCTGCGGTCCCTGGCCGGGCCGTTGCCGCAGGCGCGGTTCTGTCCGACGGGCGGGATCGGGGCGGCGAACGCGGCCGAGTATCTGGCGCTGCCCAACGTCGGCTGTGTGGGCGGCACCTGGATGCTTCCGGCGGACGCCGTGGCCGCGCGGGACTGGGCGCGGGTGGAGGCCCTGGCCCGCGAGGCGGCCGGGCTGCGTCAGCGCAGGTGAGAGGTGTCGTTGAACAGACGGACGCTCGCGTTGCCGTCGGCGTAGTACGCCACCGCCGACAGGGAGGCGGCCGAGAGTTCCATGCGGAACAGGGACTCCGGCGGGGCGCCCAGCGCGAGGCGGACGAACGTCTTGATCGGCGTGACGTGGGAGACCAGCAGGACCGTGCGGCCCGCGTAGGCCGCGACCAGCTTGTCCCGGGCCGCGGCGATCCGGGTCGCCGTCGCCGCGAAGCTCTCGCCGCCGCCGGTGGGTTCGGCGTGCGGGTCGGCGAGCCAGGCGTTCAGGTCGCCGGGGTGGCGCTCGCGGACCTCGGCGAAGGTGAGGCCCTCCCAGGCGCCGAAGTCGGTCTCACGCAGGCCGTCGTCGATGCTCACGTCGAGGCCGAGGTGGCGGGCGACGATGGCGGCGGTCTCCCGGGTGCGGGTGAGCGGGGACGCGACGATCGCCTCGATGGTCCCGCGCCGGGCCAGCGCGGCGCCCACCCGCTCGGCCTGCTCCCGCCCCACGTCGGACAGGGAGGGGTCGGTACCGCCGCTGCCGGAGAACCGCTTCTGCGGCGTCAGCGGCGTCTCCCCGTGCCGCAACAGCACGAAGGTCGCCGGCGCTCCCATGTCGGCGGGCGCCCACCCGGGCGACGCGACGGCACGAGCGGCCCGCCGGTCGGCGTCGGCCTTTGCGGCAGTGCCACCCAGCCCCTCCGCAGCCCCGCGACGGGAAGAGCCGGAGCCTGACGAAGGGGCAGCGCCGGAAGCAGGCGGCGCAGACGAAGACACGCCGGAAGAGGAAACGCCGCCAACAGCCACCGCGGCGGACGAAGACGCGCCACGCGCAGGAACCGCAGGCGAAGACGCGCCGCCGGCAGGAATGACAGGCGAGGACCCGCCGCCGACAACCACCGCAGCGGACGAAGACGCGCCACGCGCAGCAACCGCAGGCGAAGACGCGCCGCCGGCAGGAATGACAGGCGAAGACCCACCGCCGACAACCACCGCAGCCGACGAAGACCCGCCACGCGCAGCAACCGCAGGCGAAGACCCGCCGCCGGCAACCGTCGCAGCGGACGAAGACGCGCTGCGGGCAGGGGCGGTGGGTGTGGCGGGTGTGGGATCGAGGGGTGTCCACTGCTCGCCCCGGGCTCCCGCGTCCATCGCCTCGTTGGCCAGGCGGTCCGCGTGCCTGTTCTGCTCGCGCGGGATCCACTCGTACGTCACCCGGTCGGCCGGGAAGACGCGTCCCGCCTCCAGGGCCAGGGGCTTCATGTCGGGATGCTTGATCTTCCAGCGGCCCGACATCTGTTCCACGACCAGCTTGGAGTCCATGCGCACGTGGACCGCCGCGGACGGGTCGAGGGCGTGGGCGGTGCGCAGGCCGGCCAGCAGGCCCCGGTACTCGGCGACGTTGTTCGTGACGACGCCCAGGTACTCGGCCGCCTCCGCCAGCACCTCCCCCGTCGCCGCGTCCCGCACCACCGCCCCGTACCCGGCCGGCCCGGGGTTGCCCCGCGAGCCGCCGTCCGCCTCGACGATGAACTCCCGCACGGCGCCGCCCTCTACAGGCCCGACTCGGCCGTGCGCACCAGGATGCGGCGGCAGTTCTCGCAGCGCACCACCGTGTCGGGGGCCGCCGCGCGGATCTCGTTGATGTCGGTGATGGACAGCTCCTGGCGGCAGCCCTGGCAGGTGCGCTGGTACAGCTTGGCCGCGCCGATGCCGCCCTGCTGCTCGCGCAGCTTGTCGTAGAGCTTGAGCAGGTCGGCCGGGACGGCCGCCGCGATGACCTCGCGCTCCTTGGTCACCGTCGCCACCTCGGCGTCGAGCGCCTCGAACGCGGCGTCCCGGCGGGCGGTCGCGTCGTCGATCTTCGCCTGTACGGAGGAGACCCGCTCGGTGAGCTCGGCGACCCGCTCCTGCGCGGACTCCCGGCGCTCCATCACCTCCAGGACGACGTCCTCCAGGTCGCCCTGCCGCTTGGCGAGGGAGGCGATCTCGCGCTGGAGGTTCTCCAGGTCCTTGGGCGAGGTGATCGCGCCGGAGTCCAGGCGCTGCTGGTCGCGGGCGGCGCGCTGGCGCACCTGGTCCACGTCCTGCTCGGCCTTGGTCTGCTCGCGGGCGGTGTCGCTCTCCTCGGTCTGCGCGGCGACGAGCAGGTCGCGCAGCTGGGTGTGGTCCTTGGTCAGCGACTCGATCTCGGCGTGCTCGGGCAGGGACCGACGCTTGTGCGCGAGCTGCTGCAGGCGTACGTCGAGGTCCTGGACGTCGAGGAGTCGGATCTGGTCGGCGGGCGCGGCGTTCAGTTGGGGGCTCCAGGTGAAGGGGAGTGACTGGTCCAGGGGTCGGTGACCGTCTTCGAGACGTGGACGCGCAGGTCCCAGCCGTGGCGGTCGGAGATCTCGTCGAGCTGGGCGGCGGCCAGCTCGCACCAGGGCCACTCGGTGGCCCAGTGCGCCGCGTCGAGCAGCGCGAGGGGGCTGTGGGCGACCGCTTCGGACGCCGGGTGGTGGCGCAGGTCCGCGGTGAGGAAGGCGTCGACGCCGGCCGCGCGGACCTGGTCGAAGAGGCTGTCGCCGGAGCCGCCGCTGACGGCGACCGTGCGGATCGTCGCCTCCGGGTCGCCGGCCACGCGGACGCCCTGCGCGGTGGCGGGCAGGCGTGCGGCGGCCCGCGCGGCGAACTCGCGCAGGGGCAGCGGGTGGTCCAGTTCGCAGATCCGGCCCAGGCCCCGGCGGCCCTCGGGGTCGGTGGGGTCCGGTACGAGGGGTCGTACGACGCGCAGGTCCAGCGCGCCGGCCAGCGCGTCGCTGACGCCCGGGTCGGCGGTGTCGGCGTTGGTGTGCGCCACGTGCAGCGCGATGTCGTTCTTGATCAGGGTGTGCACGACCCGGCCCTTGAAGTGCGAGGCCGCCACCGTCGTCGTACCGCGCAGGTAGAGCGGGTGGTGGGTGACCAGCAGGTCGGCGCCGAGCTTCACGGCCTCGTCGACGGTCTCCCGCACGGGGTCGACGGCGAACAGGACCCGGGTGACCTCCTGGTCGGGGTCGCCCACGACCGTGCCGACCGCGTCCCAGGACTCGGCCCGCTCGGCGGGCCACAGGTTCTCCAGCGCGGCGATGACTTCAGACAGACGGGGCACGGGGAAAAGGCTACCTGGCTGATCTGTACGGCTGAACCGGTGCCGACCGGCGGGGCACGTCCCCGGCCACCCTCAGCACATCCACCCCGGCCCCCTCAGGCGAATCGTTCCTGTACCACCCTTATGTGTGAAGCGTGCGCCCCATGGTCCCCCGGCCGTGCGTGCGAAAACTAGCTTCGTGGCCGGAGGTGACCAGACCATGACGGCCTGTGCGATCGAGCCCGAGGCTGCCCCCGAGGACGGTGCGCCGCGGGCGCAGTGCGTGATCACCGCGGACGGCGCCTACGCCGCCCGGCTCGCCCTGGACGGCGGCTGCTGGTTCCCGGAGCGCTGGACGCTGGACGGACCGGAGCCGTACGCCGTGCCGTTGCCGGGCAACCAGCCGGAGGAGCCCGGCACCGAGGTGCAGCCGATGGGCGACGGGCGGGTGCTGATCCGGCGGGTGGCGGAGGGGCGGCACGTCTTCTCGCTGCTGTACCCGACCGGACCGGGCACGGGCGAGGTGCTGATCGGCGCGATCGAGTGCCCGGACGAGGGCGACCGGCTGTGGCTGCTGCCGCCGGCGCCGGGCGGCGCGACGGCGTACGCCCTCGCCGTGGGCCGGCGCTCCAGCGCGCTGTGGCTGGTGGTGGGCGGCGCCTTCGGGCCGGAGCGGCTGGCGGAGATCCCGGGGCGCTGCTCGGGCGGGGTGTGGCTGGACCGGGCGGGGCGGATGCTGGCGCTGGACCGGGAGGTCGGCGGGCGGACCAAGACGGTCGTCCTGGACCTGGGGCGGGACGCCGAGGTGTCGCCGCTGCTGCAGATCGCCGACGGCAGCGACGACCGGCTGCTGCTCGCCGATCCGGACAGCGGGCTGCTGCTGATCGGCTCGGACGCGCCCTCGCCCGGGCGGGAACGGCTGGGCTGGGGGGTGCTCGGCAGCACCCTGCCGGTGCGCTTCCCGGAGTGCCTGCGGCTGCCGGAGTGCACGGTGACGCCGTTCGCGATCCAGCCGGGGCAGGTGCTGGTGCCGGAGAGCTGCGGGGTGGCGCTGCGGGTGGACGGGCCGGTCGGCAGCTGGGTCGGCGTGTGGCGGCCGGACCGGCGGCGGGTGCGTCATGTTCCGGCGCCCGCGGGGTGGTTGACCGGTGCGGGGCTGTGGACGGAGGAGGGGGTGCTGCGGTTGCCCTACGCCACGGACGAGGTGCCGTGCGGGGTGGCGCGGGTGGAGGCGGTGTGGGGGGAGCCGCGGGAGACGGTGCCGGAGGAGCCCGCGCCGGCACCGGAGGCGGAGGCCGCGAAACCCGCCGCGCCCCGTCCCGTGCCGTTGCGGGAGGCGCCGCTGGGACGGGTTGTAACGAACTAGTGCCGGTTGGCATGGGCTCCTGGATTCCGGGTGAGGTGTGCTGGGTACACTCGCCGGGCTGTAAGAAAGATCATGTTGACGGGGTGAATTCTTCGATGAGCGACGCCAGCACCACTCAGCCGCCGCGCACCGACACCGAGGACACCGGCCACGGCCGGCACCGGGGTCCGGTCTCGGCCCACGACAGCGAGGCGGCCCCGCGCGGCCGTCACCGCAAGGTGGCCGAGGAAGCCGAAACCGCGGCCTGACGCGACACGGCCCCGGAACCCCGCGAGGGTCCGGGGCCGTGGTGTGTCTAGCCCCGTTTCAGGGCCAGCACCTCCGTCGCCGCGAACGTCTCCTCGGGTGGGTGGTGGGCGTAGTGCGGGGTGAGGACGGCGTCCAGCTCGTCGTAGGTGAAGGTGTCCTGTGTGCTGTCGAACTTCGCCCGTACGCGCGGCCGTTCGACGATCGCCACCATCCCGCCGTGGACGACGAGCAGCTGGCCGTTGATCCGGGCGGCGGCCGGGGAGGCCAAGTAGCCGACGAGGGGGGCGACGTGCTCGGGGGCGAGCGGGTCGAGGCCGTCGGCCGGGTGTTGGAGGCCGGCGAAGACGTCCTCGGTCATGCGGGTGCGGGCGCGCGGGCAGATGGCGTTGGCCGTCACGCCGTACTTGGCCAGCGCGAGGGCCGTGGAGGTCGTCAGGCCGACGATCCCCCCTTTCGCCGCCGCGTAGTTGGGCTGTCCCGCCGACCCGGCGAGGAACGCCTCCGACGAGGTGTTCACGATCCGCCCGTGGACCGGGGCGCCCGCCGCCTTGGACCGCGCGCGCCAGTGGGCGGCGGCGAAGCGGGTCGTGTTGAAGTGCCCCTTGAGGTGGACGCGGATGACGGAGTCCCACTCGTCCTCGGTCATGGAGAAGACCATGCGGTCGCGCAGGATGCCCGCGTTGTTGACCAGGATGTCCAGCCTGCCGAACTCGGCGACCGCCAACTCCACCAGTTCCCCGGCCTGTTGGTGGTCGGCGACGTCCCCGGTGTGGGCGACGGCCCGGCCGCCGGCCTTGCGGATCTCGGCGGCGACCTCCTCGGCGGGCCCGGCGGAGGCCGCGCCGGAGCCGTCCCGGCCGGGCTGCCCGTAGTCGTTGACGACGACGGCCGCGCCGAGCCGGGCCAGTTCGAGCGCCTCGGCCCGGCCCAGACCGCGCCCCGCGCCGGTCACGACGGCGGACAGCCCCTCCAACGGCCGTGACGCGTCCGGTGACTGTGACTCGTCCGGTGACTGTGACACGTCCGGTGGCTGCGACACGGACACCCCCGTCAGATCTCGATGCAGGTGCGCAGGGCGGTGCCGGTGCGCATCTGGTCCAGGGCCTCGTTGATGTCGGCCAGCGGCACCCGGTGGGTGATCAGGCCGGCCAGGTCGATGCGGCCGGCCCGCCACAGGGCGATGGTGCGCTCGTAGGAGCGCAGCACGTCGCCGCCGCCGTACATCGAGGGCAGGATCCGCTTCTCGTCGAAGAACAGCTCGAACATGTTGAGCTGGAGGAAGTCGTCCATGGCGCCCGCGCCGACGACGACCAGTGTGCCGCCGCGCCGGGTGTTCTCGTACGCGGTGCGGGCGGTGGTCGACCTGCCGACGACCTCGAAGACGTAGTCGAAGCCCTCACCGCCGGTGACCTGCTGCTTGGCCTCGGGCAGTTCGTCCGGCGAGACGGCCTTGGTGGCGCCGAACCGCAGCGCGGACTCGCGGCGCGAGACGACGGGGTCGACGGCGACGATCTCGGCGGCGCCCTTGAGCCGCGCCCCCTGGATCGCGGAGATCCCGACGCCCCCGCACCCGATCACCGCGACCGACGAACCGGCCTCCACGTCCGCGGTGTTGAGCGCCGCGCCGAGCCCGGTGGTGACCCCGCAGCCGATCAGCGCGGCGATGTCGAAGGGCACGTCGTCCGGGATCGGCACCGCGCTGCCGGCGTCGACGACGACCTCCTCGGCGAAGGTGCCGGTGCCCGCGAAGCCGAAGACGTCACCGCCGGGGCGCTTGAAGTTGGGGGTGCCGGCGTTCATGAACCCGGCCAGGCACAGCTCGGTCTGGCCGCGCCGGCACGCCGGGCAGGTGCCGCAGGCCGGCAGCCAGCAGACCACGACCCGGTCGCCGGGCTTGACCCGCGTGACGCCGTCGCCGACCTCCAGCACCTCGCCCGCGCCCTCGTGCCCGGGCACGAACGGCGCCGGCTGGGGCAGTACCCCGCTCATCGCGGACAGGTCCGAGTGGCACAGCCCCGTGGCCCGCACCCGGATCCTCACCCTGCCGGGCCCGGGGCCCACGGCCTCGATGTCGTCGTGGACTTCGAGCTTGTCCTGGCCGATCTCGTGCAGTACGGCTGCGCGCATGGTGCGGCTCCCCTCAACTGCCTGCTGGATCAAGAGTGTTCGACGATCGTGTCGGCGAGGACGGGCGCGTCCCTCTCGGCGGCGCTGACGGCCACCCGCACGGAGCCGACGGAGCCGACGGAGCCAGTGGAGCGCCACATCCGGATGCGCAGGGTCTCCCCCGGATAGACCACGCCCGCGAACCGGGTCGCGTACGAGCGCACCCGGCCGACGTCCCCGTCCAGCAGCGTGTCCACGACCGCCTTCAGCGTCATGCCGTAGGTGCACAGCCCGTGCAGGATGGGCCGGTCGAACCCGGCGAGCTTGGCGAACTCGGGGTCGGCGTGCAGCGGGTTGAGGTCGCCGGAGAGGCGGTAGAGCAGGGCCTGGTCCTCGCGGATCGGGCGCTCGACGGTCCGGTCGGGGTCGCCGGCGGGGGGTTCCGGGCGGGTGGAGGGGCCGCGGTCGCCGCCCCAGCCGCCCTCCCCCCGGACGAAGATCTGCGCGTCGCTGGTCCACAACGGCCCGTCCTCGTCGGCGACTTCGGTGCGCAGGACCAGGAGGGCAGCCTTGGTCTTGTCGTACACGGCGGCGATCCGGGCGGTGGCGGTGGCGGTGCCCCGGACCGGGATCGGGCGGTGGACCTCCAGGCTCTGACCGCCGTGCAGGACCTTCGCGAGGTCGACGTCGACGCCCGGCATGGACAGCCCGCTGATCACGCCCGGGGAGCCCGCGCCGGCGACGGTGGCGAAACTCGGCAGCACGTGCAGCCGGGACTCCAGGGTGTAGCGCAGCTCGTCGGGGTCGGTGGCGGGCAGGCCGGCGCCGATGCCGAGGTGGTAGAGCTGGACGTCCTTGGCGGTCCAGGTGATCTCGCCGGTCCGGGGCTCGGCGGCGAGGGCCTTGGCTGCGTCGATGGGCATGGGGCTCCTGAAGGTGGCGACTGAAGACCCCGGTGCGGCCGTCCGCACCGTCGGCCGCACCGAGGTCGCTGCGGGCCGATCTAGAACGCGTTCCAGTCCGGCGCCCCTTGTATAGCCCAGGGCACCGCACTTGTGAAGGCTCCTGACGCCGTGTCAGGTTGCCCGGCCGTGACATTTGTACTGCCCGAGTCCGTACATGCGCATCTGCCGGGCGGCGACGCGGATTCGTAGCGTCGTAGGCATGACACAGGACAGCGCACCAGCCGTCTCCTGCACGGGAGCGGTCAAGAGTTCCGGCACCGCACGGGCCGTCGACGGCGACGACGTGACGATCGCGCCCGGTGAGACGGTCGCGCTCCTCGGACGCATCGGCGCCGGCAAGTCGACGGCCATCTCGCTGCCGCTCGGCGTGAACGAACCGGACTCCGGGGCGGCGGAGCTGTTCGGCGCGCCCCCGTCGGCGGCGGTACCGGCCGGCCGGGTGGGCCCGATGCTCCAGGAGGCGCCGGCCGTGCCCGGGGCACCGTGCGCGAGCCGGCCGCCTTCGTCGCCGGACGCCACCCGGCACCGATGCCCCTCGCGGCGCGGCCTGCGGTTCCCGGACCTGCTGTTTCGCGCGGCTCGGTGGCTCGGTCGCCGAGGGACGGGCGCCGGCTCCCGTCACGATCGCCGTGCTGGGGCTCTGACTGCCGGCGTTCGCTTCGTACGCTGTGCTGTCGTACCGGCGGTCCGCGCGGACCGTCTGGATGGGGGGGATCGAGAGATGACCAGGCTGTGGAGCAGGACCCACCGGCGGGGCCGGTGCGACGACCGTGACAAGGAGCTGGAGAACCCCGGTCCGCCGCCCACCGGTTTCTCCCTCCTGCCCTGGCTGCTGATGGGGCTGGGGTCCTTCTCCAACATCTTCCAGGGCAAGACGCCCAACCCGTGGATCGGCGCCGTGGGCCTGCTCGTCTTCAACTCCCTCTACGTCTACGTGGTGTTCCGTGCCTTCGACCGGCGCAAGCGCGAGGCCCGCGCGACCTGGCTGGCGCTGGCCCTGATGGCGGTGGTGACCTGCGGCCTGGGCGCCGGCTACGGCGGGAGCTGGCTGTACTTCTTCCCGCTGCTCGGCCTCGCCACCGGCGCGGTGGTGCGGGGGCCGCGGCTCCGGGCGGCCGGGCTCACGGTGACCGCGCTGGCCACGACGGTCGCGGTCTCCCGGGCCGGCTGGGACGCGATCGGCATCGCCTACGGGACGTTCCTGTCGACCGTCGTCACCGCGGCGATCCTGTCCCTGTCCGAGGCGGTACGGGAACTGCGCGCCGCCCGCGAGGAGTTGGCCCGCAGCGCGGTGGAGCAGGAACGCCTGCGCTTCTCCCGCGACCTGCACGACCTGCTCGGCCACACCCTGTCGGTGATCGTGGTGAAGTCGGAGGCGGCCCGCCGGCTCGCGCCGCGCGACCCGGACGCGGCGCTCGGCCAGATCACCGACATCGAGTCGGTGGGCCGGCAGGCGCTCACCGAGATCCGCGAGGCGGTCACCGGCTACCGCGAGGGCAGCCTCGGCACCGAACTGGACCGCGCCCGCTCGGCGTTGACGGCCGCCGGCATCGAACCCGCCGTACGCCGCTCGGGCCCTCCGCTGGCGCCGCGCACCGAGGCGCTGCTGGGCTGGGTGGTGCGCGAGGCGGTCACCAACGCCGTACGCCACAGCGGCGCGACCCGCTGCGAGATCGCCGTGGAGGGCGGCCCCGAGCGGGTCCGGCTCACCGTCGCCGACAACGGCACCGGCACGGGCGCCGGCCCGGAGCTGCCGGGCGTGGGCGGCACGGGGCTGATCGGGCTGACCGAGCGCCTCGCGGCGGCGGGCGGCTCACTGCGGGCGGCCCCCGCGCCGCGCGGCGGCTTCACGGTCACCGCCGAGCTCCCCGTGGAGCCCGGCGGCGCGCCCCGGGACCCGGCCCTGGCTACGGCGCCCAGGGCGAGGTGACCACCCAGCTGACGTCGCTCGCCCAGGACGTGGCGCTGTCCCAGGTGTTCGAGCCGCCGTTGCTCGCTATGTAGACGGTGTGGTTGTAGTGCCGCAGGTACCGGGTCGGGTAGTTGTACGAGGCGAACGACGTGCCCGTGCCGCTCTTGCCGGTCGTCGGGCAGAACGTCGCGTCCTGTCTGAACTGCGTGGTGCCGACCATGGGCTGGCGGTAGAGCTGGTAGTTGTAGTGGCGCAGGAAGTCGCCGGGGTAGTTGCGCGACTCGAAGGAGACGCAGGAGCCGTCGGCCAGACCGCGGCGGACGATCCAGGTGGCGTCGTTCTTGTCCAGCGTCGAACTGCTGGACGTGATCGGTGAGATGACGGCGTTGTTGTTCTGGTGGCGGATGTAGTCGGTCGTGCAGCAGGAGGTCGTCGCCTGCAGCGAGATCTCCGAGCCGGGGGTGAGCGAACCGGTGGAGCCGGTCGCGCCGCCGTAGCCGACGGAGACGATGTCGGCCTGCACGGCGTTGTCGGCGGCGTCCGTGGGGATGCCGGAGGTCATGACGCCCTCGAAGAAGGAGCCGATGGAGCCGTTGCTGTTGTCGCCGCCGGTGCCCAGCACGATCGCGCCCTCCTGGTGCATGGGCGAGTAACCGGCGGCGTTGGTGGGCTCACTGCCGGAATAGGTCGTGGTCAGACCGCCGGATTGGGCGTTGCCCCATTTCAGTGCGAAATGGTCCTGGCCGTTGTTCTTCAATAGCGCCGTCACGAACGGCAGCGCGCCCGTGCCCGTGTTGGAGGAGTTGGTGCTGTAGCCGAGGTTGGACTGGAACAGCCCGTTCTCCAGGTCGGCCTGCACCCACGGCCCCTGGCCGTAGCAGGGCGAGAACCAGCACTCGGTGCCGAAGTTGATCGCGTCCATGTGGCCGTTGCCGGTGTCCATGTTGTTCGTCTCGGCGTTGCCGTAGTCGAAGCAGCAGCTGCCGTTGACGTGGGTGCCGGAGGTGACCATGTACATCCCCTCGGCGCCGCCGTTGGTGGCCACGCCGGAGGTGGAGTTGTCCCGGTAGCCCATGCCGGCCGAGATCTCCAGGCCGTAGACCTGGTGCCCGCCGACGGTCACCGGCAGGGCGTCGGCGGGTGCGCCGACGTCGGCCGCGCCGGCCCCGCCCGCGCCCTCGACGGTCAGGTCGTTGTGGCGCGAGGACTGGTCGTAGATCTTGGTGATGATGCAGGTGGTGCCGGAGCAGAAGGAGTCCTGGGCGGCGGCGTTGGCGTAGCCGCCGGTCGCCAGCAGCCCGATGTCCTTGGTGGCGCTGTCGGAGGCGCGCTGCACCTGGTAGAGCGAGCCGCCGTAGGAGGAGTACAGCGCCCGCACGAGGCTGTGCGCGGCGACGCAGGGGGTGCCGGCGGCGGCGTAGACGTCACAGGGCAGCGAGCTCGCGGCCTGGGCCTGGGGGACGCCGACGGCCAGCGCGAGGACGGTGACCAGCGCGGAGAGCGCGGCCAGGAGCGCGGTTCTGAGTCTGGAGAACACGGTGCACCTCTTTGACGGTCGTGGGGCAGTGCGGGGTCTGCTTGTGCCGTGAGAGCCGGTCGCCTTGCGTTGTCGTGCCGTGTCGTGCTGTGCCCTGCCGTGCCTGGTCTTGCTTGGTCGAAATACCGGACACTGTTCGATCGAAATACCGAACCTATTCGACGGTGAAAATGCCGGGCATTCGGGAATTGCAGAGGCGATTGTTTGCGCGCCCCGGCAGGGCGTCAAGACCCGCGGCGTCGACCAATAACCACTCTTTGAATTGGCTAGTCTTGGACCGTGAACGAGATGCCCCGGGATCACCGGCCGTCGAAGAGCGTGCGGGTCCTGCTCGCCGAGGACCAGGGAATGATGCGCGGCGCCCTCGCCCTGCTGCTCGGCATGGAGGCGGACATCGAGGTCGTCGCCCAGGTGGGGGCCGGTGACGCGATCGTGGACGCGGCGCTGGCGCACCGGCCCGACGTGGCCCTCCTCGACATCGAACTGCCGGGCCTGAGCGGCCTGGAGGCCGCCGCCGAACTCCGTGAGCAGGTGCCCGACTGCCGGGTGCTGATCCTGACCACCTTCGGCCGCCCCGGCTACCTGCGGCGGGCCATGGAGGCCGGAGCCGCCGGCTTCCTGGTGAAGGACGGCCCGGTGGAGGAGCTGGCCGCGGCGATCCGCCGGGTGCTGGCCGGCGAGACGGTGATCGACCCGGCCCTCGCCGCCGCCGCGCTCAGCGCCGGGCCCAGTCCGCTCACCGCCCGCGAGTGCGACGTCCTCAAGGCCTCCGCGGACGGCGCGACCGTCGCCGACGTCGCCGCGAAGCTGCACCTGTCGGAGTCGACGGTGCGCAACTACCTCTCGTCGGCCATCGGCAAGACGGGCACCCGCAACCGCACGGAGGCGATCCGGGAGGCACGGCAGCAGGGGTGGCTGTGAACCCCGGCCGGCTGAACGGCCGCCTCAGCGACCGGAGTTCGCCGGGCGCGGCCGGGGCAGCCACACCGCCGTCAGCACCGCCCCCACGAGCAGCACCCCCGCCCCCGTGCGGAACACCAGCGCGTACCCCTCCGTCAGCACGCGGGGCGTGTCACCGCCCCCCGTGCGCGTCGCGGCGATCGTCGACATGACCGCGAGCCCGAGCGAACCGCCCATCGTCCGCGAGGTGTTGACCAGCCCCGACACCAGACCGGCCTCGCCCGGCGCCGCCCCCGACGTGGCGAGCGCGGCCAGCGGGGTCGCCGCCAGACCGGCGCCCAGCATCATCAGGATGCCCGGGAACATGATCTCGGTGAGGTAGTCGCCCGCCGGCGTCATCGCCGACTGCCAGCCGAAGCCCGCCGCCGCCACCAGTGCCCCGAGCGCGGCCACGTTGCGCGCGCCGATCAGCGGCATGAAGCGGGGCGCCGCCTTGGAGCCGACGAGCACCGCGAGGGAGCTCGGCACCAAGGCGAGACCGGCCTCCAGCGGGGTGTAGCCGAGCACGTTCTGGGCGTACAGCGTCATGAAGAACCACATGCAGAACATCGCCGAACCGCTCAGGAACATCGCCGCGTTGGCCGACGACACCGCCCGCAGCCGGAACAGCCGCAGCGGCATCAGCGGTGCCGCCGTACGCGCCTCGACCATCAGGAACCCGGCGACGAGCAGCAGCCCGGCGCCCAGCGGCACCAGCGTGTCCGGCGCCGTCCACCCGGCGGCCTCGGTCTGCGAGATGCCGTAGGCGAGCGTCCCGAGCCCCGCCGTCACCAGCACCGCGCCCGGCAGGTCCAGCCGCCGCCCGCCGCCGGTGCGGCTCTCCGTCAGCCGGCGCAGCGCGCCCACCAGCACCACCGCCCCGACGGGCACGTTGATCAGCAGCACCCACCGCCACGACAGCCAGTCCACCAGCGCCCCGCCGACGAGCCCGCCCGCGGCTCCGCCGCCCGCGCCGACCGCGGTCCAGGTGGCGATCGCCCGTGCCCGCGCCGGCCCCTCCGGCACGGCGGCGGTGAGGATGGTGAGCGTCGAGGGCGCGAGCACCGCCGCGCCGAGCCCCTGCACCGCCCGCGCGACCAGGAGCTGGCCGCCCTCCTGGGCGAGCCCGCCGCCGAGCGAGGCCAGCGTGAACAGGGCGAGCCCCACCAGGAACATCCGCTTGCGGCCGTACAGGTCCCCGGCCCGCCCGCCGAGCAGCATGAACCCGGCGAAGGCGATCGCGTAGGCGTTCACCACCCATTGCAGGCCCGACGCGCTCAGCCCCAGGTCGGCCCGCATCGACGGCAGCGCCACGTTGACGACGGACACGTCCAGGACGACCAGGAACTGCCCGGCGCAGGCGAGCGCGACCACCAGCCAGGTGGGGGGCGCGGTACGGACGGGGGCCCGGGTGACGTCGGCGGCTTCCAGCATGCCTGTCATGCTCTCAACCGCGGGACACTCCTGGCATCGGAATTTGGACCTACGACTCCTCACGCCACGGCCCGCGTCACCCTCCTACCCCACGGTCCGCAGCATCGTCACCACCGCCGCCCCGCCCAGCCCGATGTTGTGCGCGAGTCCCACCCGTGCCCCGGCCACCTGCCGCTCCCCCGCCGTCCCCCGCAACTGCCACACCAGCTCGGCGACCTGGGCGATCCCGGTGGCTCCCAGCGGATGCCCCTTGGAGATCAGCCCGCCGGAGGGGTTCACCACCCAGCGCCCGCCGTACGTGGTCGCCCCCGACTCCACGAGCTTGCCGGACTCCCCCTCCCCGCACATGCCGAGCGCCTCGTAGGTCAGCAGCTCGTTGACGGAGAAGCAGTCGTGCAGCTCCACGACGTCCACGTCCCCGATGCCGAGCCCGGCCCGCTCGTACACCTGCCGGGCCGCCTCCCGGGACATCGGCTGCCCGACGACGTCGACGCAGGAGCCGGAGGCGAAGGACTCCTCGGTGTCGGTGGTCATGGCCTGCGCGACGATCTCGACGAGCCCGGTCAGCCCCCGTTCCCGCGCGAACCGCTCCGAGACCACCACGGCCGCGGCCGCCCCGTCGGAGGTCGGCGAGCACTGGAGCCTGGTCAGCGGCCGGTGGACGACGGGGGAGGCGAGGATGTCGGCGACCTCGTACACGTCCCGGAACTGCGCGTACGGGTTGTGCGCCGAGTGCCGGTGGTTCTTGGCGGCGACGGCGGCGAGCTGCGCCTCGGTCGTGCCGTACCGCTCCATGTGCTCGCGGGCCGCGTCGCCGAAGATCTGGGCGGTGGGCGGGGTCGTCTCGAAGCCGTGCCGGGCGGCCATGATCCTGTAGTGCCGGGCGACCGGCGAGGCCGAGAAGTCCCCTTCGTCGGCGCCCGAGCCCAGCGAGCCCCTCTTCATCTTCTCGAACCCCAGGGCCAGGACGCAGTCGGCCGACCCGCCCTCGACGAGCTGCCGGGCGAGCATCAGCGCCGTCGAACCGGTCGCGCAGTTGTTGTTGACGTTGTAGACGGGAACGCCGGTCAGGCCCAGTTCGTACGCGGCGCGCTGGCCGGCGGTGGAGGGCTGGAAGCAGTAGCCGACGGTAACCTGTTCCACCTCGCCGTAGGCCACCCCGGCGTCCGCGAGAGCGGCACCGCCCGCCTCCCGCACCATGTCCCAGTACTGCCGGTCACGGGATTCGGGCTTCTCGAACCTGGTCATGCCGACGCCTGCCACGTATGCCCTCATGGGCCGCGAGACTAGAACACGTTCCACCAACAGACCAGCCCCTGACGGATGATCAGAAACCCATGAGCCGGTCAAGGATTCGTTAGAGACCCGAAGCAACGGAATAGTTGCCCATGCATACGAGGTTTACCCAGCACTTATCTCACTGGAGGCCTCACCTCATGACCCACACGACGAACGACCAGCCCGCCCGGAGAGCGAGCGGGGCCGTTGTCCCGGTGCTCGCCTTCGCGGGCATCGTTGTCGCGGTGATGCAGACCCTGCTCGTCCCGGTCATCAAGGACCTGCCGCAACTGCTGGACACCGCCCCCAGCAACGCCACCTGGGTCCTGACCTCGACCCTGCTCTCCGGCGCCGTCGCCACCCCGATCATGGGCCGCCTCGGCGACCTGTACGGCAAGCGGCGCATGCTCGTCCTCAGCATCGCGCTGATGGTGGTGGGCGCCCTGGTCAGCGCCTTCACCAGCACGCTGCTGCCGATGATCGTAGGCCGTACGCTCCAGGGCTTCGCGATGGGCGCCATCCCGCTCGGCATCGGCCTGATGCGCGACATGCTGCCCCGCGAGAAGCTCGGCTCGGCGATGGCGCTGATGAGCTCCTCGATCGGCGTCGGCGGCGGACTCGCGCTGCCGCTCGCGGCACTGGTCGCCCAGCACGCCGACTGGCACGCCCTCTTCTACGGCGCCGCCGGACTCGGCGCCCTGTCGATCCTGCTCACCCTCCTCGTCGTACCGGAGTCCCCGATGCGCGCCGAGGGCTCCTTCGACCTGCTCGGCGCGCTCGGGCTCTCCGCCGGACTGGTCCTGTTCCTGCTGCCGATCACCAAGGGCAGCGACTGGGGCTGGACGTCGGGCAGCACCCTCGGCATGTTCGTCGCCTCCGCCGTCATCCTGGTCCTGTGGGGCGTGTACGAACTGCGCGGCAAGGCCCCCCTGGTCGACCTGCGCACCACGGCCCGCCCGGCCGTCCTCTTCACCAACCTGGCCTCGATCATGGTCGGTGTCTCCTTCTACGTCGTCTCGCTCGTCCTTCCCCAGCTGCTACAGCTGCCGAAGGCGACCGGCTACGGGCTCGGCCAGTCGATGGTCGTGGCGGGCCTGCTGGTGGCCCCGCTGGGCCTGACGATGATGTTCACGGCCCCCGTCTACGCCCGCCTGTCCGCCAAGTACGGCCCGAAGGTCACCCTGATCCTCGGCATGCTGATCATCGCCGTCGGCTACGGCGCGGGCCTCGGCCTGATGAGCGCGGCCTGGCAGAGCCTGGTCATCGCCGTCGTCCTGGGCGCCGGCATCGGCCTCGCGTACTCCTCGCTGCCCGCGCTGATCGTCGGCGCGGTGCCGGCCTCGGAGACGGGCGCGGCGAACGGACTCAACACGCTGATGCGGTCCATCGGTACGTCCGTGTCGAGCGCCGTCGTCGGGATGGTGCTGGCGAACACCGCGAACAACGTCGGCGGCGTCGCGATCCCGACCATGCACGGCTTCCGGGTCTCCTTCCTCATCGCGACCGGCGCGGTGGCCGTCGGCCTGCTGATGGCGCTGTTCCTGCCGAAGCCCGACCGCGCGCCGCGGCTGCGGGTGAGCAGCGAGGAGGAGGCCAACATCGAGCGCGCCGAGGAGGCGCTGCGCGGCTTTAGGGGCCGGGTCCTGGACGCCGACGGCGCCCCGGTCGCCCGCGCCAAGGTCACGCTGATCGACCGGCGGGGCCGCCAGGCGGGCGCGACGCTCTCCGCGGAGGACGGCAGCTACGCGCTCGCCGTGCCGTCCGAGGGCGCGTACGTCCTGGCCGCCCGCGCCACCGGCCACGCACCGCTGGCCTCGGCGGCGACGCACGGCGGCGAGGAGCGCCCGGTCGACCTGGACCTCTCCCTGCCGGGCGACTCGGTCACGACCCACTGACGCACCGAGCACAACGGCTCCTTCCCGCCCCAGCCCAGGGCAGGAGGGAGCCGTTCGCCATGACGGCCCCCGGGCTCGTGACCGGCGGTTCCGACGCCCCGACCCGGTGCGTCCGCGCGCCACAGGCGGGGGCCGGGCCACGAATCGATCACGCGCCGGCCAGCGCCGAGCAGCCGATGCACCGGCCGGCCGCCCGACGCCCTTACGGTGAGCCGGACGACCGACCAGCCACCCGGCCCCCCACCGCGAGCCAGGCCGCCCATCAGCCACCCGACGGAAGTGGGAGCCGCCCCACCCACCAGCCGACGGCGTGCCCGCCTGGTGGCCAGGCCCGGACCGGCCTCTCGGTTTTCCGGCCCCCAGGACCGCGGCCGGCGGGTCTGAGCCCCGCCTGTCCGGTCCGGCATCAGCTCTCCGGTCCGGCATCAGCTCTCCGCCCCACCCGGCACCCAGCCGGCCCGACCCGCCCCCACCAGCATCCCCACCACCTCCCGCCCCCTCCCCACATGCGAAAATGTCGCCGCCCGGACGGACGCGGGGAGGAGGCAGGATGATCGGGACCGTTTTCCGGAGTGCGGACGTGCCCGTGGAGGAGCGGTTCGAGCGGTGGCGTGAGCTGCTCAGCCGTACCCGCTCCCCCAGCGACATCAGCAGCGACCACGCGGCCGACTTCTGGGCCGAGCACCGGCTCATGGAGCTGGGCCCGGTCACCGTCGGCACGACGGCGTTCCTGCCGACGCGCTACCGGCGCGGCCCGAAGCAGGTGCGCCGGTCCGACCCCGAGCTCTACCACCTCACGCTGCTGCTCGACGGCGGCCTGGCGCTCGACCACGCGGACCGCAGGAGCCTGTTCGGCCCGCGCGACCTGCACCTGGCCGACAGTTCGCAGCCCTACGACCTGCGGTCGCGGACCGGCGGCGGGATCGTGAAGGGCGTGGCGGTCGACTTCCCCAAAGCCCTGCTGCCCCTGCCGGCGCACCGGGTGCGGGAGTTGCTGGGCCGGCGCCTACCCGGCCAGGAGGGCGTGGGCGCGCTGCTGGCGGACTTCCTCACCGGGCTGGACCGGCAGGCCGACGTCCTGCGGCCCGCGGACGGGCCGCGCCTGGGGACGGTCGTACTCGACCTGCTGACGGCGCTGCTCGCCCAGCTCCTGGAGGCGGAGGCGGCGCTGGAGCCGGAGGCCCGCGGCCGGGTCACGGCCCAGCAGATCCAGGCGTTCATCCGGCGCAACCTCCACGACCCGGACCTGACCCCGCGCACGATCGCCGCCGCGCACTACATCTCCGTCAGCTATCTGCACCGCCTCTTCCAGCAGCAGGCGGACGGCGAGACCGTCGCCGCCCAGATCCGCGCCCAGCGCCTGGAAGGCGCCCGCCGCGACCTGGCCGACCCGGCGCAGCGGACCACGCCGGTGCACGCCGTCGCCGCCCGCTGGGGCATGCCCCGGGCCTCGGACTTCACCCGCGCCTTCCGGACGGCGTACGGCGTGTCACCGATGGAGTACCGGCGCTCTCACCAGGGCTGACCCCCCGCGTGGCTCGTCCCTCCCCCATACGGCAGCATGAAGCCCGCACCGCACCCGCCTCCCGCCCCCTACCGAAAGGCCCCCCATGCCCGCGGCACCCAAGCCGGAGATCCTGGCCGCGTTCGAGGCCGCGAAGGGGTTCATGCCCGTCGATGAGGGGCTCGCGCTGTACGCGGCCGCCGTCGAGGCGGGCGTGCTCGGGCTGCCCCTGCTGGAGGTCGGCACGTACTGCGGCCGCTCCACCATCCTGCTCGCCGACGCGGCCCGCGAGGCCGGTGTGACGGCCCTGACGGTCGACCACCACCGCGGCAGCGAGGAGCAGCAGCCGGGCTGGGACTACCACGACCCGCAGACGGTCGACCCGGAGATCGGCCTGATGGACACGTTGCCCACCTTCCGCCGCACCCTGCACCGGGCCGGTCTGGAGGAGCACGTGGTGGCCCTCGTCGGCCGCTCCCCGCAGATCGCCTCGATCTGGAACTCCCCGCTGGGCCTGGTCTTCATCGACGGCGGCCACACCGACGAGCACGCCGGCGCCGACTACGAGGGCTGGGCCCCGCACGTCGCCGAGGGCGGCCTGCTCCTCATCCACGACGTCTTCCCCGACCCCGAGGACGAGTTCACCGGCCAGGCCCCGTACCGCGTCTACCTGCGGGCCCTGGCGTCCGGCGCCTTCACGGAGGTCTCGGCGACCGACTCGCTGCGCGTGCTGCGGCGAACGGGAGCAGGGATCTGACGGCCCGGTTAGAGTCGCAGACGTGTCGTACGTAGGCCCCGAATTCGATCCGCCGCAGACCCGCCGTCACCGTCGCGGCCCCCTGACCGTCGCGCTCGCCGCGCTGGTGCCGGGGGCGTTGCTGGGGTGGCTGGTGTACGAGGTGGTGGGCGGGTCGGGCGGCGGTCCGGACCGTCCGGCGGGGGCGTCCTCCGCGTCGTCGGGCGGCCTGTTCTCCTCCGCCGCCTCCGTCTCCCCCACCGACGACGACAAGCAGGCCGGCAGCCCGGCGCCCACCCTCGCCTCGCCGACGTCCTCCGCGCCCGTCGCCTCCGGCTCACTCAGGGGCAAGGTCGTCGTCATCGACCCGGGGCACAACCCCGGCAACTTCCGGCACCCGGCCGAGATCAACCGCAAGGTGAACATCGGCACGAACTCCAAGGAGTGCGACACCACGGGCACGTCCACCAACGCCGGTTACACGGAAGCCCGGTTCACGCTGGACGTCTCGCACCGGCTGAAGGCGCTGCTGGAGAAGCAGGGCGCGACGGTGAAGCTGACCCACGACAACGGCTCCCCGTCCTGGGGCCCGTGCGTCGACGCGCGCGCCCGCATCGGCAACGCCGCCCACGCCGACGCCGCGATCTCCATCCACGCGGACGGCTCGGCGGCCGGCAACCGCGGCTTCCACGTCATCCTGCCCGGCGCGGTGCACGCCGGTGCGGCCGACACCCGCGCGATCGTCGCCCCCTCCGCCTCGCTGGGCGAGCAGGTCGCGGGCGCCTTCCTGCGGGCGACGGGCGAGCCGCCGTCCAACTACATCGGCGGTGGAACCGCTCTCGTCACGCGGAAGGACCTGGGCGGTCTCAATCTGTCAACGGTTCCCAAGGTGTTCATCGAGTGCGGCAACATGCGCGATAGCAAGGACGCGGCACTGCTCACCAGCGGCGCCTGGCGGCAGAAGGCGGCGCAGGGGATCTCTGAGGGAATCGTGAGTTTCCTGCGCGCTTCGTGATCGTCGGGCCGATCCCGAGGGACGCTCCGCTCGGGCGGACGGTAGTGTCTACCGACGACGAGACGACCTACGAAGGACCTGAAGTGAACATCCGCTCCCTCAACCGAGGCGACGGCGTGGTAATCGGGGCAGCGGTGTTGCTGTTCATCGCGTCGTTCCTCAAGTTCTACTCCGTCGACGGGTACAGCCTGGACGCGAACGCGTGGGACGACCTCGGCACCGGCCTGGGTCTCTACATGGGCGGAGTCATCGGTGCCGCCCTGATCGTCGTCAACCGCTGCCTCCCCCAGCCGCGCAAGATCGCCGGCCTGGACCTCGGGACGGTAGGCACGGCGTTCACGGTCCTCGTCGCCTGGGCCCTGTTCTGGACGCTGGTGGACGTGCCCACCGGGGGCAGCGCCGCGGCCGGTCTCATCCTCGGCTTCATCGCCGCCCTGGTCCTGGCCGGTGCCGCCATCGCCACCCCGCTGGTCCCCGCCCTGCAGGCCGGGCTCGTCCCGGAGCCCAAGCCGCAGGCGCCGCAGCCCTACGGCGGTCAGCCGTCCGGCGGTTACGGCTACCCGGGTGCCCAGCAGCAGCCGTACGGCGGTCAGCCGCAGGCCGGCCAGCCCTTCGGCGGTGCCGGGCAGCCGCAGCAGCAGGCGCAGCCGCCCGCGGAGTTCTCGCCGTTCTGGTTCGCGGTGCCCGTACCGCGGCCGCTGTTCGCGGAGGACGGCTCGCCCACCCCGATCGCCGAACTCGCCCCCGGCACCTGGTACCTGGCGGTGGAGCAGCGCGGTCCCGGCCTCGTCGCCCAGACGCAGGACGGCCGCCGTGGCGTGCTCCAGGACACCTCGGGCATCCAGCGCGGCTGACGCGCCCCCGGCTTCCCCGACCGGCCCCTCGCCCTTCCCGGCGGGGGGCCGTTGTCGTACAGTCGCAGCCGGCACGCATAGCTGACGTATCGTCAGAAAGCTGCGGGAGGTGCTGTCGTGCGGCTCGGACTCGCTCTCGGCTACTGGGGCCGCGGCCCCTCCCCCGACCACGTGCCCCTGGCCCAGGAGGCCGAACGGCTCGGCTACGACTCCGTGTGGACGGCCGAGTCCTGGGGTTCGGACGTCTTCACCCCGCTCACCTGGATCGCCGCCCACACCTCAAGGATCAAGCTGGGCACGGCCGTCGCGCAGATGGCCGCCCGGTCGCCCACCACCACCGCCATGCACGCCCTGACCCTGGACCACCTCTCCGGCGGGCGGATGATGCTGGGCCTCGGCCTGTCGGGGCCGCAGGTGGTGGAGGGCTGGTACGGCAGGCCGTTCCCGAAGTCGCCGCTGACCGCGACCCGCGAGTACGTCGACGTCGTACGGCAGGTGCTGCGGCGGCGGGCGCCCGTCGCACTGGAGGGCCGCTTCCACGCGCACCCCTACCGGGGCGCGGACGGCACCGGACTCGGCAAGGCGCTGAAGCCCATCACCCACCCGCTGCGGCCGGACCTGCCCGTGCTGCTCGGCGCCGAGGGACCGAGGAACGTCGAGCAGACGATCCGCATCGCCGACGGCTGGCTGCCGCTGTACTGGTCGCCGACCCGCCCCGACGCCTACGGAGCGGCCGTCGAGCACCTCCCGCCGGGCTTCCTGGTCGCCCCGCTGGCCCGCGTGCAGGTCTGCGACGACATCGCCGAGGGCCTGCTCCCGGTGAAGACCATGCTCGGCTTCTACATCGGCGGCATGGGCCACGCCACGCGCAACTTCCACGCCGACCTCATGGCCCGCATGGGGTACGAGGAGCAGGCCCGGCGGATCCAGCGGCTCTTCCTGGAGGGCCGGCGCGAGGAGGCGGTGCTCGCCGTGCCCGACGCGTTCGCCGACGAGATCTCCCTGGTCGGTCCGCGCGAACGCATCGCAGAGCGGCTGGAGGCGTGGCGCAAGGGACCGGTGACGGACCTGCTGGCACTGGCCCCGGACCGGGAGTCGCTGCGTGTACTGGCGGAGCTCAACTCCTAGGAACCGCCGGGCGGCCGGGGTTTCATCCGGGATCCGGCGGCAATCCGGAAAGCATGTCTCGATATAGCAGCGGCAATCGGGCCGGCGCGGTCGTGGCGATCGTCGCCGACATCATGGCCCTCATCCTGGGCCTGTGGATCCTGATGTACCTGTTGGACGCCAACCGCGCCAACGACCTGGTGCAGTTCGTCCACGACGCGGCCAACTGGCTGGCGGGCTGGTCGCGTGACCTGTTCACCTTCGACAAGGCATGGGCGCGAGTCGTCGCGGGCTACGGACTGGCCGCGGTCGTCTACCTGTTCGTCGGCCACGCGATCGCCGGACGGATGCAGCGCCACTGAGGCCCGGGCCTCAGCAGCAGTCGGGGTCCAGTCCCCTCGGCAGGTGTTCACCGCCGAACACCGTGCAGGTGGCCTCGTGACCGCCCAGCGCGGCCACGGCCAGCAGCAGCGAACCGGCGGTCCAGGTGGTCAGCTCGCGCGGCCAGATCGCCTCGTCCTCGAAGACGTAGCCGGTCCAGTACAGGCCGCTCTCCGCGTCCCGTAGATGCTGGATCGCCTGGAGCACGTCCAGCGCGCGGTCGGACTCGCCCATCGCCCAGAGCGTCAGGGCGAGTTCGGCCGACTCGCCGCCCGTCACCCACGGGTTGGGCACCACGCAGCGCACCCCGAGGCCGGGCACGACGAAACGCTCCCAGCCCTCCTCGATACGGGACTTGGCCTCGGCGCCGGTCAGCGCGCCGCCCAGCACCGGGTAGTACCAGTCCATCGAGTAGCGGTCCTTGTCGAGGAACCGCTCCGGGTGCCGGCGGATCGCGTGCCGCAGCGCGCCCACCGCCAACTCCCAGTCCGGCTGCGGCTCTTCACGCTGCTCGGCGATGGCGAGCGCGCAGCGCAGGGCGTGGTGGATCGAGGAGCAGCCGGTCAGCAGGGCGTCTGCGGTCGCCGTCCCGTCGTCCTCGCGCTTCCAGCCGATCTGCCCGCCGGGCTGCTGGAGCCGCAGCACGTACTCGATCGCCGCGTGGACGGCCGGCCACATGCGGTCCAGGAACGTGTCGTCGCCGGTGGAGAGGTAGTGGTGCCACACGCCCACGGCTATGTAGGCGACGAAGTTCGTCTCGCGCCCGCGGTCGGTGACGTCGGCGAAGTCGCCGTCGGCGTAGGCCGCGTACCAGGAGCCGTCCTCGTTCTGGTGGCGGGCGAGCCACTCGTAGGCCCGCTCGGCCGCCTCGTGCTCGCCCGCCGCGTCCAGCGCCATGGCGGCCTCGGTGTGGTCCCACGGGTCGAGGTGGTGCCCCCTGAACCACGGCAGGGCGCCGTCCGCCCGCTGCACCGCGAGAATCCCGGCGACGGTGGCGGCGGCCTGCTCGGCGGTCAGGACCCCGGGCAGGACGAGGTGTTCTGTCCGGGGAGTGGTCACCGGGCGTCCACCGCCGGCAGGTGGGGCTTGGTCGCGTAGGCCACGAAGCTCTTGCCGATCAGCGGGTTCAGCGCCTGCTCGGCGACCCGGGTGGCCAGCGGCTTCTTCATGATGTCCCAGACCAGCAGCTTGTGGTACGCCCGCACCGGCAGCGCCTTGTCGTTGTCCACGCCGAACGCGCACTTCAGCCACCAGTAGGGGCTGTGCAGGGCGTGGGCGTGGTGGGTGCCGTAGGGCCGCAGGCCGGCCTCCCTGATCTTCGCCAGCAGCTCGTCGGCCCTGTAGATGCGGATGTGGCCGCCCTCGACCTCGTGGTAGGCGTCGGACAGCGTCCAGCAGACCTTCTCGGGGCCGTAGCGCGGGACGGTGATGGCGATCCGGCCGCCGGGCTTCAACACCCGTACCATCTCGGCCAGTACGCCCTTGTCGTCGGGGATGTGCTCCATCACCTCGGAGATGATGACGACGTCGAAGGACTCGTCCGGGAAGGGCAGCGCGAGGGCGTCGCCCTCCATGGCGGTCGCGGTGGCGCCGGCCGGGGCCTCGCCCGCCTCCTTCATCGCCGCGAACCACTTGGCGACCTCGCGGATCTCCTCGCCGTTCTGGTCGAGCGCCACGACCCGGGCGCCGCGCCGGTAGCACTCGAACGCGTGCCGGCCGGCACCGCAGCCGAGGTCCAGGACGCGGTCGCCCGGGGCGAGCGGGAACCGGGAGAAGTCGACGGTCAGCACGTGGCCCTGCTTTCGAGGTCGGAGTCGGCGTCGGTGATGGGTGCGGCGGCGGTGGTCGCCTGAGCGCTGTGCCCCGTGAACGTCGTCGGGGTGGCAGCGGAGCGGCCGGGAGCCGGGGCCGCGATGGGGGTCCCCCCGCGCGAGCGTCGTCGAGCGTGGGCGAGGGCCATGGCCTCGCGGTAGTGGGACACCGTGCCCTGCGCGGCCCGGGCCCAGGTGAAGCGCGCCAGTACCCGCGCACGGCCCGCCCGGCCGAGCCGGGCTCTGAGGTCCGGGTCGGCCAGCAGCCGGCTCAGGGCGGCCGCCAGTGCGCCGGAGTCGCCCGGCGGGACCGCCAGGCACGTCTCCCCGTCGGTGCCGGCGACCTCCGGGATCGCCCCGCCGGTCGTCGCGACCAGCGGCGTCCCCGTGGCCATGGCCTCCGCCGCCGGCAGCGAGAAGCCCTCGTACAGCGACGGCACGCACGCGACCTCGGCCGACCGCACCAGGTCGACCAGTTCGGCGTCCGAGATGCCCTTGACGAACTCGACGGCGCCTTCGAGGCCGTAGCGCTCGATCGCCTGCGCGACGGGCCCCTCGGTCGGCCGCTTGCCGACGACCACGAGATGGGCGCCGGCGTGCTCGGTGCGCACCTTGGCGAGCGCCTCGACGAGGAAGACCAGGCCCTTGAGCGGGACGTCCGCGCTGGACGTCGTGACGATCCGCCCCGGCACGACCGGCACGGACGGGTCCGGCGAGAACAGGTCGGTGTCGGCGCCGATGTGCACGACGTGGATACGGTCCTCCCGCACCCCGAGATGGTCGACGATCTCCTGCCGCGAGGTGCCGGAGACGGTGAGCACGGACGGCAGCCGGCGGGCGACCCGCTTCTGCATGCGGGTGAAGGCGTACCAGCGCCGCACCGAGTAGCGCCGCTGCCATCCCTCGGCCGCGTCCAGCTCCAACTGCCGGTCGACGGTGATGGGGTGGTGGATGGTGGTGACGAGGGGCGCGCCCACGTCTCCCAACAGGCCGTAGCCGAGGGTCTGGTTGTCGTGCACGACGTCGAACTCGCCGCGCCGGGCGCGCAGATGGCGGCGGGCCCGCAGCGAGAACGTCAGCGGTTCGGGAAACCCGCCCGTCCACATCGTCGCGACTTCGAGTGCGTCGATCCAGTCGCGGTACTCCTCCCGCCCGGGGGTGCGAAAGGGGTCCGGGGACCGGTAGAGGTCGAGGCTCGGCAGCTCGGTGAGGCCGAGGCCGTCGTACCCCTCGTCGAGGACGGGGTAGGGCTGGGAGCCGATGACCTCGACGCGGTGGCCGAGGCGGGCCAGTTCGCGCGAGAGGTGCCGTACGTAGACGCCCTGGCCGCCACAGAACGGGTTCCCTTTGTAGGTGAGGAGCGCGATACGGAGCGGTCGCTCGCCGTCTGCGGCGGGGTCCTCCCGGGGACCCGCCTGACTGGCCTCAGCGGTCACTCTGGGCCCCCTTCTGCCTGCACTGTCCCGCGAGATTACGCCGGGACGCTAATCTAGAACAAGTTTCAGACTTGATCGTCCAGGAGGCTCCGAATCTACCGGCAGGTAGGGGCGCTGTGAGCAGTGGATCAGGTGATTCGCGCCACGGCGAAGGCCCTGCCATGCTCTGTCCGATCATCCGCCCTCACCGACTGTCACGGAACGGGACCCATGCCTGCGGAAGCCAAGCTCCAAGCCACCGCGCGGAGCGCCTCCCCGCCCCTCACGGAGCGGCAGGAGGCGCGCCGCCGACGCATCCTGCACGCGAGCGCGCAGCTGGCCAGCCGGGGCGGTTTCGACGCGGTGCAGATGCGGGAGGTCGCGGAGTCCTCGCAGGTGGCGCTGGGCACGCTCTACCGCTACTTCCCCTCCAAGGTGCACCTGCTGGTGGCCACGATGCAGGACCAGCTGGAGCACATGCACGGCACCCTGCGCAAGAAGCCCCCGCAGGGCGAGACGGCGGCCGAGCGGGTCGCCGAGACCCTGATGCGCGCCTTCCGCGCCCTGCAGCGCGAGCCGCACCTGGCCGACGCCATGGTCCGCGCGCTGACCTTCGCCGACCGCAGCGTCAGCCCCGAGGTCGACCAGGTCTCCCGCCAGACGACGGTGATCATCCTCGACGCGATGGGCCGGCCCGACCCCACCCCCGAACAGCTCTCGGCGGTCCGCGTCATCGAGCACACCTGGCACTCGGCCCTGATCACCTGGCTCTCGGGCCGCGCCTCCATCGCCCAGGTCAAGATCGACATCGAGACGGTCTGCCGCCTGATCGACCTCACGACGCCGGAGGAGCGGTCGTAGGTCCTACTCCTCGGGCGGGAAGACCGGCTCCCGGGAGCCGAGGAGGGTGATCGTGATGGCCTCCACCGGGCAGTTCTCCGCCGCCTCCAGCACGCGCTCGTTCGCGTCCGTCTCCGGCTCCACCGGGTGGGACTGCATGGCGGAGTCGAGGCGGAAGGCGCCTGTCGCGCGGTGGACGCACTGGGCGGAGCCGATGCACAGGGAGCGGTCCACCTCGACGTGCCAGCGGTCGCCCATGGTGGTTCAGCCCTCCCAGCCGGCCGGGAGGTGGATCATCTTGTGTTCCAGGTACTCGCCGTAGCCCTCGGGGCCGAACTCCCGCCCCAGACCGGAGTTCTTGTAGCCGCCGAACGGGCCCAGCATGTCCAGGCTGAAGGTGTTGACCGAGTACGTGCCCGTGCGGACCTGCCGCGCCACCTCGATGCCGTGCGCCACGTCGGCCGTCCACACGCTGCCGCTGAGCCCGTAGTCCGAGTCGTTGGCGATCTTCACGGCCTCGGACTCGTCGCCGTACGGGAGCAGGCAGATGACCGGGCCGAAGATCTCCTCCCGGGCGATCCGCATGGAGTTGTCGACGTCGCCGAAGAGCGTCGGCTCCACGTACCAGCCGTGGTCCAGGCCCGGCGGACGGCCGCCGCCGGTGAGGATCTTCGCGCCCTCCTCCTGCCCGATGCGGATGTAGTCGAGGTTGCGCCGCTGCTGGCGCCGCGCCACCAGCGGCCCCACCTGGGTCGCCGGGTCCAGCGGGTCGCCCACCACCAGCGCGCCGGCCGCCGCCGCGAGGGCCTCCGCGAACTCGTCGTAGCGCGAGCGGGGCAGCAGGATGCGGGTCTGGGCCACGCACGCCTGCCCGTTGTTCATCCAGGCCGCCGGGACCACGCCCGCGACGGTGGCCTCCACGTCCGCGTCCGGCAGCACGACCGCCGCCGACTTGCCGCCCAACTCCAGTGTCACGCGGGTGAGGTTGCGCGCGGCGACCTCCATCACGCGCTTGCCCGCCGCCACCGAGCCCGTGAAGGACACCTTGTCGATCCCGGGGTGCCCGACCAGGTACTCGCTGACCTCCCGGTCGGCCGGCAGGATCGACAGCACGCCCTCGGGCAGCCCGGCCTCGCGGGTGATGTCGGCGAGAATGTACGCGTCCAGCGGCGACTCCGGCGACGGCTTGAGGATCACCGTGCAGCCGGTGAGCAGCGCGGGCGCCAGCTTGGCCGCGGCCACGAACTGCGGGACGTTCCAGGGGACCACGGCCGCCACCACGCCGACCGGCTCGCGCCGCACGAGGATCTTGCCGAGCACGCCGTCGCGCCGCTCCTCGTAGGTGAAGTCCCGCGCGACCGTGATCGCCGCGTCCCACACCATCATCGCGCCGAGCGCCTGCGCGAGCACGCTCCAGGAGTACGGCGACCCGTTCTCGGACGAGATCACGCGGGCGATCTCCTCGTGCCGTACGGCGATCGCGTCCTTGATGCGGGTGACGACCTCGATCCGCTCCTGCAGCGACATCCGGGGCCAGGGGCCCTCGTCGAAGGCGCGGCGCGCCACCTCCACCGCCCGGTCGACGTCCCCGCGCGAGGCGTGCGGCACACGGCCGATGACCTCTTCGGTGTGCGGCGAGATCACCTCGATGACGTCCTCGCCCAGGGGGTCGGTCAACTCCCCGCCGATGAACAGCTGTCCGTGTTCCACGAGCTCGGTCATGGCGACTGCCTCCCCGGGAGCGGCTCTGACGGTGCATCAGATACGGGAACTGATACCAGCTCCCCTCCGAGGAGTCCACAGACCTCGCACCGCCGCACGGCCGGAGTGAAGGGTGACCGGGGCTCCCAATGGAACCAGTTCTAGTTATAGTGGCGGGAACGCGGCGACAGGGGAGCCCATGGCACAGGTGACGGACCACGGCGGCGGCGTACGGTCCATCGAGGTCCCCATTCCGGACAACCCCCTCGGCCACACGCTGGTGTACGTCGTCGACACCGACCGCGGCCCGGTGCTGATCGACACCGGCTGGGACGACCCGGCCTCCTGGGACACTCTCACCGAGGGCCTCACGGCCTGCGGCACGGCCGTCGCCGAGCTGTACGGCGTGGTCGTCACCCACCACCACCCCGACCACCACGGCCTGTCCGGCAGGGTCCGCGAGGTCTCGGGCGCGTGGGTCGCGATGCACGAGGCGGACATCGCGGTCGTCCGCCGCACCCGTTCCACCCGACCCGGGCGCTGGTACGCGTACATGGCCGCCAAGCTGGAGGCGGCCGGCGCCCCCGAGGAGCACATCGCACCCCTGCGCGCCGCCAACCGCCGCACCCTGCCCGGCCTTTCCCCCGCCCTCCCCGACCGCGAGGTCGTCCCCGGCGAGCTGCTGGACCTCCCCGGCCGCCGCCTGCGCGCGATCTGGACGCCGGGCCACACCCCGGGCCACGTCTGCCTCCACCTGGAGGAGCGGCACCCCGCGCGACTCCCGGGCCACGGACGCCTGTTCTCCGGCGACCACCTGCTCCCCGAGATCACCCCGCACATCGGCCTGTACGAGGACCCCGAGGACGCCACCGTCCCCGACCCCCTCGGTGACTACCTCGACTCCCTCGAACGCGTCGGCCGCCTCACCCCCGCCGAGGTCCTGCCGGCCCACCAGCACGCCTTCACCGACGGCCCGTCCCGCGTACGGGAGCTGCTCGCCCACCACGAGGAACGCCTCACCGGCCTGCTCGCCCTGCTCGCCACGCCGCTCACCCCCTGGCAGCTCGCCGAGCGCATGGAGTGGAACCGCCCCTGGGAGCAGATCCCGTACGCGTCGCGGAACATCGCGGTGTCGGAAGCCGAAGCGCATCTGCGGCGGCTGGTGAAGCTGGGGCGGGCGGAGGCGGTGGCGGGCGATGATCCGGTGACGTACAGAGCCGTCGAGAACGTGTGACCACGTCCCCCCCGGCGAAGACGCCTTCCGCCGCTCCCCCGGCAGCACCGAGCCGTCGCTGCCGCAGGGCGTGCGCACGCTCCGTGACCACGCGAGGGGTTGGCCGTGCAACGCCCGGCGCCTGATCCTGCGCTCCCGCCAGAACTCGCCGGCACGCACGTGTACACGCGTACCGCTGCGCGACCCCGGTTCCGCGATCGGCGGCGACCTGTACGCCGTAACGTGACGCCGTACGGCCTGCGTGGCCTTCCGCGAGGCGGCCTGTGTCGCGCCGGTACCGCATGCACCTCCGGCCCCGTGAGCGCGGTCACATCTGAGGGCCCCAGAGGGTCGTTGATCGGTGAACCGCCCCACATGACCCACATCACTCACTAACCGCCGTAGTAGTGCATAACGGACGCCATGGCCACGCCAAAACGGCCTCTGACCTGCCCTTTGAGAGCCAGATCACACAAGCCCCACATCCCCCAGATGCGACCACAACTAGTAAAAGGGGTCATTGCGGACGCCTTCCGAGCCTGTTTCTCTGGACGACGTCGCACGGCGCCGACGAGCCTCAGGGCCGCGGCGCCGACGTATTGCCCCCCGGGCAGTCGGCGACACCACAGTCCCCGAAGAAAAGGTTCCTCGTGATCGTCTCCCGCATCGCCCGCCGCATCGCGTCCCCGAAGAAGACCCTCACCGCCGTCGCCGTGGCCGCTGCCACCGCCGGCATGGCGCTGACCGCGGCCCCCGCCCACGCCGCGACCGTCGACTCGGCAACCGAGGCCAAGGCGATCGCGCACAAGCTGATCCCGAACGCCGCCCAGTACGCCGCCTTCAGCAACATCGTCGCGCACGAGAGCGGCTGGAACGTCAGCGCCACCAACGCCTCCTCCGGCGCCTACGGCCTGGTCCAGGCCCTGCCCGGCTCCAAGATGGCCTCCGCCGGCTCCGACTGGAAGACCAACGCCGCCACCCAGATCAAGTGGGGCCTGAACTACATGAACTCCCGCTACGGCAGCCCCGCCGCCGCCTGGTCCTTCTGGCAGACGCACGGCTGGTACTGAGCCACGGCCCCCGGCGACACGAGAAGGCGCCTCCCCCGCGAACCGGCAGGGGAGGCGCCTTCGCCGGTGCCCGCCTACGTCACTTGCTGAGGAACGCCAGCAGCGCCGCGTTGACCTCCTCCGCGTGCGTCCACAGCAGGCCGTGCGGGGCGCCCTCGATCTCCACGTACTCGGCGGAGGGCAGCAGGGCGTGGAAGGGGCGGCCCGTGGAGTCGATCGGCAGGATGCGGTCGCCCGTGCCGTGCACGATCAGCGCCGGCACGTCGACCTTGGCCACGTCCGCGCGGAAGTCGGTGATCCAGGTCGGCACGCAGGCGACGGAGGCGTGCGCCGAGGCACCGGCGGCCACGTTCCAGCTGTTGCGCACGGCCTCCTCGCTGATGCGGCTGCCGAGCGTCTCGTCCAGGTTGTAGAAGTCCTGGTAGAACGCGGTGAAGTAGGCGTACCGGTCCTTGGTGACCGCCTCCAGGATGCCGTCGAAGACGGACTGGTCCACGCCGGCCGGGTTGTCGTCGGTCTTGAGCAGGAAGGGCTCCAACGACGCCAGGAAGACGGCCTTCGCGACCCGCCGCGAACCGTACGCGCCCAGGTAGCGGCCGACCTCGCCGGTGCCCATCGAGAAGCCGACGAGCACGGCGTCCGTCAGGTCGAGCTGCGTGAGCACCTTGTCCAGGTCGGCGGCGAAGGTGTCGTAGTCGTAGCCGGTGGTCGGCTGCGAGGAGCGGCCGAAGCCGCGGCGGTCGTAGGTGACGACCCGGTAGCCCGCCTCCAGCAGCACGGGCAGCTGCTTCTCCCAGGAGTGCCCGTCGAGCGGGTAGCCGTGGATGAGGACGACCGGCTGTCCGGTGCCGTGGTCCTCGTAGTACAGCTCGATGGGCGCGCTGTTCTCTTCACCGACGGTGATGTACGGCATGCGTGTGCCTCCTTGTGCTCGGGACCCTCAGCTCACCAGGCGGGACGGGCCGGCTCCAGGCAGAAGTACAGGCGGAAGTACGGGAGGACGTTCCGCCGTACGTACGGCCGTTTGTTCTAATGACCGGTGATGACCAGTGATGCTCCCGGCGTTCCCGAAGGCCCCCAAGGCGCCACCCCGTTCGGCGTCCTGCTGCGCTCCCTGCGCCGCTCCGCCCGGCTGACCCTGGAGGAGCTGTCCGCGGCCTCCGGCGTCAGCGTCCGCGCCCTCGGCGACATGGAGCGCGGTCGCAGCCGCGGCCCGCAGCGCCGTACCGTCGACGCGCTCGCCGCCGCCCTGGCGCTGGACGGTGAGCAGCGCGAGCGGCTGCAGCGGCTGGCCGACGCCGGCCGGGAGCGCGGCGGCGCGCCCGCGGCGCCGTATCTCCTGCGCACCGTCCCGGACTTCACCGGCCGGCAGCAGGAACTGGCGGAGCTGGAGGCGCTCGCCACCGGTGCGCGCACGCGCGCAGTGGTGCTGTTCGGGCCGGGCGGGCAGGGCAAGACGACGCTCGCGGCGGAGGCGGTGCGGCGGCTCGCCGGGCGCTTCCCCGACGGCTGCGTCTGCGTCCAGCTGCACGGCATGAGCGACACGCCGGTGCCGGCCGCCGAGGCGCTGGTGCTGCTGCTGACCGCGCTCGGGCACGCGCCCGACCGCATCCCCGTCGACCCGGCCGCCCGCGAGGCCGTCTACCGGGCCACGCTCGGCGCCCGGCGCGCGCTGGTCGTCCTCGACGACGCCGCCGACGAACCGCAGACCCGGCCGCTGCTGCCGGATGCCGAGGGCAGCTTCGTGCTGGTCACCAGCCGGCGCCCGCTGGCCGGGCTGGAGGGCGTACGCCGGATCCGGCTCGGCGGGCTCAGCGGCCGGGAGTCGGCGACCCTGCTGGAGCGCATCCTCGGCGCACCGCGCACCAGCGGGCAGTCCGAGGCCGTCACGCGGCTCGGCGAGCTGTGCGGCCACCTTCCGCTGGCCCTGCGGATCGTGGGCAACCGCCTCTCCAGCCGCCCGAGTTGGACCCCGGCCCGGCTGGTGGACCAACTGGCCGACGAGGAACGCCGGTTGAGCGGACTGGTCGCGGGCGACCTCGCCGTGCGCAGCGCCCTCGCGCTCTCCTACGGCCAGCTCACCGACCGGCACCGGCTGCTGCTGCGCCGCCTCGCGCTGCTGCCCGGCCCCGACACCGGGCCCGAACTGGCCGCCGTGCTGACCGGCGACGACCCGTGGACGACCGAGGACTCCCTCGACGTCCTGGTCGACCGGGGCCTGCTGGAGGAGCCGGCGCCGGGCCGGTACGCCCTGCACGACCTGGTGCGCCTGTTCGCCCGCGAGCGGTTGGCGGCGGACGAGGCGGGCGAGGCCGACGGGGTGGCGCTGCGCGTGGCCGACTGGCTGCTGCGCTCGGCGTCCGCGGCGGGCCGCTGGTTCGAGGCGCCGGGCGCGCCGGAGCCGTGGCCGGGCGAGGTGCCCGCCTTCGCGCCCGCGTCCGCCGAGGAGGCGGAGCAGTGGCTGATCGCCGAACGGGCGCACTGGGCCGGCGCGTTGCCGCTGATGTCCGCGGCGGGCCGACACCGGGAGATCCTGCACACCTCGCGCACCCTGTACTGGTTCTCCGACCGCTGGGACAAGTGGCCCGAGTGGCGGACCCTGTTCTCCTGCGGCGCCCGCAGCGCGGCGGCCCTCGGCGACCGGGCGGCCGAGGCCCACCAGCTCAACTCCCTCGCCTGGGCGCACTCGTACAGCTACCTGCACGAGGAGGCCGAACAACTCGCCCAGCGTGCACTGGAGTTGGCGACGGAGGCCGACGACATCGCACAGCAGGCATGGGCGTGGGCGTACGTCACCGGCGCCCGCATGTCCCTGAAACGCCCCGCGGAGGCCGCCGAGGCGGCCGGGAACGCCGTACGGCTCTTCGAGGCCACCGGCGACACCACCGGGAAAGCGGTCGCCCAACGCGCCCTCGGCAGCGCCCTGCGCGAGGCCGGCCGCCCGCAGGAGGCCCTGGCCGTCCACCGCGCCCTGCTCGGCGCCCGCACCGGTGACGTGCCCGGCCTCGACGACTACCTGCGGGCCATCCTCCAGCACGAGACGGCCCAGGACCTGCTCGCCCTGCACCGCTGGCCCGAGGCGGCCGAGGCCTACCGGGCCGTCACCCTCCCCGCCACCCACAAGGGCATCGACCACCTCCGGGCCCGCACCCTCTCCGGCCTCGCCACGGCCCTGGAGCACTGCGGCGACGTCCCCCAGGCCCACGCCCACTACTCCCGGGCCCACACCCTGTTCACCGCACTCGGCGACCTGACCTCGGCCAAGGAGACGGCAGCGGCGCTCGCCCGCCTCCGGACAACCGGTTGAGGCGGGCGTCACCGCCGGCCCGCGCTGAACGGGACCGCCCCGGGACGCCGTCCTCAGCGCAGTTCCACCGGCACCCGGTGATCCGGTCCCCCCTCGGCCAGGATCGAGTGCTCCTCGGCCACGGCCCGGTACAGCCGCAGCGCCGCCGCCCCCGTCACGTCGCGGGCCGTCCAGGCCCGGCCGCCGTGCCGGAGCGAGCGCCGGGAGAACACGTCGATCAGGCGCTCACGCTCCGCTCCCCCGACGACCGCTCCGGCGACGGCGGACACGTACGCGCCCTGCCCCGTGCCGATCGGCACGGACGAGTCGAACACCACGATCCCGACCTCGGGCCGGCCCGCGATGTTGCGCGAGTGCCGGGCCTGCGGCGAGGAGACCCACACGAACTCCCGGTAGTCCACGTGCGCGAAGTAGACCGGAGAACTCCACGGGCGCCCGTCCGCGTCCGCGGTGGCGAGGACCAGGTACGGGTTCGCGTCGACGATCGCGCGCACGGTCTCCGCGGGGCTCATGTCAGCGCCTCCGCCGGTACGTGAGGCCGAAGTCGGGCTCCCACGCGGACGCTCCCTCCGCCGGCGCCGACTCCCACGCGCCCCGGATGGTGTCGCCGTCCTCGCCGACGCGCCCGACGAACCGCTGCCGGAACTCCAGCGGCGAGAAGTCGGGGGCCTCGCGCAGGAGCCGCCACTCTCCGTCGGCGAAGGTCATCGCGTACAGCCGTACGACGCCCCGGGAGTCGTAGTAGTGCTGCGCGTACCCGCCCGTCTCGGGGTCCACGGCGATGACCGCCATGCTGTCCGGCGCGGGATCGGGCGCCTCGGTCCGCTGCACGAGGAACCGCCCGTCCAGCGTCCACGCGAACACGCAGCGCCCCGGCGGCGCCTCGACCCCCGGAAAGTCCGCCTCGACCACCCACTCCCCGACCAGAACCTCAAGCCGCTTCAGTGCTCCCTGCCGTGCCGTCTCGTCCATACCGGTGCTGACGGCTCCGGTCGCCGGAACTCATCGGTACGGGCGTCCCGAATCGTCCACCGCCCCCGAGCACCGCCAGCAGCACCGCCCCCACCGACCCTCCGGCCGCCACCGCCAGCGCGCCCTGCGTGCCGTGGGCGGTCGCGAGGGTGCCGGAGAGCGCCTGGCCGGTGGCCGTGCCCAGGGGGCCGCCCGCGCACAGGACGGTCATGGCGAGGGTGGCGCGTTCGGCGGGGGCCAGACGTTCCGTGAGGGCGTACAGGGTGATCATGTACGGCGCCACCGTGCAGCTCGCCAGGGCGACGGCGACGGGGAACGACAGCAGGCGGGCGCCGGCGAAGAGGACCAGCATCCCGGCGCACAGGGTCGCCGCGAACACCACGTACCGGGCGCGCAGCGAGAAGCGGCGGGGCAGCCACGCGCAGGCCGCGCCCGCGAGCGCGCTGCCGACGCCGAACCCGGCGTACACCAGCCCGGCGACGGCGGGCCTGCCGACCGTGCCGGCGTACACGGTGACGGCCGTCTGGACCGCCCCGAAGACCGTCCCCATCGCGGCCATCGCCAGGAACATCACGGCGAGGGGCAGACGCGGAAGTCGTACGGCCGCCGTCGCCCGCCGCTGCCGGGTGGCGCGGCCGGCGTAGCGCAGGGCGAAGGGCAGGGTGCTCGACGCGAGCAGGGACATGGTCAGTACGGCGGGCGCCCAGGGCGCGAGCGAGGCGGCCGCCCCGACGAGCGCCGGGCCCGCGACGAAGCTCAGCTCGTCCGCCGACGCCTCGTAGGACAGGGCCGTCGGCAGCAGCCGCTCCGCGCCCCGCGCCCGCGTCAGCCGCGCCCAGTGCACCCGCACCAGCGGCCCGACCTGCGGCTGCGTGAGCCCGACCAGCCCGGCCGCGACGAACATGCCCCCGCGTCCCCCGCCCTGCCCGGCCGCCGCCAGCAGCGCGCCCCACGCCGCCAAGGTGCCCACCGCGGCGGCCACTTGCACGGGCCGGTGCCCGTACCGGTCCGCCAGCGCCCCGACCACCGGCCCGCCGGCCGCGACGGCGACACTCTGGGCCGCACCGGCGAGACCGGCGAACGCGTAACTGTGGGTGGCGGACTGGAGGAGGATGAGCGTGGCCAGCGCGGAGGTCGCGTACGGCAGGCGGGCCAGGAACCCCAGAGGGAAGAAGCCGGCGCCTGCGGCGCGCAGCAGCGAACGGTACGACACGGAAGGTCTCCATCGAGCACGTCGAGAAGACGCGCCACCCAGCCACCAACGCGTCGAACGAGCCCGATTCCGTTCGCCAACCTAGCGGAGACGACTCCTCAGCACAGCGGAGAGGACCGACCGCACTCGAACCACACCGCCTTTCCCCCGGCCCCCCTCGGCTCCACCCCCCACTTGTCCACCACCGCGTCCAGCAGCACCAGTCCCCGTCCGCCCTCCGCCTCCGCCGACAACACGGCCGGCACACACGGCAGTTCGGGCGCCCCGTCGGCCACCTCCACGCGCACCCCCGCCGCCAGCCGCTGCACCAGCAGCGCGCATCTGCGGTCCGGTACATGGCGTACGACGTTCGCGACCAGCTCGGTCACGGCCAGTTCCACGGCGTCGGTGAGCTCCGCCAGCTCCCATTCCTCGAGCAACGAGCGGGCGATGCGGCGGATATGACGCGCCGAGTGCTCGCCGACGGTCAGGCGCATGCGGTAGGTGGGGGGAAGGTATCCGTTCACGAGACGAGCGTGACCTCGGGCGACTACTCTGGGCTACCGGACGGACACAACGGGTTCCACCGTGGGACCGCGCGTCCGAGAGGGGGCTGTACGTGACCAACATCAACGTCCTCGACCCCGGCGCCTCGCCGCTCGACTACTACGGCTACGAGCTGCGCCGACTGCGCGAGGCCGCCGGCCTGACACAACGTCAACTCGGCGACGTCCTCAACTACACGGGCTCACTCGTCGGCCAGATCGAGACCGCCCGCAAGGTGCCGACCCCCGAGTCCAGCGAACGGGCCGACGCGGCGCTCGGTTCGGACGGGTTGCTGACCCGCCTGGTGGAACTGGTCCTGCGAAGCCAACTCCCGGCGTGGTTCAGGCAGGTGGCCGAACTGGAGGCGCGGGCGACGGAGATCTGCGCCTTCCAGACGCAGATGGTCCACGGCCTCCTTCAGACCGACGCCTACGCGGCTGCCGTGCTGGGCGCCCTGGACCGGGACAACCTCGACGACCGGACCGCCGTACGACTGGCGCGGCAGCGCATCTTCGAGAAGCAGGAGCCGCCCGTCTTCTGGACCGTCCTCAGCGAGGCCGCGCTACATCAGGAGATCGGCGGTCACGAGACCATGCGTGCCCAACTGGCTCGCCTGTTGGCCTTCGAGCACAATTCCCGGATCAACATCCAGGTCCTGCCGTTCTCGACGGGAGCGCACGCGGGCACCCAAGGGTCGTTCACCCTCTTCCGCTTCGCCAGCGATCCGACCATCGTCTACACCGAGGGGTACGGCAGCGGCCATCCGACCGCCAACCCGGACACCGTCAAGGACTGCTCACTCCGTTACGATCATCTCCGGGCCGCCGCACTCTCCATCAAGGATTCGGCGGAGCTGATCCGGCGAGTAATGGAGGACCGCTATGGAGAGCATGATCTGGCGTAAGTCCAGCTACAGCGGCGACCAGGGCGGCGAGTGCGTCGAGGTCGCCGAAGCGCCCACCGCCGTCGCCGTGCGCGAC
>NZ_JBTWMV010000044.1:0-63727 GCF_054850255.1 Streptomyces sp. 7R007 | reverse complement strand
GTCCGGCGCGGGCGGCGGCCGCGGCGGCGATGTCGGCCCGGCTGCGCGGGTCGCCGCCGGTCACCTCGACCAGCGAGGTGCCGGTCCCGTCGGTCCAGCCCTCGGCGAGCCGGCTCGCGGCGAGGTCGTAGGAGGGCGGCAGCGTCCGGGGCACCGGGGTGCGGCGCAGCCGGCCGTGCAGGCGGGCGTCGAGGTAGGGCGAGCCCAGCAGGAAGTGCAGGATGCGCTCGTCCAGGCGCAGCCGGGAGGCCGTCAGCCGTGACTCGTCGTCCAGTTCGACGATCCGCCAGCGTCTGAGGGGGGCCACGGGGGTGAGGGCGCTCCAGTGCGGCTCGGCGAGCGCGGCCAGGGCGAGCGAGAAGGTGGGGTACGCCCGCTCGGGGTCCCCGCACGCCGCGGCGCACCGGGCGGCCGTCGTGGGCTCCAACTCCTGTGCGGCGGCGAGGAGTACGAGGTCCCGCTCAAAGGGGGTGAGGCTGAAGCAGCTGACGAGAGCGTCCAGAGGCCCGGTACCAGGCACACCGACAGCCACGACACCGGCACCGGAGGCGGGACCGTCCGGCCCGACACGGGCTGCGGGCGCGCCGGGGGCGGGACCATCCGGCCCGACACGGCCTGCGAGCGCCTCGGAGGCGGGACCGTCCCCGACGCGGACCTCGGGTGCGCCGGAGGCAGTGCCATCGGGACCGTCCGGCTCGGCACGGACCTCGGGCGCATCGGAGGCGGCACCGTCCGGCTCGACGCGGACCGCAGGCGCGCCGGGGTCAGAGCCGTCCGGCGTGACGCGGGACGTGGGCGCGTCGGAGGCGGGACCGTCCGGCTTGACGCGGGACGCGTGTGCGTCGATGCGGGCCAGGACGCGCCGCATCTCGGCGATCAGTGTCGTCGCGTCCCCACTCTGCTCCTGGCCTGCCATGTCCTCACCTGCCCCCGTCGTCTCCATGTGGTGTCACTCCTGCGCGGGCTTGGGCGCCCGCGTCGCCGTCTTGCGGGCGCGTGCCGGTGTCTTCGCGGTGGTCCTGGCAGCGGCCTTGACCGGGGCCTTGCCGGCCGTCTTCTTGGCGGCCGGCCGGGCAGCGGACCCCGCCTGCTCCCGCCCCGCGGGCTCCGCTCCCCCGGCGTTCGTTCCCCCGGCGTCCGCCTCCGCGGTGACCGGCCGTCCGGCTCCCGGGGGGACCGGTGCCCCGGGCGCCCCGAACGGCAGCACCCGTACCTGCGGCCGCTGCACCGGCTTGCCCGCCACCGGGCCCTCGCGGCCGTCGATGAGGACGAGGGCCGCCTGGTAGACCACCGACAGCGCGTACGGGGTCTGGTAGAGCATCCCCCACAGCTTCGAGGTCTCGTCGATGTCCATCACCGTCGGCGTGAACCGCACGCGCTGCACCGACTCGGCGAGGTCGCTGCCCGCCAGGTAGGGCCGTTCGGCGGCCTGTTCGATGACGTCCCTGGGCAGCACCGGGATCTCGTGCAGGGTGCGCACGACGGACCCGATCAGCCGTTGCGCGACCAGTTCCGTCTCGTCGCCGTACGCCGTGATCAGGAACTGCAGGTCGAGCGCCGCGGCGGGCCGCCGGACCAGCGTGCCGTCGCTCGCCCGGGTCGGCAGATCGTCGTTGCGCCGCGAGGTGTTGGGCGTGACCTGGTAGAGGAACACGGAGATGGTGGGGTCTGCGGGCGGGTCGGCCGGCGGTTTGCGCGGCTCGACCTTGACGGCCATGTCGAGCTCCGGCCCCAGGTTGGACTCGATCAGGAGGGCGAGGGCCTGGGTGACATGGGCGAGGGCGAGTGCGTTGCTCATGACGTCGGTTCCCCGGTTCCTCTCGTACGACCGCTGCCGGTGTGTGGCCTCACTCCCGCCCCCGTGCCAGGTAGTCCGCCAGGCTCACGGCGGCCGTGGGTCGCCGTGCCGCCCCGGGGCGCTGCTGCGTGCCGCCGCCGGCGGGGGCGGCCGTGACCTCCAGGCGGCCGATCTGCACCTGCACCACCTGCTCGGGCGCCCGCCCGCCCCGCCGGGCCGCGGCCTGCCGTACGGCGTCGCGTGCCGCCGTGGTGTCCGCGGCGCTGGGGCGGGTGGCCGCGGGCACGGCGGCGGGGGGAGCGGCGCCCGCACCCGGGGGGGTGGGTGCGGACGCCGCCGTCGGGGCGGGATCCCGGTCCGCGCGGCCCCGCCCGGCGGCGCGCCGGGCGGTGTCGGCCGCGGGCCGGGGTCCCGGCGGGAGCTGTGCGGCGGGACGCAGCAGCGGTACGTCGGGGCGCGCGGGCGGCGCCGGGCGCGGGGCGGGGTCGCCGGGCTCCCGTTCGGTCTGTACGACGGTCCGCTCCCGTTCCGTGCGGATGCGCGCCGGCGCGACCCCCGGCGGGGCGGGCGGTACGGCGGCCGGCGGGGCGGCCGGCCACAGCAGCGCGTCCTCGTCGGAGGCGTCCGTACGGTCCCGTACCGCCTCGACGCGCTCGAACGGGCCGGGCAGCCGCGGCCGGACGCGCACCACGTCGGGGCGTGCGGCCGGGGTGTGCCGGGCGATCAGCCGGTCGAGGAAGTCCGGCGTATCCGGGGTGTCCGGAAGATCCGGGGTGGCCGGGGAATCCGGGGTGTCCGGGGAGTCAGACATCCGCACACAGCTCCAGGTAGTAGCGGCGCCGCGTCGGGCTGAGCGCCAGGATCTCCGGCTCGCTCCAGCCGTAGGCGGTGGCGAGCAGGTGGACGTCGAGCAGCACGTCCCGTGCCCAGGCGTCCAGTTCGGTCCACAGGTAGGTGGCGATGTCGAGTTCGGCGCGGGTGGCCGCACCGCACTCGGGGCAGCCGACGTTGAGCGTCACGTCGGCCGCGGGGTCGGCCGCCTCGACGGCCTCGGCGATCCGGCGCTGCACCGACGCGGGCAACTCCCGTGCCGGCGCCGCCGATCCGTCCCGTACGGCCGACACCACGCACCGCTCCAGCAGCGCGGCGCGCGGGTCGGGCGTGCGGGCCGCGGCCTGCAGGTCGGCGATGCCGGGCAGCCTGAACCCGACGTCCCAGCCGTCCTGTTGTACCCGTACCACCCGCTCCGACCGCTCGCCGAACGAGTCCGCGAACCGCCCGGCGTCCAGGTCGAACTCCATGTCCTCGCCGCACGCCCCGCACGCCAGCCGCACCTGCATCCGCTCGCCGAACAGCGCCCGGCGCAGCGCGAACAGGTCGGCCTCGCGCTCCCCCACCGGCAGGTGCGGCAGGTCGCGGGCGTCGGTGTCCGGACGCGCGGTGCGATGCAGCAGCAGCGCGCGCCCGGCCGGCGCCTCGACGAGCCCCGCCTCCCAGGTGGCCAGCAGGGCGGCCGCCCCGGCGATCTCCCCCGACACCGCTCACCTCACGCCGGGTTGAGGAACGAGGGCTCCTCGGGCTCGGGCACCTCGTAGTCCCGCTCCCAGCCCTCGCACTCCAGCTTCAGCGACTGGATGGCCACCGCGTTGGCGTTGGCGTCCATCTCGCCGAGGACCTGGTACTCGCTCGGCCAGGTCCGGTACAGCTTGTGCGAGACGGCCACCTGGCCGGCCTCGTTGAGGACCTGGATGACGATGTCCTTGCGGAAGTCGGCCAGGGAGACCTCGGCACCGAGACCGGCGCCGACCTGCCAGACCTTGTTGGCCCAGCGGTCGAACTCCGGGTCGTGGGTGACGCCGCGCTCCAGGGTGATGCCCTCGAACTCGGAGCGGCCCGGCGACTTGCGCGGGGAGGAGGGGTCGCCGCCGTTGCGGTGCTTGACGACCTCCGTGGTCCGCTTCAGCGGACTGATCTTGCTGATGCCGGCGACCGTCCGACCGTCCCACAGCACAAGGAACTTGAAGTTCTTGTAGGGGTCGAAGCGGTGCGCGTTGACCGTGAACTCAGCCATCTCTACTTCCTCGGTATCCCTGGCCTCAGAGCGCGAACTGCCCGGACGTCTGCTGGATCCGGACGACCACGAACTCGGCGGGCCGTACGGGCGCGATGCCGACGAGCACGTTGACGACGCCGGCCGCGACGTCCTCGTCGGTGGTGGTCTCCGCGTCGCACTTGACGAAGTACGCCTCGCGCGGGGTGCTGCCCTTGAAGGCGCCCTGGCGGAAGAGCGTGTGCAGGTAGGAGGAGGCCGACAGCCGGATCTGCTGCCACAGGCTCTCGTCGTTGGGCTCGAACACCACCCACTGCAGGCCGCGTTGGAGGCTCTCCTCCACGTGCAGGGCGAGCCGCCGCACGGGCACGTACTTCCACGCGCTGTCGAGGGCGTCGGAGCCCTCCAGGGTGCGGGCGCCCCACACCAGCGGGCCGGTGACCGGGAAGGTGCGCAGGCAGTTGACGCCGAGCGGGTTGAGCAGCCCCGTCTCCCGGTCGGTCAGGTCGACGGTCAGCGAGTGCACTCCGACGAGCTGGGCCTCGGTGCCGGCGGGCGCCTTCCACACGCCGCGCTCGGCGTCGGTGCGCGCGATGACGCCGGCGACCGCACCGGAGGGCGGGAAGGCGCGCAGGCGGCCGGTGAGCGGGTCGGTGAGCTGGATGTGCGGGAAGTACAGGCCGGCGTGGTTGCCGCGGACGGCGTCGAAGGCGGCCAGGCCGGCGCGGGCGGAGTCCACGCTGACCCAGGTGCCGGGCGCGTCGACCAGCAGGAAGATCCGCCGCTCCTCGCACAGCCGCTGGGCGGCGGAGACGACCGTGAGCACGTCCTCGGTCTTCTCGTACGCCGCCAGCTCCGGCAGCGCGAGCAGGTTGACGTCGGCGACGCCGCGCAGCGCCTGGATGCCGGTCTTGCCGGCCTCGGAGCCGATGAGGTCGCGCGGGCCGGGTGCCGCGCCGTCCTCGCCGCCCTCCAGCGGGAACACCGGTGGATTGACGGAGGCCTCCAGGCCGAGGTCGTTGGCGCACTCGCCGACGAAGCGGACGACGTCCTCGGGGTCGGTGGAGCCGGCGACGACCTGCAACCGCCGCCCGAAGGCGGTGACTTCGACGCCGGCGAAGGCGTGCTTGCCGGGCGCGTCGGGCAGCGCCCGCAGCTTGCGCTCCAGCAGCAGCGCCAACTCGGCGACGGAGGACGGGGCTTCGCCGTCGCAGTCGGGGTCGTAGAGCGTGAACTCGCGCTCCACGTCGCCGATCTTCACCGTGACGTCGACGGCGAGGTCGGGCAGGTCGTGGCCGAACGGCTTGGAGACGGTGCCGGACGGGTCGGGGCGGCCCTCGCCGACGGGTTCGACGCGGATGAGGCGCGAGCCGCCGTTGACGACGGTCGGCGCGTACCGGCCGTTGGAGGCGTCCATGGACAGGCCGGTGAAGCTCTCCCGGGCGTCGCCCCTGGCGTCGTAGACCCGCAGGTTGAAGGTGTCGTCGGGGCACGGGGTGTCGTAGTCGACGGCGACGCGCAGGCCGTTGCCCCACACGCCGGGTTCCTTGGCGTGGACCTCGAGGACGCCGCTCTCGCTGTGGCCCTCGGTGGAGGCGAGGACGACCCGGGCGGCCTTGCCGCTGCCGGCCTTGGCGACGCGGACGACGACGGCGACGGAGCCGCCGTTGCCGAAGAACTGGTGGACCGCGTAGGACAGCGGGCTCTGTGCGCTCAGGCCGCCGAACCGGCGTTCGAAGTCGGCGAATCCGGTGACGCGCACCGGCTCGTTGAGCGGGCCGCGCCGGGTGTGGCCGACGAAGGCGGTCACCGAGGTGGTCACGGCGGAGATGGTGCGGGTGCTGCTGGGAAGCTCTTCGACGTAGACGCCCGGATACGTGGGCCTCGCGGCGCTCACGGCATTCGTCGGCATTCCCCCTCCTCTTCCTGCTCAGGCACCGGTCGTAAGGCACCAAGAGGCGGCAGAGGGAGAGGTCTCTTCCGGAGCGCGCGGGAGTGTGCCGACGCGCCCTGTCGCGCCGGTCCGCGCACTCCGCGTCAGGTTTTCCCCCGTCGTCACCCCGGGCGGACGGCCGCCCGGGCCAAGCAGCAAGCTTGTGACTCCTGATGCTCAAGTGCTCGTCCCACCATGGTGAGTTGGGCGATGCCGGAGCAAGGCGGGTTCACGCCAGCCCGAAAGGAGGTTCGATGGAGGAGGGCTCATGCGACCCGCACCCGATGTGCACGTGTCGGAACAGGTGGTTCACAGAATTCACACAGGCCGTGGTGCAGCAGAATAGGGACCATGTCCCGACGTACCTCGCAATCCAGGCGGCAGCACGGCTCCGCTCCAGCTCACAAGTCCCCCTGCCCTTGCGGTCTTGCGGAGACCTACGAAGCGTGCTGTGGCCGATTCCACCGGGGTGAGGCGGCGGCACCGACGGCCGAGGCGCTGATGCGTTCGCGCTACACCGCTTTCGTGAAGCGCAACGAGCAGTACCTGCTGCGCACTTGGCACCCGACCACCCGCCCCGCGACGCTCGAACTCGACCCCGCGATGCGCTGGAGGGGTCTGGAGATCCTCGCGACGACCGAGGGCACCGCCTTCCACACCACCGGCACGGTGACCTTCCGCGCCTCCTTCAGGGGCGGCTCACTGCACGAGCGCAGCCGGTTCGAGCGGGTGGACGGGGCGTGGGTCTATGTGGACGGGGAGTTCCTCGACGACTAGCGGGCGCCGAGTTCCCCGTACAGCCGGACGCATGCGTCGGTGCCCCGGTGCAGGCGGGCGATGGCGAAGCGTTCGTCCGGGGCGTGGATGCGGTCCTCGGGGAGACCGAAGCCGAGCAGGAGTGTCTGCGTGCCGGTGAGGGCGGCGAGGTCGCTCACGAAGGGGACGGAACCGCCCGAGGGCAGCAGGAGGGGCGGTCGGCCGAAGACGGGGACGGCGGCCCGGCATGCGGCGGCGACGCCCGGATCGCGGAGGTCGAGGGTGTACGGCGGGCAGGCGGCCAGGAGTGTGAGCCGCGCCCTGACTCCTGCGTGCGGGATGCGCCGCTCCAGATGGGCGCGGAGGGCCCGGAGCACAGCGGCCGGTCGCTGATCGGGGACCAGGCGGATGCTCAGCTCGGCACCGGCTCTGCGAGGGATGGCGGAACGGGCCCCGGCGCGCAGGGCGGTGACGACCACGGCCGGGCGGACGGTGGTGCGCTCGAAGGCGGAGTAACCGGGTTCGCCGTACCCGTACCGGACTCGGGCCGTGGCGAGGAGCCGGCGGTCGGTGGGTCCGTCGCGGGCGAGGCGGGCGCGCGTGGCCGGGCACAGCGGCCGTACGCCGTCGTGGAAGCCGTCGACGGCGATCCGGCCGTCGGGGTGGTGCAGGCTCGCCACCAGGGCGGACAGCACCTGCGCGGGCTCGGCCACCGCACCGCCGTAGGCACCGGCGTGCAGGTCGGTGGCGGGGCCGGTGACGTCGAGGCGGACGGCGAGGGAGCCGCGCAGGCCGGTGACGAGGACGGGGGTGTACGGATCCCGCATCCGGGTGTCGGAGACGACCGCGAGATCGGCGCGCAGCTCGGCGGGGTCGCGGCGCAGTGCGTGCCGGAGGGCGGGGCTGCCGATCTCCTCCTCGCCGTCCAGCACGATCCGCAGATTGACGGGCGGCCCGCCGGTCGCCAACCATGCCTCGACCGCGGCGAGTTGGGCGGCGAGCTGCCCTTTGTCGTCACTGGCGCCGCGGGCGTGGACGTAGCCGCCGTGGACGGTCGGGCGGAAGGGTTCCGTGGCCCAGGCGGACCGTGGTCCGGCGGGCTGGACGTCGTAATGGCCGTAGACCAGCACGATGGGAGCGCCGGGCCGCCGCAGCCACGCACCGGTGACGACGGGGGCGACGCGCCCCGGTCGCACGGCGACGGCGTCGAGCCCGATGCGGCGGAGGTGCGCGGCGAGCAGACCGGCGCAGTTGTGCAGGTCGCTGCGGTGAGCGGGGCTGGAGCTGACGGTGGGACGGCGGAGCAGGTCGCAGAGGAGGGCGAGGGTGTGGCGGCGGTGGGCGTGGGCGTGGCGGAGGGCGGCGGCGGTGGGGTCTGGGCCGAGGCGCTGAGCGGCACGCGAACGAGCCGGCGAAGCAGCCTCGAATGACGGGACGGCACTCGCCCGGACGGCGTCGATGGCTCACCTCCCATGGCTGGACGGGACTCGATCGGGCGCCTGAGCCGCGCCATGGACCCAGAACTCACCCCACGGGGTGGCCTCCCCTACGGAGGAAGCGCGTTCACTGCGATCCTGACGGGAGAGGCCGCCCCACGGGGGCGCTTTCCGCGCGGAACCAGGCCCGTTCACCGCGCCCCCGACACAGAGCCCACCCCACCAGGCACGCTCTCCCACACCGGACCAGACCCGTCCACCACGGCCCCGACACAGAACCCACCCCACCAGGCACCCTCTCCCACACCGGACCAGACCCGTCCACCACGGCCCCGACACAGAGCCCACCCCACCAGGCACCCTCTCCCACACCGGACCAGACCCGTCCACCACGGCCCCGATACGGAGGCGCCCCACCGGGGGCCTTTCCCGTATCGGAGTGGGCGGACGCACCGTGCCCCTGGCGGGAGCCGGGTCGCCGTCGTGCGTTTGGTGCACGGGGCGGTCCGGGCTCGTGGCCGGTGGTCAGACGCGTGCTCCGTTGAGGTGCGCGGGAGCACGGCCCCGTGTGCCGCCGGCCGGGCCGGTGCCCCGGGCCACAGGGGGTGCCGGTGGTCGGGGGCGGGTCACGCGCTGGGCGCCGGCCGTCGGTGCGGCGGAGCGGTCCCAGGGCATGCCGCGGCGGTCCTCCTGGCGGACCGCGACACCCAGCGACTGGGCGCTGGTGAGCCATTCCTCCGCGCTCTCGGCGATCTCCAGCAGGAGCGTCTCGAACTTGGCGCGCTGGGTCTGGAGCAGGTGCGGCTGGGCCAGCCAGCGCAGCACCTCGCGGCCCGCGATGCCCATCCGCTGCCGCGGCGAGGTGACCAGGCGTTCGCCGAAGTACTGCGCGAGCACGATCTCGACGACGTCCCAGGCGGTGTCGGCGCCGTACAGCCGCCTGATGTCCTCGGAGCCGAGGATCCGGTACGCCTCGTCGAGCAGTTGCATGACCTCGACGCGGAGCACGTTGACATGGCCGTACGAGGTGAACTTCAGGTTGTTGCGCAGGTCCAGGCCGGCCCGGCGGACGACGGCGATGCTGCCGAAGCTCGGGTCGTACGCCCGCTCCCGCACCACGTCCGCGATCCGCTTGTCGCGGTGGAAGAGGGCGACTTGGTTGACGAAGTGCTCGAACAGGCCGTGGAAGTCGCTGTTGGCCCGGGAGCCGGAGGGGACGGGAGCCCTGCCGTAACCGAACGCACGGCGGTACGCGGCGAGTCGGTCGCGCCGGGTGTAGCGCAGCACCTCGCGTCGGTCGAACTGGTAGAGCGCGTACGCGCCCGCCCCGCTGGACAGGTACACGGCACCCGCCCGGAACAGCTCCTGGAGCTTCTGGACGGCGCGGAACACGCCGATCATCTCGTGCTGGTAGATGTAGTAGAGGTCGGCCATCGCAACGAGCCGCTCGGACGACACCGTCTCGTCGTAGGGCTCGATGGCCTGCGGCAGCCGCGTCTTGCCGAGCGCGTCGGCGGCCTGGTCGCCGATGCCGACCAGCTGGGCGAGGCCCTTGTCCGGCGGCGGCTTCTGCTCCAGGTCCGCCTTGACCGCGGACTGCAGCAGGTCGTCGATCTGCTTCGTCAGCACGTCCGCCAGCTGCGGATCGGCGACGAGCTGCGCGGACAGCCGGTCGGTGACGGTCTCCCGGAGGGCCGCGATGCGGTCGAGGAAGGCCTGGTAGTCCTGTTCGTTCGCCATGGGTCTCCTCCGTCAGGTCGTCAGCGCGTCGACCGCGTTGCTGCGGATGCCGCCCGGGTTGACCACGGTGATCAGCCAGGTGATGGGGGCCGACGGCGTTCCGGCGGTCAGGAAGCCGAAGGTGAAGCCTGCCCGGCCGGCCCGGCTCAGGTCCACCGTGTCCGTGGAGCGCACCTCGCCGAGCTCCGCCCGGCCCTCGGGGGTGAGGACGGCCCGTGAGCCGGCCTGGAAGCCACGGCCCACGACGGTCACGGTCCGGGTGCCGTTCCTGTCGTCCCGGACGACGTCGTCGACGAAGACGATCTCCAGGGCCTCGGGGCGCTGCACGGCGCTCGACAGCCGTACGGTGTCGCCGAGTTGGGTGCGCAGTTCGCCGAGTGCCCGCCGGACCCGCGGGGTTCGCATGCCCTCCGGCAGGTTCGGGTCGCCGCCCTGGTTCAGCGGCGCGGCCAGCCCTTCGGTGAGGAGCAGCAGCCGGGCCAGTTCCTTCAGCATGGGCGCGATCGCGATGACTCCGTCCTTGCCGGCGTCCTGGATGAGCCGTGGTCCCTCGGTGGTGGAGACCCGCACCACCCAGTCCAGCAGGTCGGACAGCAGGATCGCCGGGGTCGCCGGGGTCGTGGGGGTTGCGTCCTTGAACTGCAGCTGGATGGTCTGGCGTTGTGCCGCGTCCACGAAGACGGAGTCCAGTGCGAAGACGGTCTCCTCCACGGACTGGGCGACGACGTCCAGGCTGCGGGAGAGCTGGATCAGGACGGTGCCGAGCGCGGTCTGGTCGCTCGTGCCGGAGAACAGCCTGCGGTCCAGGTCCCAGCCGGCGGCGAGCGCGAGGACGTGGTCGACGACGATACGGAAGTTGGTGACGATCCGCTCCTCGTCGAGGGTGCCGATGCGCGCGGTGCTGAGCCCGAACCGGTCGCGGAGCTGGGCGAGCTGGCCGCCCACGGCGTCCGGGTCGAGCTGGATGCCGGGGTTGCGGTTGCCGAGCAGCAGGGTGAACAGCTCGTCCACGCGCCCGATGCGCGGCCCGCCTTCCACCGCCAACTCGTCCACGAGCTCGCCGAGTTCGGTGCGCACGATGGTACGGACGGCTTCGGTGTCCTGTGGGTCGGCGGCCGGGTCGAGTGGTGTGAGGGCGTCGAGCAGCGGCACGATCTGGTCGAGCGCGTTCTTCGCCCGCTGGTAGATGCTGGCCTGCGCACCGGTCAGGGCTCCGAGGTCGGCCTGGACGGCGTAGCCGCGCGGATGCCAGGTGAACTCGGTGTGCCCCTGCACCTCGCGCAGTTCGAAGGCGCCGGCGAGAGCCGCCTGGAAGCCGGACGAGTTGGAGCCGGGCCGCCAGCCCAGCACGTCCCGCAGGGCGTTCTCCACGGTCTGCCCGAACGACGCGGCACGGTCGACGGTTCCGCCCGCCGTCGCCCGGCCCCCGCCGCCGATCTCCTCGGTGAGCACCGGGAAGGTGGACAGGTCGACGATGTTCGGGTCGGGCGTCGGCGGGACCGAACCGCCGGACGGGGTGCCGGCGTTGCCGTCGAGGTAGTACACGGGGTCCAGCCGCTTGCGGGAGTGCACCTCCACCGGGAACCGGCGTACCGGCCGCCCGTCCTGGCTGGCCACCGCCACCAGGAACCGTCCGGCCGAGGGCGCGTGCCACTCGTAGTGGCCCTTGTCGTCGGCCTGCGTGGTGCCGAGCCGGGTGGTGCCGTCCGCGCTGAAGAACTCCACGGTGGCGAAGCCGAGTTCGGCGCCGGTCTCGTCGCGGACGAAGCCGTGGATCACGTGCGGTTCCTCGTCGAGGACGAGGTCGGGCGCCAGGGCCGTGCGCTGCTCGGTGACGGTCGCCCTGACGCCCTCGGGCGGGTCCGCGAGAAGTTTGCGTCCACCGGCACTGACGGGTTGCCGCACGGGCTTCACCTGCCAGTCGCCCACGGGCAGGCTCTGGAAGGTGTAGTGGCCCTGCGCGTCGGTGGTCACCTTTTCCAGCCGGTCGTACCGCTCCTGCCGGGCCTCGACCGCCACCTGCCCCAACGGGACGCCCGCGCGGTCCGTGACGTCCCCTTCCAGGTGTCCGGTCGCCGTCGTGGCCCCAGTGAACGCGAAGGAGCCGGAAAGGTCGATGTCGTCTCCGGCCCGGACCGTGACGTTGGCACGATGCCGGCCGGGAACGGCGTCGACGGGCAGCCGGGTGGTCCCGTAGGCGACGGCGGAGGTGTCGACGACGGCGACGGTGACCCGGCCGGGCTCGACGTCCTCGAACACACAGGTGGAATCGACCGCGTCGGTGGTCACCCGCGCCGGTTCGCCGGTACGGCCGTCCGCCCGGGTCAGCTCGAAGACCACACCGGGGAGAGGGGTGCCGTTGAGGAGCGGGGTGACGGAGAGCCTGGCCGGGGCGGGCCGGTAGTAGACGTCCACGGCGTACTCGGGGGGCTTCCCCTCTCCGACGGCCCGCCGGTCGATCTCGAACCGGCCGTCGCGCGGGACGACCCGGGCGCCGGGGTGGGCGCAGGGATCCACGGTCACCTCCGCATCGCGGCACGCGGCATAGACGGTGCCGTCGGGGGCGCTGGTGACGGTGTGCACGTTCCCCTTCGTGTGGTCGTCCACCTTGATCTCGGCTCCGGCGAGCGGATCGCCGGACTCGAGCAGGGCGTGCAGCAGGAACAGCCGCCGGTCCTTGCCCGGGTTGAGGACGATCTCCACGTCGGCGTGGCCGTGCTCGGGGATCTCGATGTGCTGCCGGTCGTCGGCGTCGCCGTGCGCGACAAGCGCGGTGAACGCCCTGAAGACGGGGCTTGCCGCGATGTCGACCCGGTAGCGGCCGCAGGGCAGCCCCTCGGCGTGGACGAGGCCGTCCTCGTCGGAGGCGTCGAGGGTGATCGGCCCGTGCTTCTCCCCCTCCTGGTGGCCGTGCGGAGCACCGTGGGTCAGCGTCAGCACGACACCGGCGGGGGTGGGCCAGCCTTCGCGCCACCGGTCGGGCTCCTTCTCGTCCACGTGACGCGGGCTGAGGAAGACCCGGATCGTGAGCTTCGGCATCGTGCTCTCCTTCCTCTCCAGGTCAGCGGCGTACGCCGGACGTGGAGCACGTGGTGTTCAGCGCGGCGATCTCCTGCCAGTAGGCGAGGGCCGCGGGCAGGACGTCGCTCCAGAGCGCCTGCTGGCAGGCGTGCACGCAGCGGACCACCTCGTCCGCCCAGGCACCGGCCTCCCGGCCGGACTCGTCGCCCAGCGCGCCCAGTTCGGCGAGACGCTCCGGCGCGGCCAGCCGGTCGACGAGGATGCGGCCCAGGGTGTGGACGTACGACTGGCACTGGGCGACGGCCGCCGTGGAGTCGTCCTGCGCGGCACCGGCCGCGAGTTCGGCCGCGCCGCTCGTCTCCAGCGCGGCGTCGGCGACCTTGTCCACCAGCGCCGCTCCTCCGCCCCGGGGCTGGTCGGACACGGCGATCAGTTCCAGTTCGCGCGTGGTGTCGCGCAGCCGGTGCAGGGCCGCCGTGAGGCCCGCGTGCGCGGACTGGAGGGTCACCGTCATCGCCTCGCCAGTTCCGTGTAGAAGTTGCGGGTGATCACGCCCGGGCGGGCCAGCCCCCGGTCGAGGGCGGACCGGGCGGCGCCGATCAGGAGGCGTGCCGGGATGATGCCGGGATCGGTGCCGGCGGCGAGGCGTTCGGCGGCCTCCCGCTGCATCGCGTACTCCTTGCCGCCGAAGGGCAGCACCTGGGCGAGGCTACGCCGGCCGAGCTGCGGGAACGGTCGGAAGCAGAGGGCGTCGACGACCGCCGGGTGGGCGGTGGCGAAGGTCGCGAGCAGCTCGCGCGGGAGGCTGCCGGCCCGCGGATCGGGATAGATCGCGGTCCACAACCGCCCGTACCGCCCGGCCTGCTCCTCGAAGCCCATCCTGCGCAGCAGCTCGATCGAGATCCAGGCCCGGAACCAGGGTGTCGGGTGCGGGCCGACGGGGCTGTACGTCAGCACGGTCGCCGGGGCGCGGCCGATCACGTCGAGCAGGGAACCGACCACGGCGGGGCCGCCGAGCAGCAGGGCGCACAGATCGGCGTGGATCTCACGGTTCCACCGCACCCAGGTGCGGACGACGGCGGGCGGACAGCCCTCGTCGAGGAGGCGGCGGGCGATGGCGCGCGGCACGGCCTTGTCGAGACCGAGATCGCTCTGCAGGTTGTGGGAGACCTCGTGGAGGACGGCGCCCAGGGTCCAGGGGTTCACCAGGCGGTGGTAGGGCAGCTGGACCAGCGGGAACGGGTTGAGCCGGCGGCCCAGGCGGCGCAGCGGGATGCCGCGGCGGAAGGTGGCCGGGGAGAACCCGGTGCGCATGAAGGAGAAGGGCGGAGGCGCGGGAAGGGGCTTGGGCTCGCCGACTCCCAGATAAGCGGCCTGGTAACAGGACAGCGCGATCCGGTCGCAGGACAGCAGCGCGTCCGCGAACACGGACTGCCGCTGTCCGAACAGCTCGAAGTAGAAGTCCCAGATCCGCTCGACCTCGCGCACCCAGTCGTGCGCCTGCTCCTTGGCGGTGAGCAGGCTCTGCATCCGCCGGGTTCCCGGCCGTGCCGCCGCGCCGCGGGCCAGCTCGCGCACCTGCTCGCTCTGCCGCAGCAGTTCGCCGCGGAGCTGCCCCAACAGGGCGTTGACCGCCTGGAGATGCCCGGCGGTGGGCGCGGCGGCTCCGCCACCGAACTCCCCGGCCCGGAAGGGCCGCAGCGCGGCGGCGTGCCGGGTGACGTTCAGCCCCTGGGCGCGAAGCCACGGTTGCCGGACGGGCACGGCGGCCGGGGAACTCGGGGCAGACCGCCCGGACTGGACGGCGGCGGTCCCCGGGTCGGGCGTACGGACCGGGGCGACCGGTGCGGGACGACGCCGCGTCCGCGCCTGCACGGCCATCACCGGCCGCACGCCGGTGCGGGCCGCAGCGGGTGTCCGGGCCCGGTCACGGGCGATGGGCGCGGTCACGGCCGGCCTCCCCTCGAACGGCGGCCCCTACGGACGCGGGCCCACTGCACCCCCTGAGGGGCGCGGGGAACCGCGCGACCAGCCCCCACGCAGCCGCAGCCGCACGACAAGACCCCATCGTCGGCCTCCGTCAGTAGCCGTACGGCCTGCGCGACCGCACCGGCCGGTAGGCCGGAACCGGAACCCACGCGACGGACATGGGCGGCAGACCGGCGGCACGGGCGGCCACGCGGCGCGGCGCGTACCGCCGCCGCGTTCCCGGCACAGCCGTACCCGTCGGCCCCGCCACCGCCCGCACCGCGGCCGACGACACCGGTGCCGCGACGGGCGCCCCGGACCGTACAGCCTGGTGGTACCGGCGATCCACGGCTCGTGCCCGCCGCAGCACCGCACGCCGACGCCGCGGGTCGGACAGCACCGCCGCGGTCTGCCCGGCGAGCGTGCGGGCCGCCGAACGCGCCGTGACCGGCCGCCCCCGGGCCACCTGACGGGCCAGGCTGCGCGTGGTGCGTACGGCGATCGTGGGCAGCGCGCGGACCAGCGGCCGCGTCGCGGGATCGCGGCGCAGCGTGCGGGTCACGCCCGCGAGACCGCGGACGAGTTGCGGAGCGCTGCGGATGACGGCCGGGGCGGCCCGGCGGACGAGCCCCACCGCGATCGGCGCGAGCGCCCCGATGAACGCCTCGGCCTCCTCCTCCGACTCCGTCTCGGCGGCGGCATGCCCCAGGTGCTCCATCAGGGCGTCCGGATAGACCCGGCGCAGGGGATTGGTCATCCCCTCGGCCCCGTACCCGGCGGACTCGAACTCGCCTTCATCCTCGTACTCGTAGAGGGACTCCTCCTCGAACTCCCCCTCGTACAGGCCCTCTTCCTCGTACTCCTCCTCGAACTCGCCCTCCGACTCGAAGAGGTACTCCTCCTCCGCGTCGCCGCCGCTCAGCGCACCCAGCGCCGAGCGCGCCGCCCGGCCGGCCAGTCCGGCGAGCGAGGACAGGAACTCCTCGCCCTCGCCCTCGTACAGGTTCTCCCACTCCCCTTCCAGTTCGGGGAGCGGCGCCGCGCCGGACGTCCTGGGACCGGCACCGTTGGTGGTCGTGCTCATGGCCGCAGTCCTTCCTAGGGCTCAGCGCAGGGCCGAGTAGCCGGGGCGGCGGGGCCGCGCGCCCGCGTAGGGGCGGCGGGTGCGGGTGGCGGGACCGGTGGCACGGACCGCGGTGGCGGCCCGCACGTTGCGCTGCAGGGCGCGGGTCGTCTGCTGGGGGCTGCCCAGCACCCGGCGGGTCTGCCCGGCCATCACCCGCGCGGCGGTGCGACGGTCGGCGGGCCGGCCGGCCGCGGCACGGGCGCCGAGGACCCGGGCGGTACGGCGGACGATCAGCGGCACGGCCCGTACGGCGGGCCGGGTGGTGCGCTGCCGGCGCAGCAGCCGGGTCAGCACGCAGGTGGCCCGCACCAGGTGCGGCAGCAGCCGGCGCAGCGCGGCCCGGTCCCGGGCGGACAGTGCGCTCACGGTGGCGGCGCCGATCATCGCCTCGGCCTCGGCCTCGGTCTGGGCCTGCGCGGCGACGGCGGCCATCATCTCGGCCATCGCCTCCTGCTGGGTCAGCGGCCGGGTCGATTCCTCCTCGGCCTCCGCCTCGAACTCCTCCTCACCCTCCTCCTCGTAGAGGTACTCCTCCTCGAACTCGCCCTCGCCCAGCGCACGGGCGGCGGCGCTCCCGAGGGCCCCGCCGAGCGGTCCGCCGATCGCGGTGCCGACCATCGGCGCGGCCACGCGGGCGACCCGGCGCAGGATCGGGGCGGCACGGCGGACGAAGGCACGGATACGGCGGAAGAAGGCCTCGTCCTCGAACTCGCCCTCGTACTCACCCTCCCACTCGCCTTCGTACTCCCCCTCGAACTCGCCCTCGCCCTCGCCCAGGAGCCCCCCGAGCGCACCGGCGATACGGCCGAGGAACTCCTCGCCCTCCTCTTCGCCTTCTTCCTCGTAGAGGTACTCCTCCTCACCGGCGCCCTCGAACTCGCTCTCCAGGGCGGCTTCGTCCTCGTACTCCAGCTCGGCCTGGCGCATCTGCATCGCCGCCTCTCGTCACGCGGTCGGACAACTCACCTTTGTCAACCATGAGTTGGACCACCAGTCGCACATCCTGCGGTCGGCCGTACCGGTCGCGTTCGGATGAGTGTCCCTCGGACGTGCTACACGCAAATGGGGCACAGCCGGGGCGCACCCGCTGTTAAAGTGCGCTGCATGCCGAGGGGCGTGGAACCGGGTGAGGTTCCGGTCCGCTGGAGGCAAGGGAGCCGGCGATGAAGGACGGGGCAGGTACCGGACTACTGGCCAGGGAGGACACCGGTGCCGAAGTGGAGGCGCTGGCCCTGGAGTTGATCGCGAAGCTCGCGTCGGCCGGCGGACATGTGCTGCTGGATCTGGAGATGGACGGGGTGCGCTGCCTGGTCCTGCGCGGCGACCGTGCCGGGCCCGTCTCCTTACTGAGCCCGCGCGAGCTGGAGATCGCCCGCATGGTCGCCTGCGGCCATCCCAACAAGACGATCGCCTCGGTGCTGGAGATCAGCACCTGGACGGTGGCGTCCCATCTGCGCCGCATCTTCGTGAAACTCGATGTGACGTCCCGGGCGGCGATGGTCAGCCGGTTGACGTCGGGAGACCAGCGACTCGGGCCGGATCCCGTGGAAGTGACGCATCCTCGGCTGACGCCGGAGGGGTAGCACCATGGTGGCCCGATGGGACCGGTCCCGGCCGGACGACGACTGGCTTGAGGTCTACGGCGAGAGCGACCCCGTGTCCGTCCCGCTGGCCGGCCTGTTCCGCACCGATCCCGCAGTCTCCCAGGAGTTCACCGCCTACCTCTACGTCTGGACCCTCGGGTACACGGGGGACGTGCCCGAGCGGGCGGAGGTCCGGCTGCTGTTCCCGGCGGTCGACCGATGGCGGGTGAAGGACGTCCAGGCGCTGGTGTACCACCTGCCCCCGGTGCAGGAGGAACGGGAATGGCGTACGGCTCTGGCCGAGGACGTGAACGCGCTCGCTCCCGCGGTGGGCCTGGTCGGCGAGATAGCGGCCAATGTCACCCCGCTGCCCGGACTCAGCGCGACCTCGGCCGCCATCGCCCATCTGAAGCTGCGCAGCACGCCTCAGGTCGGCAGGGACGCCTGGTTCGTGCGCAGGATTCACCGGACCGTGGGCGGGGTGCCGTACTACGGAGTCGAGTGGACGCTCCCCGGCAAGCTCCTCCAGCAGATCGGCACGCGGGTCACCGGGGCACTGCTCGTGCAGTTCTTCACGGCCGAGCCCGTGCGTGGCGGCGGCGGGGCGGGCGGCGCGCTGCTGGCCCAGGTCCGGCTGCACCGGGGGAACACGGCGGTGGAGTTGCCGGCCGGGTCCTGGTCCGATGACGCCCCGGCCGACGCCTTCGTCATGCTGCCGCTGAACGTGACGGCGCAGGACGCGGGCGGGTGACTACGGCGCCAGGATGTCCAGTTCCTGAAGGGCGCCCGTGGTGATCTGGCGGGTCAGTTCCTCCGCGCGGGGCGCGTCGCCCGCGCGGACCGCCTCGGCCACCTGGACGTGGAGGGTGACGGCGGCCGGGTCGGGGTCCTCGAACATCACGTCGTGATGGGTGCGGCCGGTGAGGACCTCGGCGACGACGTCACCGAGGCGAGCGAACATCTCGTTGCCGGACGCGGTGAGGATGACGCGGTGGAAGGCGACGTCGTGGAAGAGGTAGCCCTCCAGGCGGTGGCCGCGTGAGTTGGCCACCATGCCGAGGGCGCACTCGGTGAGTTCGGCGCACTGCTCGGCCGTGGCGTGCCTGGCCGCCAGCCCCGCCGCGACCGGTTCGACCGCCGAGCGCAGCACCGTCAGCGAGCGCAGCTGCCGCGGCCGGTCGGCGCCCGCCAGGCGCCAGCGGATGACCTGGGGGTCGTAGACGTTCCACTCGGCCTCGGGCCGCACCGTGACGCCCACCCGGCGCCGGGACTCGACCAGGTGCATGGACTCCAGCACCCGTACCGCCTCCCGCATCACCGACCGTGACACGTCGAAACGCTGCGCCAGTTCGTCGGTGCGCAGAACGCTGCCCGGCGGGTACTCGCCCGCTGTGATCGCGGGGCCGAGGGTCTCCAGTACCCGGCCGTGCAGCCCCCGGCCCGTTGTGCTCATGCACACAGAGTACGGGGCACGTCACGACACGAAAAAGTCAGACTTATTTGTCACAGGCTCTTGAATTCGTCGTACCTAATCGGTTTCAGTTGCGTCGACATCACGTGTCGACGAAGACAGGACAGCGAGGCAGCGCATGGGCACCCCTCATGTCGTCGTGGTCATGGGCGTCGCGGGCACGGGGAAGACCACCATCGGTCCCCTGCTCGCGGCCCGGCTCGGCGTTCCGTACGCCGAGGGCGACGACTTCCACCCGCAGGCCAACATCGCCAAGATGACGGCCGGCATCCCGCTCGACGACGACGACCGGTGGCCGTGGCTCGACGCCATCGGCACCTGGGCGCACGGTCGGGCCGGGCTCGGCGGGGTGGTCAGCTGCTCGGCGCTGAAGCGGTCCTACCGCGACCGGCTCCGGGCCGCCGCCCCCGGCGTCGTCTTCGTCCACCTCACGGGCGACCGCGCCCTCATCGAGGACCGGATGTCCCACCGTCAGGGGCACTTCATGCCGACCGCGCTGCTCGACTCCCAGTTCGCCACGCTCCAGCCGCTCGGGCCGGACGAGGCGGGCGTCGAGGTGGACGTCACCGGCAGCCCCGAAGCGATCACCGAGCGGGCCGCGAAGGCGCTGAGCGCACTCCCCCACCCGGCCCGGTAGCACCACCTCCCGACCCCCGTCCCCGTACCTGCAAGGGAACCACCGTGACCAGACTCAGCGTCGAGATGCTGGCAGCGGACGCACCCGAGCCGATCACCTCGGCCGGTCATGCTCAGCTGGGCATCGCCGTTCTGGCGGGCATCGCCGTCATCGTCCTGCTCATCACCACGTTCAAGCTGCACGCCTTCCTGTCGCTGACCATCGGCTCCCTGGTGCTCGGCGCGGTCGCCGGGGCCCCGCTGGACAAGGTCATCACCAGCTTCACCACCGGCCTCGGTTCCACGGTCGCCAGCGTCGGCGTGCTGATCGCCCTCGGCGCGATCCTCGGCAAGCTGCTGGCCGACTCCGGCGGCGCGGACCAGATCGTCGACACCATCCTCGCCAGGGCGAGCGGCCGGGCCATGCCGTGGGCGATGGTGCTGATCGCCTCGGTGATCGGGCTGCCGCTGTTCTTCGAGGTCGGCATCGTGCTGCTGATCCCGGTCGTGCTCATGGTCGCCAAGCGCGGCAACTACTCCCTGATGCGCATCGGCATCCCGGCGCTCGCCGGCCTGTCCGTGATGCACGGCCTGGTGCCGCCGCACCCCGGCCCGCTGGTCGCGATCGACGCGGTGAAGGCCAACCTGGGCGTGACCCTGGCGCTCGGCATCCTGGTCGCGATCCCGACGGTGATCATCGCCGGACCGCTGTTCTCCAAGGTCGCCGCCCGCTGGGTGGACGCCCCGGTGCCGGACCGGATGCTGCCCCCGCGCGCCTCCGAGGAGCTGGAGAACCGTCCCGGCTTCGGCCCCACCCTGGCCACCGTGCTGCTGCCGGTCGTGCTGATGCTGTCCAAGGCGCTGGTCGACCTCGTGATCGACGACCCGGCCGACCTCACCCAGCGCGTCTTCGACGTCGTCGGCTCCCCGCTGATCGCCCTGCTCGCGGCCGTGCTGGTCGGCATCTTCACGCTGGGCCGGCCCGCCGGGTTCAGCAAGGAGCGGATCACCGAGACCGTCGACAAGGGCCTCGCGCCCATCGCCGGCATCCTGCTGATCGTCGCCGCCGGCGGCGGCTTCAAGCAGACGCTGATCGACTCGGGCGTGGGCCAGATGATCCTGGACATCTCCAAGGACTGGAACATTCCGGCGCTCCTGCTGGCCTGGCTGATCGCGGTGGGCATCCGGCTCGCGACCGGTTCGGCGACGGTGGCGACGGTCTCGGCGGCCGGCCTGGTGGCGCCGCTCGCGGCCGACATGTCGACCACGCACACCGCCCTGCTGGTGCTCGCCATCGGTGCCGGCTCGCTCTTCTTCAGCCATGTCAACGACGCCGGTTTCTGGCTGGTGAAGGAGTACTTCGGGCTGAACGTCGGCCAGACGATCAAGACCTGGTCGGTGATGGAGACGATCATCTCGGTCGTCGCGGGCGGCCTGGTGCTGCTGCTGTCGCTGATCATCTAGGCGGTTTCGGCGATCACCACCTCCTGGCGGCCGGCCGGCCGCCAGGAGGTGGTGAAGACGCCTTCCCCGAGGGCGCGCTCGCCCCTCATGATGAGAAGACCCCCGGACCCGGCGTCCGGGGGCGACCGGTTCGGGGGGCGTCATGGCGATATCCCTGGGTGCGCGCATCTCGGGGTTGCTGATCGTCGGTGCGGTGGCGGTGGGCGTCGCCGCGTTCACCGGCGACGGAAGGGGCGTCCCGGACGCGGGAGGCGGCGGAAGCACGATCGTCACCGCCGGCCCCTCGGCCGAGCTCCCCGCACACCGCCCCAGCGCCACCGCGACGTCGCCCGCGCCCCCGCGCCAGTCACCCGACGGCCACGCGCGCGCCCCCCAGACGCCGGCCCCGCCCGCCGCCACCCCGCCGGTCACCCGCCGGGCCGCCACGCCCACGCCGTCCGCCACTCCCCGGCTGCTGGCCGCGCCCGCCTGGCTCCCGCCCGGCCCCGCCTCCCCGAACGCCGACGGCACACCCGACCCGTCGAGCGTCTACGACCTGCTGCGCTCCCCCGACCGGTGCCGGGCCGCCCTCGACCTGATCCCGCCGACGGCGGACCCCGAGTGGCGTCTGCTGCGCGGCCTCGCCTCCGCGTGTCTCGCCGTCCAGGGACAGGGCGGTGGCGGCTGGGACACGGCGGCGCGGGCGTACGCCGACCTGAAGCCCGAAACCTGCAAGGGCCGGGCCGTCCACGCCGTCCTCGGCACCCTGCTGGACTTCCACCGGCGGCACCCGGGCGCGACCGTGCGGCTCGCGTCCGCGCCGGACGGCACGCGCGCGTGCGCGTACGGCGTCCTCGGTGTGGACACCGGCGGCGACGGCCGGGCCGAGCCGGGCGAGACCGTCGGCATCGAGCTGACCGGCACCTACTTCGACCACGCCGAACTGCTGCGGTACGGCAGTGTGTTCATCGGCGGCGGGCAGCTCGCCGGCCCGCCCGTGCCGCGCTCCCGGGCGGGGGACACGATCGTGCTGTCCGCCGTGGTCCCGGCGCTGGACGCCTATCCGAAGACCGTCGACGTCACCGTCCGCTACGCCGGCACGGAGGCCCGTCTGAAGAACGCGTTCACGGTCGTCGCCCCCACGGCCGCGCCCCCGAGCCCGCCGGACCAGCCCACCCTGATCCCGCTCCGCGGCCTGCCGGCCGGCCCCCGTTCAGGGCCGCCACAGGGGATGCTCCCGTTCGGCCCACTCCCGGGTGACCGTGCCCGTCCGTAGTCCGCGCCGTGCCTCCGGGTCGCCGAGGGCCATGCCGATGTGCCCGGCGAGGACGATCCCGATGGTGAGCGCCAGCCAGTCGTGCACGAAGGTCGCGCTGGTGCGCCACATGATCGGCGTGAGATGGGTGAACCACATGATCAGACCGGTGCCGAGCATCACCAGCGTCGCCCCGGCGATCCAGGCCGCGTAGATCTTCTGGCCGGCGTTGAACTTGGCCGCCGGGCGCGAGGAGCGCCGCCGGTCCCGGCGCAGGGCCGCCCGCAGCCACACCCGGTCGTGCGGCCCGAAGCGGTTCAGGTGCCCCAGGTCGGCGCGGAAGACGCGGGAGGCGAGGCCCACCAGCACCGGCACCGGCAGGGCGAGCCCCGCGCACTCGTGGATACGGACCACCAGCTCACGGCGCCCGACCAGTTCGGCGAACTCGGGCACGTACAGACAGGCCGCCGTCACCACGCACACGCCCATCAGCGCGGCCGTGGTGCGGTGCACCCAGCGCTGGACCGGGCCGAAGCGGCGGACCTCGACGGACGGCGGGGTGTGCGCCTCAGCTCGTAGGCTCATCGTCCCGTCCGTTCGACCGGCCGACCCAGGCGTCGACGTCGTAGCCCAGGTTCTCCCAGTAGCCCGGCTTCACGTCCTCGGTGACGGTGATGCCGGAGAGCCACTTGGCGGACTTGTAGAAGTACATCGGCGCCACGTAGAGGCGGACCGGGCCGCCGTGGGCGTGGCCGATGTCCTTGTCCTGCATGCGCAGGGCCACCAGGACGTCGGAGCGGCGGGCCTGGTCGAGGGTGAGGCTCTCGCTGTACGTGCCGTCGAAGCAGGTGAAGCGGACGGCCCCGGCCCTGGCGCGCACGCCGGCCGCGTCCAGCAGCCGGGACAGGCGCACTCCTTCGAAGGGGGTGTCGGGCACCCGCCAGCCGGTGACGCACTGGACGTCCTTGACCAGCCGGGTCTGCGGCAGGGCGCGCAGTTCGTCCAGGGTGTAGGTCGTCGGGCGGTCGACGAGGCCGTCGACGGTGAGGCGGTAGTCCGAGGCGTTCTTGTGGGGCACGGAGGAGGCGACCGAGTAGTAGCGGAAGCCGCCGCCGTTGGGCAGCAGACCGGTCAGCCCGGTGGGGTCCTTGTCGGCGGCGGCGCCCAGGAAGCCCTCCAGACCGCGCTGCAGGACGGGGGCGGCGACCACGCCGAGGGCGCCCAGGCCGAGGGTGCCGAGCAGGACCCGGCGCCCGATGGGCGTGCCGCGCTCCTCGGCCGGCAGCGGCTCGCCCGGTTCCTCGGGTTGTTCGGAGTTCACGTGTCCATTCGAGCACCCGCGACGGGGGCAAGAGAAGGAATCGCGGGTGCTCGTCAGGGTTCCGTCATCACTTCTCACGTGATTCTCAGGCAGCCGGCAGGAGGGTTACGACGCCTGCCGGGCCGCCTTGTCCAGCTGGAACGCCTCGTTGCCGAGGCCGATGCGGGCGTGGGCCTCGGGCGAGCGGGAACGCAGGACGAGGCCCTGGACGAGGCCGGCGACGAGGGCGAGGGCGATGATGCCGGGCAGCACCCAGCTCAGGGCCGAGCCGGGGCCGGCGCCGACCAGGACGTCGAAGTCCTTGACCGTGTAGCCGGCGATCACCAGCAGGGCGACGGCCGCGAGGGCGGAGGTGACCAGCCGCCAGGCCTGGGCGCCGGCCGCCCCGCGCCGGGCGAAGAAGACGATCACCGACACGGAGGCGGCCGCCATCAGCAGGATCACTCCGAGGGCGCCGATGTTGCCCATCCAGGTGAACAGGTGCAGCACGGGCTCGGTGGGGTCGCCGTCGGGCTTGTCGTCGGCGACGGCGAAGCCGATGACGACGATCGCGGAGACGGCCGTCTGCAGCAGCGAGCCGGTGCCGGGGGCGCCGCTGGTGGTGTTGGTGCGGCCGAAGGCGGACGGCAGCAGGCCCTCGCGGCCCATGGCGAAGGCGTACCGGGCGACGACGTTGTGGAAGCTGAGCATGGCCGCGAACATGCCGGTGACGAACAGGACGTGCAGCACGTCGGTGAATCCGGAGCCGAGCCGGGACTCGGTCAGATAGAAGAGGAGCCCCGCGCTCTGCTTCTGCGAGACGCCGACGATCCCGGAGGGCCCCGCCGCGACGGTGAGCGCCCAGCAGCTCAGGGCGAAGAAGACGGCCACGCCGGCCACCGCCAGGAACATCACGCGCGGCACCAGGACGTGCGGGCGGCTGGTCTCCTCGGCGTAGACGGGCGCCTGCTCGAAACCGAGGAAGGCCGCGATGCAGAAGCACAGGGCGGTGCCGATGCCGGCGCCGCTGAGCGTGTCCGGGTTGAAGGCGTGCAGGGACAGGCCCTCCTTCGCCGGATCGGCCACGGCCGCGATGTCGAAGATGACGACCAGCGCGACCTCGACGACGAGCAGGACGCCCAGCACGCGCGCGTTGACGTCGATCTTCAGCCAGCCCAGCACACCGACGACGGCCACGGCCGCGAGGGACGGTATCCACCAGGAGACGTCGAGGTCGGCGTAGGTGGCGAACAGCCCGGAGACCTCGTAGCCGAAGATGCCGTAGATGCCGACCTGCAGGGCGCTGTAGGCGGCCAGGGCCACCATGGCGGCGCTCGCGCCGGCGGTGCCGCCGAGGCCGCGGGAGATGTACGCGTAGAACGCGCCCGCGTTGTGGACGTGCCGGCTCATCTCGGCGTATCCGACGCTGAAGAGGATCAGCACCACGCCGAGGACGACGAACAGCAGCGGCTGGCCGACGATCCCCATCACCGCGAATGTGGTGGGCATGACACCGGCGACCACCATGAGCGGGGCGGTCGCGGCGAGCACGGAGAGCAGCAGCCCTCCGGTGCCGAGGCGGTCGGCGCGCAGGGCGCGCTCGCGGCCCTTGAAGGTGCTGATGCCGGCGGTCGGTCTGCTCGCGCTCGAACTGCCCGTGGTCATCGGGATGTCCTTTCGGAAGGGCGACGGGGGCGTTACACCGCGCCGAGCGCGGCGGCGCGCGCGGCGCGGAAGGCGGGGTACGGATCGCGGTCGGGGTAGGCCCAGGGGGCGGGGGTGGCGTGCTCGCCGATGCGGTGGAAGAGGGCGGCGGCCTCGGCGCCGCGGCCCTCGCAGACCTTGGCGTGGGCGAGGAAGTTGAGGTCGACCAGGCGGCGCGGGTGGCCCTCGTGCTCCCATTCCAGCCACCAGTCGAAGGCCGCCTTCATCACCTGCCGGGCCCGGCGTCCGGTCCAGTGCCGCGAGGCGGCGGGGTCGGCCGGTTCGTGCCCGGCGACGGCGAGCGCGCGGTAGCGCTCGGCGTGGGCGATCACCGGCAGGATGGCGAGCGGGGAGTCGGCGGGGGCCTGCTCGGCGGCCCAGTTGGCGAAGTCGTACACCTCGTGCAGCGGGTCCGGGCCGGCGCCGGCCTGGCGTTCGGCGAGGCGGGCGACCATCAGGTGGTGGGCGTGGTGGTGGTCGCGGTGGCGGCGGCGCACCTCGTCGAAGAGGCGCAGGACGTCCTCCTCGGCGCCCAGCGCGCGCTCCAGCATCAGCAGGCCGAGCCAGGGGGTGGGATCGGCGGGCAGCAGCGCGGCGGCCTCGGCACAGGCCGCGCGGGCCCGGTCCGGCTTCTCCTTGCCGCGCAGGGCGCGCTGCACCAGGGAGAGGGCGAGCAGGACGGCGGCGTCGCCGGAGTCGGGCTCGGCGAGCATCCAGTCCCGGGCCCAGGCGGCGCTGTAGGGCTCCAGGGCGAGGACGGTGACGCGGTGACCGCGGCGGTCCCAGTCGTCCCCCGTGTGCACCAGCAGGGAACGCGCCATCTGCCATCGCCCCTGTGCCAACGCGGCCCGGGCGGCGGCGAGTTCGGCGTCGTCGAGGGCCGCGTCGAGGGCCTGGGCCGCCCGCTTGCGGCCACGGCCGAGTGGTGGCGGAGGTGGGGACACCGAGGGACTTCCTCACGCGACGCAAGGCGTCGTCAGGTATCGGTCGGGTATCGGACTGCCGTCGACTGATCACGCACAGCAAACCTTCACGCAACGCTCACGTCAAGGCCCGCAGGCTTGTTACACGCGTCAACTGCCGTGATACGAGGGGTACTTGTGACTCGATCGGTCCTTGACGGCGCACCGGTGTGGCGTACGCCATGGCGCGCGGGTTTCCGGCGGCGGACCATGGCGGAACGGTCACGCCGCCCTCCCGGGGCCGGGCACCGCACTGTGGCCGGGTTCGAATGCCGGTTTCCGGGGCTCTCAGGAGCACCGCCGGGCCGGGGACGCTACAGTCGGCCACTACGCACCCCGTGGCCCGGCCGAGTTGATCGAGGTACGCAGCGTGTCGGTTCTGGTTCTGATTCTCGCCGTGAGCGCGGCCTGCTGTCTGGGCTTCGGTTTCGTGCTCCAGCAGAACGCGGCCCAGCGGGCACCCCTGAACGACTTCCTCTCCCCCAGACTGCTCCTGGACCTGATGCGGGTGCCGCGCTGGCTGGGCGGGATCGGCCTGATGGTGGCCGGCATGGTCCTGGGCGCCGTGGCCCTGAGCGAGGGCGAGGTCTCCCTCGTCGAACCGCTCCTGGCCACCAACCTCCTGTTCGCCCTCGCCCTCTCCCGCCGGCAGACCCGGCAGCCGCTGGGCCGCCAGGGCTGGACGGGACTGGCGCTGCTGGCCGGCGGGGTGACGGCGTTCATCGTGGCGGGCGAGCCGCGCGGCGGCACCGCGGTCACCGACCCGTTCCGGCACTGGCTGATCATCGGCGCCATGCTCGGCCTCGCCCTCGTGCTGACGACGTACGCCAAGCGCTCCCGTCTGAGCTCCGGCCCGGTCCTGCTCTCCCTGGCCGCCGGTGTCCTCTACGGCCTCCAGGACGCCCTCACCCGGGTCAGCGGCCAGCGCTTCTCCGAGGGCGGCCTCACCGAGCTGGTCACCGGCTGGGAGCCGTACGGCGTGCTCGCGCTCGGCGTCACCGGCCTGGTCCTGGTCCAGAGCGCCTTCGAGACGGCGCCGCTGCGCATGTCCCTGCCGGCCCTCACCGCCGCCCAGCCGCTGGCCGGCATCCTGTGCGGGGTGGGCTTCCTCGGCGACCGGCTGCGCACCGACACCGGCGCCCTGGCCTGGGAGGCGGTCGGCCTCGCCGCGATCGTCGGCGGCATCGTGCTGCTCGGCTTGCACCCGTGCATGCCGACCGGCGCGGGCAAGCCGGAGCGGGTGCGCGACCTGCAGCCGAACTGAGCCTGCTTGGATGGGGCCATGACGAGCCCAGCTGACGAGATCCTCGACATCGTCGACGAGAACGACCAGGTCATCGCCCGGTCCCCGCGCGGTGAGGCGTACGCCAAGGGCCTGCGCCACCGCTGCGTCTTCATCCAGGCCCGCGACGCCGAGGGCCGCCTCTTCGTCCACCGCCGCACCCCCACCAAGCTGGTCTTCCCGTCCCTGTACGACATGTTCGTCGGCGGGGTGGTCGGCGCGGGCGAGTCCTACGACGCGGCGGCGCTGCGCGAGGCGGAGGAGGAGCTCGGCGTCAGCGGGCTGCCGGCCCCGGAGTTCCTCTTCAAGTTCCTCTACGACAACGGCGCCGGACAGACCTGGTGGTCGGCGGTGTACGAGGTCCGCTGCGACCTGCCGGTCAGCCCGCAGGCCGAGGAGGTGGCCTGGCACGCCTTCCTGCCCGAGGCGGAGGTGGAACGGCGGCTGGCCGAGTGGGAGTGGGTGCCGGACGGGCTGGCGGCGTACGAACGGCTCAGGGCCCACCGGCTAGAGTCCTCGGCGTGATCGACTTCGCACGGAACGCCCGGCTCTGGTTCGCTCCGGAGGACATCCGGGAGGAGGGCGAGACACCCGACTACCGCTTCTCGCTGGCGAACGAGCGCACCTTCCTCGCCTGGCTGCGCACCGCGCTGGCGCTGATCGGCGGCGGTTTCGCGGTGGACCAGTTCCTGCCGGACCTGCGCTGGGCCTGGCGGGTGGGGCTGGCGCTCGCGCTGCTCGGCGCGGGCGTGCTGTGCGCGCTGCGGGCGGTCAACCACTGGGTGCGGTGCGAGCGGGCGATGCGGCGGGGCGAGGATCTGCCGGTGTCGCGCTTTCCGGCGGTGCTGAGCCTGGTCGTCGCGTTCGTCGCGGTGGCGATGGTCGTGGTGGTGCTGGCCGGGTGGGCGGGGTGAGCACCGCCCAGGCCGACCGGGACCCGGGACTCCAGCCCGAACGCACCCGCCTCGCCTGGCGGCGGACGACCCTGTCCAGCCTGGTCGTCGCGGTGCTCGCGGTGAAGGCCGCGCTGCACGGGGAGCCCACGGCGGGCGCGCTGGTCGTTGGCGTCCTGTGCTGCGTCCTGTGGCTGGCCTTCCTGTACCTCGCCCACCACCGCATCCACGCCCTGGCCACCGCGCCGGCCCCGCCCCGGCTCACTCCGCGCCAGGCGACGGCGGCGGTCCTGTGCACAGCGGCCCTGGCGGCCTGCGGCACCCTGCTGGTCCTCTAGGGCCTCCCTAGCCGTCCTCGCTCTCCGAGCCGACGGAGCCGACGGTCACCACGATCTTGCCGCGGGTGCGGCCCTCCTGGTTGCGCCGGTACGCCTCCGCCGCGTGTTCCAGCGGATACGTCTCCGACACGTGCACCGAGACCACGCCCTGCTCCACCAGCTCGGTCAGCCGCAGCAGGTCCTGTGCGTCCGGGCGCACCCAGCAGTAGCGGCCGCCGTAGCCGACGACATCGCCGTCGGCGATCGAGGCGAGACGTCCCTCCGGGGCCAGCAGGTTGGCCGAGACCGCCAGCGCCTCGCCGCCGACGGCGTCGAACACCGCGTCCACACCCTCGGGCGCGAGCCCCCGCACCCGCTCGGCCAGTCCCTCGCCGTACGTCACCGGCTCACAGCCGAGGCCCCGCAGGTAGTCGTGGTTGCCCTCGCTCGCCGTGCCGATCACCCGGGCACCCAGATGCCGGGCCAGCTGGACGGCGATCGAGCCGACGCCGCCCGCCGCCGCGTGCACCAGGACCGTCTCGCCCCGCCGGACCTCCAGCGCCTTGTACAGCACCTGGTAGGCGGTCAGTCCGGTCAGCGGCAGCCCGGCCGCCTGCGCGAAGGAGAGGTTGCGCGGCTTGCGGGCGAGGGTGCGCACGGGGGCGGCCACGTACTCGGCGAAGGTGCCGCGGGAGAGGAAGTCCTCGCGCACATAGCCGACGACCTCGTCACCGGCCGCGAACTCGGTGACGGAGACGCCCGGCCGCACCACCACCCCGGAGACGTCCCAGCCGGGGACCACCGGGAAGACGGCGTCGAGCATGCCGTCGAGGTAGCCCTCGCGGCACTTCCAGTCGACCGGGTTGACGGCGGCTGCGCGCACCTCGACCAGGACCGCGTCGGGGCCGACCTTGGGGTCGCGCACCTCGCCGTACTCCAGCACGTCCACGCCGCCGTACCGGCGGTAGCTGATGGCCTTCATGAGGTCGACCCTCAGGGGTGGCCGCACGCCACGCAAGCCGAATGAGGGCATTTGTACCGATCGCGTGGCAGCCTGTGCGGCGTCATCCCCCCACCCCGAAGGCGAGCGCCATGAGCACCCCGCACCAGGAACACACCGCGCACCCGCACGCCCACGGCCCGGACTGCGGCCACACCCCGGTACCGCACGGCGACCACGTCGACTACGCGCACGGCGGGCACCTGCACCGCGAGCACGGCGGGCACTGGGACGAGTGCGAGCCGGACGGCCACCTGGCGCACGAGGGGCACGACCACCGGCACGGTGACGGCTGCGGCCACGAGAGCGTGCTGCACGGCGACCACGTGGACTACCTGCACGACGGCCACCGGCACGCCGCGCACGAGGGCCACTGGGACGACCACTGACACCTGGCCGGGATCGCACGCCGACGGCTCCCCGCGGTTCTGCCCGGGGAGCCGTCGGCCTATCGTGGCTCCGATCACGTCGGCCCCGGCCACTGGACGACATACCGACCAGTCGGCATGATGGGTCGCGTCCCGTGAACGCGTCCGCTAAGGAGCACCGATGACCCCCGATCACCCGCCAGGTCTCGATCTCGACCGGCTGCGCGACCTGCTCGACCGCGAGCGGCCCGGTCTGGTGCGGGGCCCCCTGACCGGCCGGCTGATCGAGGGCGGACGCTCGAACCTGACGTACGCGGTCTCCGACGGCACCGCCAGGTGGGTCGTACGCCGTCCCCCGCTCGGCCATGTCCTGGCCACCGCGCACGACATGAAGCGCGAGCACCGGGTGATCAGCGCGCTGCACCCGACGAGCGTGCCGGTGCCGCGCCCGGTGCTGCTGTGCGAGGACCCCGGGAACGAGGCGGCGCCCGGGGCGCCGTTCTACGTCATGGAGTTCGTCGAGGGCACCCCGTACCGCACCGCCGACCAGCTCGCCCCGCTCGGCCCGGAGCGCACCCGCCAGGCGGTGCTGTCCCTGGTGGACACGCTGGTCGAGCTGCACGCGGTGGACCCGGCCGAGGCAGGGCTCGCCGACTTCGGCCGCCCCGAGGGCTTCCTGGACCGCCAACTGCGCCGGTGGGGCAAGCAGTTGGACGCCTCCCGCAACCGCGACCTGGCCGGCATCGACGAACTGCACGCGGCGCTCGGCCGCCAGTTGCCCGCCTCCCCCGCGCCGACGGTGATCCACGGCGACTACCGCCTCGACAACGTCCTGATCGGTGACGACGACGCGATCCGGGCGATCCTGGACTGGGAGATGTCCACGCTCGGCGATCCGCTCACCGACCTCGGGCTGCTGGTGATGTACAGCATGCCGCTCGGGATGCCCGACTCGCCCGTCTCCACCACCGCCGAGGCCCCCGGGCACCCCTCCCCCGCCGAGCTGGTCGAGCGCTACGCGGCCCGCTCGGGGCGGGACGTCTCGGCCGTGTCCTGGTACACGGCGTTCGCCTGGTTCAAGCTCGCCGTGATCCTGGAGGGCATCCACTACCGCTACACGCTGGGCCAGACCGTCGGCCGCGGTTTCGACCGCATCGGCGACCTGGTGCCGGTCTTCATCCAGCACGGTCTCACGACGCTTCAGGAAGGCTGACCGGTCATGGACTTCGCGTTCGACGCGCGCACCGAGGACCTGCGCGCCAAGCTGCTCGCCTTCATGGACGAGTACGTCCATCCCGCGGAGGCGGTGGCCGAGGAGCAGCGCGCCGCGCTCCCCTCCCCCTGGGAGACCCCGGCCGTGGTCGAGGAGCTGAAGGCCGAGGCGCGCCGGCAGGGCCTGTGGAACCTCTTCCTGCCGGACGCCGAGTACGGCGCCGGTCTCACCAACCTCCAGTACGCCCCGCTCGCCGAGATCACCGGCCGCTCCCCGCACCTGGCGCCGACCGCGCTGAACTGCGCGGCGCCCGACACCGGCAACATGGAGGTGCTCGCGCAGTTCGCCGACGAGCGGCAGAAGAAGCAGTGGCTCGAGCCGCTGCTGGCGGGCGAGATCCGCTCGGCGTTCGCGATGACCGAACCGGAGGTCGCCTCCTCCGACGCCACGAACATCACCACGCGCATCGAGCGCGACGGCGACGAGTACGTCATCACCGGCCGCAAGTGGTACATCTCCGGAGCGATGAACCCGGACTGCAAGATCTTCATCGTGATGGGCAAGACCGACCCCGACGGCGCGGACATCCGCCGCCAGCAGTCCATGGTCCTGGTCCCGCGCGACACCCCGGGCGTCACCGTCAGCCGCGCGATGAAGGTGTTCGGCTACGAGGACCACTACCACGGCGGCCACGCCGAGGTGGTCTTCGACCACGCGCGCGTGCCGGTGTCGAACCTGATCGGCGAGGAGGGCGGCGGCTTCGCCATCGCGCAGGCCCGCCTCGGCCCCGGCCGCATCCACCACTGCATGCGGCTGATCGGCATGGCCGAGCGGGCCATCGAGCTGATGTGCCGGCGGGCCGTCTCCCGCACCGCCTTCGGCAAGGCGCTGGCACAGCAGGGCGTGGTGCACAACTGGATCGCCGACGCGCGCGTGACGGTCGAGCAGCTGCGCCTGCTGGTGCTGAAGACGGCCTGGCTGATGGACACCGTCGGCAACCGGGGTGCCCACACCGAGATCCAGGCCATCAAGATCGCCACCCCGCGCGCGGTGGTGGACATCATCGACCGCGCGATCCAGCTGCACGGCGCGGGCGGCGTCAGCCAGGACTTCCCGCTGGCCGACCTGTACGCCGGCGCCCGCACCCTGATGATCGCCGACGGCCCGGACGAGGTGCACCAGCGGTCACTGGCCCGGCGGGAGTTGAAGAAGTACCTGTAGGCGTCGCCTAGGGGCGCAGGGCCCGCAGGAGCAGATCGGCCAGGTGGTCGGCGACCTCCTGCGGGCTCATCGGCCCGTCGGGGCGGTACCAGGTCGACAGGTGGTGGACGGAACCGAAGTGGTAGTCCACGACCAGGTCGGCCGGGGTGGCCGTGGAGAAGACGCCGGCCCGCTGACCCTCCTCGATCAGCGCGCGGAACCGCTCGTGGTACCTGCGCCGCTCGGCGCGCACCTGCTTGTTCTTCTCCGGGCTGAGGTGGTGCATCGAGCGGAAGAAGATCATCGCGTCGTCGAGGTTCTCGATCGTCGTGACGACGACGTCCGCCGCCGCGCCCCTCAGGCGCTTCTCGATCGGCTCGTCCGCGTTGGCGAACGCGTCCAGGCGCTCCTGCTGGACGCGCAGCACGCGCGCGTACACCTCGTGCAGGAGGTCGTCCTTGGAGCCGAAGTAGTGGTACAGCGCCCCCTTGGTGACGCCGGCCGCCTCGACGATCTCCTGCACGGAGGTGCGGTCGTAGCCCTGCTCGGCGAAGAGCCGGGTGGCGGCGGCCAGCAGCCGCTGCGGGACGGGGGTGCCGTCTGTGTCCGAAGTCCTGGGCACCTGCCGCCACCTGCCTTTCCGTTGGCCTACTTGCTGTCGTGCGGTCGGGAACGCAGTTCCCGACGGAGGATCTTCCCACTTGCCGTCTTGGGCAAGTCGGGCAGGATCTCCACCTGCCGCGGGTACTTGTAGGCGGCCAGTCTCTCCTTGCAGTACACCGCGAGTTCATCCGGGTCCGTGTCGGCGCCCGGACGCAGGCTGATGTACGCCTTGACGGTCTCGCCGCGGTACCCGTCGGGCACCCCGACGACGGCCGCCTCGCGCACCGCCGGATGGGTGTACAGGACGTCCTCGACCTCGCGCGGCCAGACCTTGAAGCCGGACGCGTTGATCATGTCCTTCTTGCGGTCGACGACGTAGAGCCAGCCCTGCTCGTCCATGAAGCCGATGTCGCCGGTGCGCAGCTCGCCGTCCGGGAACGTCTCGGCGGTGGCGTCGGGCCGCCGCCAGTAACCGGGCACCACCTGGGGGCCGCGGACGACGATCTCGCCCTGCTCCCCGAACGGCACCTCCTCGCCCCGGTCGTCGACGATCCGCACGACGGTCTCCGGCCCGGGCAGGCCCACGGCCAGCGTCCCGGACACGGGGTCGACGGGCGCCTCCAGATGGGGCGGCACGGACGCGCACGGCGCCGTGCACTCGGTCAGCCCGTAGCCGTTGCGGATGTACGGCCCGAAGCCCGCCCGGAACTTCTCCACCAGGGCCGGCGGCAGGGGCGCGCCGCCGCTGGAGATGTTGACGAAGGAGGAGAAGTGGTCCGGGGTGACGTCCGGGTGGGCGGCCAGTGCCATGAACGCCGTCGACGGCCCGACGGTGTAGTGCGGGCGGTGCTCGGCGAAGGCGTCGAGCACGACACCCGCCTCGAACCGGTACGTCAGCACGAGCGTCCCCGCGCTGTTGAGACACGCGCCGAGCTGGCACACCATCCCGGTGATGTGGAACAGCGGCGCCATCGCGTAGTACACGGGCCCGTCCGGCAGCGCGAGCCCCGTGCGCTGCCGCTCCGCGTTGTACATGATGTTGCCGTGCGTGTTGGTGGCGCCCTTGGGGGTGCCGCTGGTGCCCGAGGTGTAGCTGATCAGCGCGATGTCGGCGGGGCCGGGCGTACGCCCCTCGGGTGCCGTGCCGCCCGCCCGGGCGACGGTGACGAGGTCGTCGGCGTCCGGGGCCTGCGGGAGCCGTTCGAAGGAGAGCACGCGCGGGTCGTTCTGCGTCTGGAAGTCCAGCTCGCACGCCGTCAGCACCATCCGCACCGGCGAGCCGGCGGCCGTCTCGCGCAGATACGACTCCCAGGCCCGGTCGGAGCAGACCAGCGCGGCCACCTCGCCGTCCCGCAGGACGTGGGCGACCTCGCCCGACTTGTACATGGGGTTGACGGGCACGACGATCGCCCCCGCCTTCCACGCGCCCAGCAGGGCGAGCACGAAGTGCGGGGAGTTCTGCAGCAGGACCGCGACCCGGTCGCCGCGCTCCAGACCGCGCGCCGCGAGGTGCCCGGCGACGGAGTCGCTCAGCTCGTCGGCCTCGCGGTAGGTCAGGCGTCCGTCGAAGTAGGTGAGGAACACCCGCTCGGGCGTCTCGGCGACGGCCCGGCGCAGGGCGTGCACGAGGGAGCCGGCCGGCTCGACGGGGGCCCGCTGGGCGTCGTTGAGCAGCTCCAGCCAGGGCTTGGCCGCGTATCGGGACTCGGTCACCGTACCTGCTCCCACTTCTGCTGGACGCGGTTCATGCCGTCCAGCCACCGGTCGGGATCGGCGGCCCGGGCCTGGTAGTACTCGGCCACGAAGGGGTGCGGCAGGATCAGGAACCGGTCCTCCTCGATGCCCTTGAACAGCGCGTCGGCCACGTCCTCCGGCTCGATCGCGGTCGGCTTGAGCACCAGGTCGCCCGCGCTGCCGGCGGCCGTGAGCATGTCGGTGCGCACGCCCTGCGGGCAGATCGCGTGGACCTTGATCCCGCGGTGCCGGTAGGTCAGCGACAGGTACTCGGCGAAGGCGTAGGCGCCGTGCTTGGTGACGCTGTAGGGCGCGGAGCCGATCATGGTGAGCAGCCCGGCGGCCGACACGGTCGACACGAACCGCCCGCTGCCGCGCTCCAGCCAGGCGGGCAGCAGTTCGTGGGCCGCCCGCACGTGCGCCATGACGTTCACGTCCCAGGAGGTCGCCCAGGCCGCCTCGTCGAGCGGCTTGTCCACGTTGCCGCCCTCGAACCCGACCCCGGCGTTGGCGCAGTACACGTCGACGGTGCCGCCCAGCGCGTCCCGCGCCTCCCCGATCACCGCGGAGGCGTCCCCGGCGACCGCGATCCCCCCGATCTCGTCGGCGACCGCCTCGGCCCGCTCCCCGTCCAGGTCGTTGACGACGACCCGGGCCCCTTCGGCGGCGAACCGCCGTGCGAGGGCGGCCCCGATCCCACCCCCGGCCCCCGTGACGACCACACCAGCACCCTGAACGGCTCCCACCATCGGTCTCCTTCGACTCCGGCTCGCAGGCAAGGTCGAGACTAACCGGTCGGTATGTTGAACGGAAGGGCGGCCGGAACGCCGGGTGAGGGGCGACCCGCGGCTTTCACACGGCCCGCGGGGGCAATACCGTGCCCCCCATGCGCCCATCCAGACGAGCACTCCTCGCAGCGACCACGGCAGCAACAGCCCTCTCCGCCGCCCACCCGGCCTCCGCCGCCCCGCGCCCCCGCACCCGGACCGGCTTCGAGCGCCTGGCCGAGGACGGCTACAGCCTCCTCGACGGCCGGCGGGTCGGCATCGTCACCAACCCCACCGGCGTCACCCGGGACGTCCGCCACATCGTCGACGTCATGCACGCCGACCCCCGCGTCCGGCTGACGGCCGTCTTCGGCCCGGAGCACGGCTTCCGCGGCACCGCCCAGGCCGGCGGCTCCGAGGGCCGCTACGACGACCCGGCCACCGGCCTGCCCGTCTACGACACGTATCTGAAGAGCGGCCGCCCGCTGGCCGACGTTTTCACCGCCTCCGGCGTGGACACCGTCGTCTTCGACATCCAGGACGTCGGCGCCCGCTTCTACACGTACATCTGGACGCTGTACGACTGCATGGAGGCCGCCCAGCTGGCCGGCAAGCGCGTGGTCGTGCTGGACCGCCCGAACCCGGTGACCGGGCGCAGTGCCCAAGGGCCCGTGCTGCACCGGGAGTTCGCGACCTTCGTCGGCCGGCAGCCGATCGCGCAGGCGCACGGCATGACGGTCGCCGAGCTGGCCCGGCTGTTCAACGGGGAGTTCCTGAGCACGCCGGTCCCGCTGGAGACCGTGCCGATGACGGGCTGGCGGCGCACGGACTTCTACGACGCCTCCGCGCTGCCCTGGGTGCCGCCGAGCCCCAACATGCCGACCCCGGACACCGCCCTGGTGTACTCGGGCACCTGCCTGTTCGAGGGGACGAACCTCTCGGAGGGCCGTGGCACGACCCGGCCGTTCGAACTGCTGGGCGCCGACGGCATCGACGGGCGGTGGGCGGCCGAGGCCGGCCGACTGGGGTTGCCGGGCGTGCACTTCAGGGAGGCGTACTTCGCGCCGACCTTCTCCAAGTTCCAGGGCAGGACGATCGGCGGCGTGCAGCTCCACGTGCACGACCGGGAGGCGTACGACCCGGTGCGTACCGGGATCGCGCTGCTGGTGACCGCGAAGAAGGTGTGGAGCGGCTTCGCCTGGCGCTCCGACGGCTGGATCGACAAGCTGACGGGCTCGGACCGGGTGCGCACGATGATCGACGCGGGGGCGGACACCTACGAGGTGGTGGCCGCCTGGCAGGAGGAGCTGACGGCGTTCCGCCGGGTGCGACGGCACTACCTGCTCTACCGCTGAGTCACGCACGGGTGCGCGGCGTATGGCCAACCCCGCCCGGTAGCAGGACGATGCGCCCACAGCGCGCCGCTCCGGGGGACAAGGGGGCCTGTCATGGCGCAGGGAACACAGCCGGAAACGATGGTGCGGCCTTACTGGGAGCTGACCTTCGACGCGGACGGTGACGTCGACGGCGCCGAGCGGGACCGGCTGCTCACCGGGGTACCGGGACACGGCGTCCGCGACCTGATCGTCTTCGCGCACGGCTGGAACAACGACCGCGCCGGCGCGACCCGGCTCTACCGCCGCTTCTTCGCGCCGATCCCCGCGCTGGCGCCGGGGGCCGGACTCGGGTACGTGGGCGTCGTCTGGCCGTCGATGCGGTTCGCGGACGAGCCGATCCCGGACTTCCCGCGGTCCGTGGCGGCCGACATGCCGCGCCGCCCCGTGCTGGACAAGGACTCCCGGCACGCGCTGCTGGAGTCCTTCCCGGGCCGGGCCACCGTGATCGACCAGCTGGCGCGGCTGCTGGACCAGCAGCCGCGTGAGGACGCCGAGCTGGAGGAGTTCGGGCGGCTGGTGCGGCTGCTGGTGGACGTGGTGCCGCCGGGGCCGCAGGCGCAGTTCGCGGCGGACACGCTGGCGGAGGGGGTGCCGCAGAACGAGCCGGACATGCTCGCGGGGTCCACGGCGGACGTCTGCGACGCGTTCGCGCGGGCGCTGGCCGGACTGGACGGCGCCCAGGAGGGGTTCGGCCTGCCCAATCCCTGGGACGGCGCGCACGAGTTGCTGCGGCAGGCGACGTACTACGCCATGAAGCGGCGCGCGGGAACCGTCGGCGAGCGCGGGCTCGGCCGGGTGGTCGGGCAGCTCGCCGAGCGGGCGCCCGAGGTGCGGGTGCATCTCGTCGGGCACAGCTTCGGCGGGCGGCTGGTGTCGTTCGCGCTGCGCGGGCTGCCGGACGGGGTGCGCACGGTGAAGTCGGTGACGTTGCTGCAAGGGGCCTTCTCGCACTACGCGTTCGCCGCGCGGCTGCCGCACGACCCGCGCGCGGGAGGCGTCCTGCAGGGGCAGCAGAACCGCGTCGACGGCCCCCTGGTGTGCTGCTACTCCCGCTTCGACTCGGCCCTGGGCACCCTCTACCCGCTGGCCTCGCGCATGGCGGGCGACGCGCAGGGGCTGCTGGAGGGGTTCGGCCTCGGGGAGATGCTGGGCGCCAAGTGGGGGGCGATGGGGCACGACGGGGTGCAGGCGGTGCCGGGCACGCGCGCGTACACCCTCGCCGACGCCCTCGCCGGCACGCTGCCCGCCTCCGGCTGCGTCAACATCGACGCGGCCGAGGTGGTCCGGCGCGGCGATCCGCCGTCCAGGGCGCACAGCGACATCGTGCACCCCGAACTGGCACGGGTGGTGCTGGCGGCGGGCCGCATCCGCTGACCCGCCGCCGACGGGGCCGGCCTACCGGTGCGAGGTGAACTCCACCACCTGCTGGTAGGTGGGCCGGTTCTGCCAGCTGATGTTGTAGTGCTTGATGCCGCCCAGGGTGCGCTGGACGATCGAGTCGGCGCACCACTGGTCGCCCGCCGAGCACAGGTCGTCACCCGGGTAGACGGTGGACGCCGAGGTGCCGGCCGCCGTCTTCAGGGTGCTGATCAGGATGTCCCGGCAGGAGCTGAGGCTGCCGCCGCCGCAGTACTTCTCGGCCAGCGGGCCCTGGACCGTCTCCCCGAGCACCGACCGGATGTCCTTGTCGACATAGCTCCACCAGCCGTACTGGAAGGAGCTGCCCGCGTGCGAGCCGGTGGGCCCGTGCGCGGCCGACGGGGACTCGTCGACGGGGAGGTTGGCGGTGAAGGCGGTGTAGAGGTCGCTGCCGAGGCCGGGCTGGAACTCGGCCTTCACCAGCAGCGGCCACCAGGCGTCCAGGATGCGGATCGCGTCGGCGTTGGCGTACGTCTTGGAGCCCGCCGACGTCTCCGTGCGCTGGGCGCCCGCGCTGACCCACGCCTGCAGCTTGCCGACCGCCGCCGCGGCCGTGGAGTCGGTCACCGTGGAGCTGTTGATGACCTTCAGCAGCTTCGGCAGCACGTCCTCGGCGCGCAGGTCGGCCAGGGCCGCGTCGGCCATCGCCTGCACCAGTTTCGTCCGGGTCACCCCGCCCGCGGCGACCAGCTTCCGCACCCGGTCCTCCAGCAGGTTGCCGCGGTGCACGGAGCCCTCGCCCCAGGGCGCGGCCGCGTAGTCCAGGGCCTGCTTGTTGTTCCAGGAGATGTAGTAGTCCTGGTCGATGGAGTTGGGGTGCGCGGAAGCCGGGGTGTAGTCGGCCGTGTTGGTGGCGGGGTTCCAGTTCCGCCACTCGTAGGCGGCCTGCCCCCAGACCGGGAACTCGGCGTCGACGCCGCTCGCGCGCACCGGGTTGTTCCCGCTGTTGTAGTACGCGGTGTGCGAGGAGTCGGCGTAGAACCAGTTGAAGGTGTAGTTGATGTGCTGCACCGCGCTCTGGAAGGTCTGCGGGCTCTTGACGTAGTCCGGGTCGTTCAGCATCTGGAAGCCGATGATCGAGTCGGCCTCGTGCATGTAGGAGGAGCGCAGGGTGGTGTAGGCGACCTTCTTGCCGCCGACGGTCGCCCGGTACTCCACGGGCCCGTACTTCGTCTTCCACACGCGCATGGTGTACGACCCCGCGGCCGTGCCGTCGGCCGTCGTCGGTGACCAGGAGTTCTTCTGCTCGATCTTGTCCATGGCCGTGCAGGTGCCGTGGTACAGGTAGTGGTAGTCGTCCTGGCACAGCTCGACGGCGTAGGTGTCGATGATGTCCTGGCCGGAGGTCGTGGCGCTCCACGCGTAGTCCTGGCCGCGGCCGAGTTCGACGTACATGCTCAGGCCGGCGAAGGAGGCGCCGCGGGCGCTGATGCCCGGGCCCTGGATCTCCTGGAGCATGAGCAGCTGGGGGGCGAAGTAGCCGGTCTGCGGCCCGAAGACGGCGACCGGGTGGCCGCTGGCGGTGTACTTGCCGCTCACCACGAGGGCGTTGGACATCCCGCGCCGGGCGGAGCTGAGGGCGCTCGCGGTCGCCGCGGCGGAGGCGGCGTCGGCGCTCTGGTCGGCGCCGGTGCCGGTGGCGTCGTAGACGAGGGGCTCCGTGGTCACCGAGCCGGCGTCGGGCAGGGCCTCGCCCTGGGGGCTGTCGGGCCTGGTGGCGTACGGGAAGCTCTCGCCGTTGTGGACGGTGAGGACGGCCTCGGGGTCGTTGCGCTCGCGGAAGGACTCCCAGACCTTGGTGCCCTCCGTGACGCCGTACTGCTCCTGCGCGGCGAGCAGGGAGACCGCGTTGTTGACCTCACCGCCGCCGCCGGAGCCGAACAGGGCGCCGATGACGGAGGCCAGCGCCACCAGGTCGGTGATCTTGAAGTGGTCGATCGTGCCGGCGTTGGTGATCGAGTCCTTGTGGCCGGTCAGGACGTACTCGCCGGGGAAGTAGCGGCCGGAGTCGGAGGCGTCGATGTAGGAGTTGATGCCGTCGAGATAGGCGTTGGCGTCGGCGAGGGCCTGCTGGCCGCGGGTGCCGTTGGCCGCGACGGCGTTGTCGATCTGCGCCTGGAGGTCGGCCTCGGAGTAGGGGGCGTTGCGGTAGAACTGCTGCTCCAGCCCCTGGTTGGCGGCCGCGCCGCCCGCGAACGCGGTCAGCTGGCCGCGGCCGACGTGCCGGAAGACGTCCATGAGCCACAGCCGGTCCTCGGCCGCCGCGTACCCGGCTCCGAACTCGGTGCCGTACCTGGTGGTACCGGTGATGTGGGGGACGCCCGTCTTCTTGTCGCGGACGATCGTCACGTCGCCGCGCCCGGTGGGCTTCTCGGTGGAGGCGACTTGATCGGACGAGACCCCGAACGACGCGTCGTTGAAGAAGGTGTTGATCGTCGACGTGGTGAGCGTCGAGTAGCCCTTGGCCAGGTTGGCGTAGGGGCCGAGCTGGTCCTCGGCGTGGGCGGGCTGGGAGCCGAAGGCCTGGTTGAGCAGGATCTGGGCCAGGGTCGCGTTGCCGTTCTCGCCGGGCGGCAGGATGTCGGAACACTGGCCGCCGCAGTAGTCGTTCGAGGTCGCGGCCTGGGCCGTGGTCTGGGCAAGCGGGGACAAAAGTCCGGCAATCAGGGCGCATACCGCAGCGGTCTTCAGGAACCCGGGAAGTCCGCTGGGAGTTCTCAGTCTGTCAAGCAGGTTACGTGCGGGACGCCGTGGCATGGCAGCTCCTACCGACGGGGGGGTGAGCCGGGACGTTACCGCCGGTATCCCCGGCTTTGAAGATGAACATGCGTCAACTTTTGGCATCGGTACGCCGCTTATGGCGTCCATCCGAAATCGGATGGACGGGGAGGGAGCCGAATCGCGTGTCGATACGTCTATTCGGCGACGTCCGTACGACGACGCCGAAGTGACCGAAGTACAAGGTGCAGGTGTGACGGAGGTGCAGGGCGATGGCCGGTTTCCGGAGTCTGGCGAGACAGGTCCGCGATCCGCGGTGCGATCTGGCACTGCGGCGCTACTCACTGCGCAAGTGCCTGGAGCGGTTCGCTCCTTACGGGCACAGGGCGACCTGGGACCACTTGTGCTCCCGGGCGGGGTTCGGCCCCGAGGACCGCTCCCCCGATCCGGCGCGGCTCGTGGCCGCACTGGAGGAGCTGGAGGAGGCGCGTTCGGTCTGGCTGGCCTATGAGGTCGAGTTCGCCGAGCGGCGCAAGAAGGAGAAGCACGACGGGCTGCGCAGGCCCGGCAGCGTGGACGACTGGCACCGGATGACGTGGGGCGGTTTCGGTGTCGCGTGGTGCGACGACCCGCGGGTCCACCCCCGTGAACCGCTGGCCGAGGTGCTGCGCCGGCTGATCTCCGCGCTGGAGCGGGAGCCGGGCTGCGAGTGCCCGGTGTGCGGCGGGGAGCGGCTGGTCTGGAAGTACGACCTCGATCACGAACCCTCGACGGGTCCGGTCTGCACGGACTGCGGAATCCTCGTCCCGCGTCCCGTGCTCACGCCCGAGGCCCTCGCCTACGCACGGCGCGGCAGGCTGCTGATGTCGGCCTGAGCACGACGGGGGTGCGCCGGGGATGCCGCACCCCCTCTGTTTCCACGGACTGTTCGCTTCGCTTACGCGCACTACCCGGCCGCGGCCGCCCCAACCGACACACGACCTCCGGCTGCGGGGGCCTTGGTTGCGGGGGCGGTGGTTGCGTGCACTTAAGCTGCGCGGGCCTTGGCTGCGGGGGCTGTGGCCGTGCAGGCTCTGGCCCAGCGGGCTGTGGCTGCGTGCACTTCGGCTGCGAGGGCCTTGGCTGTGGGAGCCGTGCAGGCTCTGGCCGAGGGGCTTTGGCTGTGCCGGCTTTGGCTGCGTGCACTTTGGCTGCGTGTGCCTTGGCTGTGGGGGCTGTGGCCGTGCAGGCTCTGGCCGAGCGGGCTTTGGCTGCGTGCGCTTTGGCCGCGCGCGCCTTGGCTGTGGGAGCTGTGCCTGTGCAGGCTCTGGCCGAGGGGCTTTGGCTGTGCGGGCTGTGGTTGCGTGCGCCTTGGCTGCGTGCGCTTTGGCTATGCCGGCTTTGGCTGCGGGGGCTGTCGTTGCGTGCAGTTCGGCTGCGCGGGCTTTGGCTGTGCCGGCTGTGGCTGCGCGGCTCTCTGGCCGGGTGCGCTGCATCCGGGCGTTCTTGCGCCGCACCTTCTCGTGGCCGCACGTGCTCTTGGCGCCGGGTGCGGTTGCCGTCAGCGCGCGCTTGGCTGCTCGCGGTCTCTCTCCACGCACTCTTGGCTGCGTGCGCTTGTTGGCCTATGCGCCGCACCCTCTCGGTGCCGCACGTGCTCCGGGCGCCGTCTCCGTCACCGCACCCTCATGGCTGGGCGCGGTCTCTCTCCACGCACTCTTGGCTGCGTGCGCTTGTTGGCCTATTCGCCGCACCCTCTCGGTGCCGCACGTGCTCCGGGCGCCGGGCGCCGTCTCCGTCACCGCACCCTCATGGCTGGGCGCGGTCCCTCTGTGCGCACTCTTGGCTGCGTGCGCTTGTTGGCCTATGCGCCACACCCTCTCGGTGCCGCACGTGCTCCGGGCGCCGGGCGCCGTCTCCGTCACCGCACCCTCTTGGCTGGGCGCGGTCCTTCTGTGCGCGCTCTTTCCTGCGCCCCCTCTGGGCTGCGTGTGCTTGTCGGCCCTACCCTCTCGTGGCCGCACCGGCCCTTGGCTGTGCGGGGGCCCCGTTCGGCGTGCTGCTCCCGTGCGTGTGTCTGCGCGGGTAGGGCACCATCGGACGCATGGTGCAGGTGTGTCTCAACGGCCCCCGGAATGCCGCCGACGGCGCGATCGTGCCGTTGACTCCCGAGGCGCTGGCCGACTCCGCGGCGGAGGCCGTCGCGGCCGGGGCCACGGACGTGCATGTCCATCCCAAGACGCCGTGCGGACACGACTCGCTCTCCCCCCGCGTCGTCGCTCCGGTCCTGGAGGCCATCCGGGCGCGGGTGCCCGTGCCCGTGCCCGTCGGCGTGACCACCGGCGCCTGGGCGGAACCCGACCCGGCGGCCCGCCTCGAGCGCGTGCGCAGCTGGACGGTGCTGCCCGACCACGCCTCGGTCAACTGGCACGAGGACGGCGCCGAGGAACTGGCCGCCGCCCTGATGGAACGCGGCGTCGGCGTCGAGGCCGGCGTCTGGTCCGGCACGGACGGCGCCGCCCGCTTCGCCGCCTCGCCGCTCGGACCGCGGGTGCTGCGGGTGCTGGCGGAGGTGACGGACCCCTCGCCGGACACCGCCGAGGACAGCGCGCGTGCCCTGCTGGCCGCCCTCGGCCCGGCGCACGGACGCCCGGTGCTGCTGCACGGGGAGGAGGGCGGCGCCTGGCCGGTGCTGCGGCTGGCGCGACGGCTGGGCCTGGCGACCCGGATCGGCCTGGAGGACACGCTGCTCCTGCCAGACGGCCGACGGGCGCTGTCCAACGCCGAGTTGGTGACGGCGGCGCTGGTCCGGCCCGACGGTAACAGCCGCTAATCCGCTCGCTCCACCCTTTTCCCGTCCGGACAGTGGGGAGGCGATGAAACCCAGCTGACCTTCTCCGGGAGTTGTCCATGTCGACGCACCGCGTCACCGCCGAAGTGCTGACCGTGCACGAGCATCCCCACGCCGACGCGCTCGAACTGGCCCAGGTGGGCCTGTACCGCGCCGTCGTCGCCAAGGGCGCCTACCGCACCGGTGAGGCCGCCCTCTACATCCCCGAGCAGTCGGTGCTGCCGGCCGGGCTGATCGAGGAGCTGGGGCTGACCGGGCGGCTGGCGGGCGGCAACGCGGACCGCGTCAAGGCGGTGCGGCTGCGCGGGGAGCTGTCGCAGGGCATCGTGTGCCGGCCGACGGCGCTCGCGGACGTCGACCTGGCGCGGGCCGCGGCACAGCGCACCGACTTCGCGGAGGTGCTCGGCATCACCAAGTGGGTGCCGCCCGTCCCGACCTCGATGAGCGGCGAGGTGGAGTCCGCGCCCGACCTGCTGCCCTGGGTCGACATCGAGAACGTCCAGCGGTTTCCGGACATCTTCCCACCGGGCGAGGCCGTGGTCCTGACCGAGAAGGTGCACGGGTCGGCGTGCCTGCTCACCTACGTCGCCGACACGGGGCGGGTGCACGTCTCCTCCAAGGGCTTCGGCGCCAAGTCCCTGGCGCTGAAGGAGGATCCGCGCAACCTGTACTGGCGGGCGGTGCGCGCGCACGGTGTCGCCGAGGCGGCGGCCCGGCTGGCCGGGCGGCTGGGCGCGCGCCGGGTGGGGATCTTCGGCGAGGTGTACGGCGCCGGGGTGCAGGACCTGACGTACGGCGCGGACGGGCGGCGCGAGAGCCTCGGATACGCCGTCTTCGACGTGTCCGCGGAGATCGACGGCGCCGTGCGCTGGCTGGACGCGGCCGAACTGCTGGGCGGGCGCCTGCCGTTGGTGCCCCGGCTGTACGAGGGCCCGTACGACGTGCGGCGGGTGCTGGAGCTCGCCGCCGGCCGGGAGACCGTCTCGGGCCGCGGGCTGCACCTGCGCGAGGGGGTCGTCGTCCGGCCCGCCGTGGAGCGCTACAGCCCGGTGACGGGCGGCAGGGCGATCGCGAAGGCGGTCAGCCCGGCCTACCTGACCCGCAAGGGCGGAACGGAGTACGAGTGAGCCACGGCCGCCGCGGGCTACGCGCCCCGGCGGCCGTTGCCCCGTTCCACCATCAGCCGCGATCCCGTCAGGCGGTCGCCGAAGACGTCGTCCGGGTTGGACAGCACGCAGCTGTCCAGGGACAGGCAGCCGCAGCCGATGCAGTCGGTGAGGTGGTCGCGGAGGCGGTTGAGCTGTCTGATGCGCTCCTCCAGCTCCGAGCGCCAGGCCTCGGACAGACGGGCCCAGTCCTCGCGGGTGGGGGTGCGTTCCTCGGGGAGTTCGGCGAGTGCCTCGCGGATGGTGGCCAGGGGGATGCCGACGCGCTGGGCCGCCCGTATGAAGGCGACCCGGCGCAGCGTGTCGCGGCTGTAACGGCGCTGGTTGCCGGCGGTGCGCCGGCTGGTGATCAGGCCCTTGGACTCGTAGAAGTGCAGGGCGGACACCGAGGCGCCGCTGCGGGCGGCGAGCCGGCCGACCGTGAGCTCGTGGATCTTCTCGGGAATCTGGGGCACTCCTCGAACCCTACCCACCGGTCCGCGCGTTGACAGGGGCTCCCCCGGCGACCATGCTAAGCAGTTGCTTAGACATGCGACGAGGGCACGGGAGGCCGGGACATGGCAGAGCCGAGGATCTTCACGTCCGCCGACGAACTGAAGGCGGCCGTGGGCGAGCAGCTGGGCCACAGCGACTGGGTGGAGGTCGACCAGAAGCGGATCGACCTGTTCGCCGACGCGACGGGCGACCACCAGTGGATCCACGTGGACCCGGAGAAGGCCAAGTCCGGGCCCTTCGGCACCACCATCGCGCACGGCTACCTGACCCTGTCGCTGCTGCCCCTGTTCGGACCGCAGCTGCTCAAGGTCGAGGGCGTCAAGATGGGCGTCAACTACGGCACCAACAAGGTCCGCTTCCCCGCCCCCGTGCCGGTCGGCTCGCGGCTGCGGGCGACGGCGACGATCACGGGCGTCGACGACGTGCCGGGCGGTGTGCAGCTGACGGTCGCCTTCACCGTGGAGCGCGAGGGCGGCGACAAGCCGGTGTGCGTCGCGGAGTCCGTGTCGCGGTACTACCTGTGACCGCTACTTCGTCACTCCGACCATCCGCAGCACGAGGTCGGCGTAGAGCGCGCCGACCTCGTCGGGCGTCCAGGGGCCGTGGACGTTGAACCAGCGGGCGACGTCGATGCAGAGGGAGAGGACGGCGAGGGTGGTGCCCTTGACGTCCAGCACGTCGAACTCGCCCGCGGCGATGCCGTCCTCGATGATCCCGCGCACCTCGGCGTCGCACTGCCGGCGCAGCGCCAGGATCTCGGCGCGGGCGTCCGGGCCGAGCGAGTCCAGCTCGTACTGCACGACCCGGGCGGTGGTACGGCCGCCCGCGTGCCAGCGTACGAAGGAGCTGACGGCGTCGGCGAGCCGCTCGGTCGCGGTGCCCTCGCGCCGGGCCGCCGTCCGCAGGATGTCCACCGCCTTCTCGTGGCCGATCCGGCTGATGCGGTGGAGCAGCTCTTCCTTGGTCTTGTAGTGGATGTAGAGCGCGGCCGGGCTCATGCCGGCGCGGCCCGCGATGTCGCGGGTGGTGGTGGCGTGGTAGCCGCGCTCGGCGAAGGCCTCCACCGCGGCCATCAGCAGCCGCCGGGCCGCGTCGGGCGTGACCTCGCCCCACGCCGACGTCTCGTCGCCGGCCGTCTCCTCCGCCGTACTCATCGCTCGCTCGCCCCTCTCACCGACAAGGACAACACCATACCGCTGAAGGTGAGCGGGCGCTTAGAGTGCCCGCTCAGCGCTTCGGCGGGTGGCCACCGCGGGCCGGCGGGCCTCAGAGCTTCTCGAAGGGGTCGTGCTCGGCGAGCAGCTTCTCCAGGCGTGCCTGGTCGACGCGGCTGACGAGCTGCCCGGCCTCCTGCCGGTCCCGGATGACCTTGGCGAGGGTGAAGGCGGAGGTGACCAGGTACAGGACGGCGATGCCGAGGAACCCCCGCACCCAGGCGTCGGCGTTCAGCCGGAAGATCCCGACCGCCGTGGCGATCATGGCGACGGCGAAGGAGGCGACGGCCTGACCGTGGAAGGCGGCCGTGCTCTGCTGCTTGACCGGTGTCTCACTCATGGGACAAGCATCGGCGGATGTGGCCGTTCCCACATCCGCCGAGATACTCAGCCGACGTACTCAGCCGCCCTCGGACGTTCCCTCAGAACGCCGAAACCCCGGTCAGCGCACGCCCGATGACCAGCTTCTGTATCTGGCTGGTGCCCTCGTAGAGGGTCATCACGCGGGCGTCCCGCAGGAGCTTGCCCGCCGGGTACTCGTCGATGTAGCCGTAGCCGCCGAAGACCTGGAGGGCGTTGTTGGCGGCGCGTACGGCGGCCTCGGAGGCGAACAGCTTGGCCTTGGAGGACTCGACCGCGAACGGCAGCCCGCGGTCGATCAGGTCGGCGACCCGCCAGGTCAGCAGCCGGGCCGCGTCCACGTCGACGGCGATGTCGCTGATCAGCTCCTGGACCAGCTGGTGGTGGGCGATCGACTTGCCGAACTGCTCGCGCTCGCCGGCGTACCTCACCGCCGCGTCCAGCGCCGCCTGCGCGATGCCGACGCACCCCGCCGCGACCGACATCCGCCCCTTGGCCAGCGCCGACATGGCGACGGAGAACCCCTTGCCCTCCTCCCCCAGCAGCGCGGAGGCGGGCACCCGGACGTCCTCCAGGACCAGCTCGGCCGTCGCCTGGCCGCGCAGGCCGAGCTTGCCGTGGACGGTGCGGCGGGTCAGGCCCGGGGTGTCGGCGGGGACCAGGAAGGCGGAGACGCCCTTGTGGCCGGGGGCGTCGGTGGAGCGGGCGAAGAGCAGGACGACGTCGGCCCAGGTGCCGTTGGTGATGAACATCTTGGCGCCGTTGATCACGTACGCGTCGCCGTCGCGCACCGCGCGCGTGACGAGGTTCCCGGCGTCGGAGCCGGTGCCCGGCTCGGTCAGTCCGAAGCAGCCGACGGACTCGCCCGAGGTCAGCCCCGGCAGCCAGCGGCGCTTCTGCTCCTCGCTGCCCCAGGCGGCGATCGTCTTGGCGACCAGGCCGAGCGAGACGGACACGATCCCACGCACGGACGAGTCACCGCGCCCCAGCTCCTCCGTCACCAGGCAGTACGCGAGATGGTCACCGCCCGAGCCGCCGTACTCCTCGTCGATCGTCAGGCCCAGGAAGCCGACCTCGCCGAGCTTCTTCACGATGCCCCGGTCGACCTCCTCGGCGCGGTCCCAGGCGACGACGTGGGGGGTGATCTCCCGCTCCACGAAGTCCCGGGCCAGCCGCCGGACGGCGGCCTGCTCCTCGCTGAGCTCCAGATTCACGACCGGTCACCCCACTCGAACGTCGTCCATACGATCCGGTTTTAAATTAGCACTGCTAGTTTCAGTCGCGCAGCCCTACTATGTGCGCCATGGCCCGACCGCGCAAGCCCCTCCTCAGCACCGACCGGATCGTCGAGACCGCGCGGGCCCTGGTGGACGCGGAGGGCCTCGCGGCCGTCTCCACCCGCCGGCTCGCCGCCGAACTGGGGGTCAGCGGACCCTCCCTCTACAACCACTTCCGCACCAAGGACGAGATCCTGGAGGCGGTCGCCGACTCGGTGAGCGCGCAGGTCGACCTGTCGATGTTCGAGGACGGCCGGGACTGGCGGACCGCGCTGCACGACTGGGCGGTCTCCTACCGGGCCGCCCTGCGCGACCACCCCCACATCGTCCCGGTCCTCGCCACCGGCCCCGGGCGCCGGCCGGCCGGGCTGAAGCTCGCGGACGCGGTCTACGGCGCGATGGTGCGCGCGGGCTGGCCACCGGCCCAGGCGACGTCCCTCGGCGCGCTGATGCGCTACTTCGTCATGGGCTCCGCGCTCGGCTCGTTCGCGGGCGGCTTCGTCGACGACGAGACCGCCTACGACCCCGCCGACTACCCCCACCTCGGTCAGGCGCACCTCCTCGCCGAGAAGCAGGAGAAGATCGACGAACGGGCCTTCGAGACGGGGCTGACCGCGCTGCTGGACGGACTGGCCCTCCAGTACGAGCAGGTACGGCCGCCGGCGTAGCGACGCTTCGGCGCCCGCCGAAGTGTCCGTGCCCCATCCTGGAGGGCATGACCACCAAGGAGCGCCAGGCACCCGAGCTGGCCCGGCTCGCCGGACTCATCGCCGACGAGACCAGGGCGGCATGCCTGCTGGCCCTGCTCGACGGCCGCGCGTGGACCGCGGGCGAGCTCGCCCGGCACGCCGGGGTCGCCGCGTCGACGCTCAGCGCGCACCTGGGCAAGCTCGTCGCGGGCGGTCTGCTCGCCGAGGAGCGCCAGGGCCGCCACCGGTACGTGCGCCTGGCCGGCGCCCGGGTGGCCCAGCTGGTGGAGGACCTGGCCGCCCAGGCGACCCCGCAGGGCGCCGCACGGCCACGCGGTCTGCGCGAGTCGAGCGCCCTGTCGGCCATGGCCCGGGGCCGTACGTGCTACGACCACCTGGCGGGGCGGCTCGGGATCGCGGTCACGGACGCGCTGACGGCGCGGGGGCTGCTGCGGCAGGACACCGGGTTCGCGCTCACGGACGCGGGAGTGCGGTGGTTCGCCGACACCGGTATCTCGCTGGCCCACAAGGGCCGCCGCCCGCTGGCCCGGGCCTGCCTCGACTGGACGGAACGCCGGCCGCACCTGGCGGGCGTGGCCGGAGCGGCCCTGTGCCGCCACGCGCTGGACACGGGCTGGTGCGTGCGCATCGGCACGGAGCGGGCGGTGAAGGTGACGGCGGACGGTGAACGGGCGCTGAGCGCGCTGCTCGGCATCGAGGCGACGGCCCTGCACTGAGCGCCCCGCACGGACCCGGACAACCGGCGCCGAGCCCCACACACCCGGCCGCCCCCGGCGAACGACCCGTCCGAAATCCGCCAGCCCGCGCGCCCTCCCCTCCCTAACCTCAGGAGCATGATGACCGCCCGCCGTACCGACCTCCTCGCCGCCGGTGCCGCCACCGTCACCGTCGTGCTGTGGGCCTCGGCCTTCGTCTCGATCCGCAGCGCCGGTGCCGCCTACTCCCCCGGTGCGCTGGCGCTCGGGCGGCTGGCGTCCGGCGCGCTGGCGCTGGGGGTGATCTGTCTCGTACGGCGGGAAGGGCTGCCGCCGCGCGCCGCCTGGCGTGGGATCGCGATATCCGGGGCGCTGTGGTTCGGCTTCTACATGGTCGCCCTGAACTGGGGCGAGCAGCAGGTCGACGCCGGCACGGCCGCCCTGGTCGTGAACATCGGGCCGATCCTGATCGCGCTGCTCGGCGCCCGGCTGCTCGGGGATCCGACGCCGCCACGGCTGCTGGCCGGGATGGCGGTGTCGTTCGCCGGAGCGGCGGTCGTCGGCCTCTCGATGTCCGGGAGCGGCGGCTCCTCGGTGCTGGGCGTGGTGCTGTGCCTGCTCGCGGCGATCGGGTACGCGGGCGGGGTCGTCGCGCAGAAGCCGGCGCTCGCGAGGGCGAGTGCGCTGCAGGTGACGACGTTCGGGTGTCTCGTCGGGGCGGTGGGATGTCTGCCGTTCGCCGGGCAGCTGGTGGGCGAGGCCGCCGACGCGCCCGTGTCGGCGACGCTCAACATGGTCTACCTGGGCGTGTTCCCGACGGCGCTCGCCTTCACCACGTGGGCGTACGCGCTGGCCCGTACGACCGCCAGCCGCATGGGCGCCACCACGTACGCCGTCCCCGCCCTGGTCGTCGCGCTGTCGTGGCTGACGCTCGGCGAGGTACCGGGGCCGGCGACGCTGGGCGGTGGCGTCCTGTGCCTGGCGGGGGTGGCGGTGTCCCGGTCGCGGCCCCGTGCTCGGGTACCGGAGACGCCCGGACCGTCGAGCGACCCGGAACCCCTCAGAAGGTGACCAGCGCCCGGCCGCCCTTGCCCGCCAGCATGTTCTCGAAGGCCGCCGGAATCCCCTCCAGGCCGATCCGTTCCGTCACCAGCGCGCCCAGGTCCAGGCGGCCGGCGCGGACGTGCCCGGCCAGCACCGGCAGGTCCTGCGCCGGGTCGGAGTTGCCGTAGACGCAGCCGGAGAGGGTGCGGCCCCAGTGGAAGATCTCCAGCGCGTTGAAGGTGACCTGCTGGTCCTTGCCGCCGATGCCGACGACCGTCGTCCGGCCGCCGCGGCGGGTGGAGTCCCAGGCCGTACGGATGGTGGCGGCGCGGCCGACGCACTCGATGGCGACGTCGACGCCCTGCTTCCCCGTCAGCGCCCGGATCTCGCGGGCGGTGTTCTCCGAGGCCACCACGTACTCCGTGGCGCCCGCCCCTCTCGCCAGCTCCTCCTTCTCCGGCGAGACGTCGACGACCACGATCTTCTCGGCACCGGCGATCCGGGCGGCCTGCACGGTCGCCAGGCCCACGCCGCCGGCCCCGAACACGGCCACCGTCTCCCCCGGGCGCACCCGCGCCGAGTGGTGGACGGCGCCGTAGCCGGTGAGGACCGCGCAGCCCAGGAGGGCGGCGTCGGTGAGCGGGATGCCGTCGGGCAGGGGCAGCACGCAGGCGGCCGGGACCACCGTCTCCTCGGCGAACGCGGCGACGTTCAGGCCCGGGTGCAGGTCGACACCCGCCGCGGTGCGGGCGTACACGTCCCCGGAACCGGTCAGCGCGTTGGCGCACAGCCACACCTCGCCGAGCGAGCAGGCATGGCAACTCCCGCAGGAGGGAGCCCAGTTGAGGACGACCTCCGCTCCGGGCTCCAGCCCGGTGACGCCCTCGCCCACGGCCACCACCGTGCCCGCGCCCTCGTGGCCGAGCACGGCGGGGACCGGCACGCGCATGGTGCCGTTGGACAGGGACAGGTCGGAGTGGCAGACGCCGGCCGCGGCCAGCCGGACGCGGACCCGGCCGGGTCCGGGGTCGGGCAGCTCGATGTCGGTGATCTCCAGCGGGGCGCCCACGGCGGGCAGGACGGCAGCGCGAACCACGTGAACGCTCCTCAGAACTGCAGGGACTTGGTCTGGAGGTACTCGGCGAGGCCGTGCGTGCCGAGTTCCCGGCCGACGCCCGACTGCTTGTAACCGCCGAAGGGGGCAAGGGGGTTGAAGCGCCCGCCGTTGATGTCGACCTGCCCGGTCTCCATCCGGCGCGCGAAGGCGACGGCCTCGGCCTCGTCGCCGGCCCACACCGCGCCGGCGAGGCCGTAGACGGTGCCGTTGGCGATGCGCAGGGCGTCCTCCTCGTCCTCGTAGCGCAGGATCGACAGGACCGGGCCGAAGATCTCCTCCTGGGCGATGGTCATCTCGGGGGTGACGTCCGCGAAGACCGTCGGGGCGACGAAGTAGCCCTGCTCGCGCGGGGATTCGGGACCGCCCGCGACCAGCCGCGCGCCCTCGGCGACGCCCTTCTCGATGTAACTCCGCACCCGGTCGCGCTGTTTGGCGTTCACGACCGGCCCGATGCGCTCGCCGTACTTGGCGGCGGCGCCGGCCGCGAGCGCGACGGCCTCCTCGTACTGCTCCCGGTGCACCAGCATCCGGGTCCAGGCGCTGCACGTCTGGCCGGAGTTGGACATCACGTTGGCCACCCCGACGTTGACCGCCTTGGCCAGGTCGGCGCCGGGCAGGATGACGTTGGCGGACTTGCCGCCCAGTTCCAGGGCGACCTTCTTGATCGCGGCACCGGCGGTGGCGCCGATCTTCCTGCCGACGGCCGTGGACCCGGTGAAGGAGACCAGGTCGACGCCCGGGTGCTCGGCGAGGGCCTGTCCGGCGACCGGGCCGAGCCCCGTGACGAGGTTGAACACGCCCGCCGGCACGCCCGCCTCGTGGACGGCCTCGGCGAAGAGCTGGGCGACGAGCGGGGTGTCCTCGGCGGGCTTGAGGACGAGGGTGCAGCCGGCGGCGAGCGCGGGGGCGACCTTGGCGACGATCTGGTGGAGCGGGTAGTTCCAGGGCGTGATCGCGCCGACCACGCCGACGGGCTCCAGCAGGACGGTGGAGTTGCCGGTCCGCTCCTCGAAGGGGTGGCTCGCGGCGAGTTCCGCGTAGGAGCCCGCGACGGCGATGGGCACGGCGGCGTGCACGTTCTGCGAGAACGCCGGCGGCGCGCCGAGTTCCGCGGTGACGGTCTCGGCGATCTCGTCCTTGCGGGCCAGCAGCACGTCGCGCAGGGCGGTGAGCCGGGCGGCCCGCTCGGCGGGCGGGGTGGCGGCCCAGGCCGGCAGGGCGGCACGGGCGGCCCGTACGGCGGCGTCCACGTCGTCGGCGGTGCCCGCGGGGACCTGGGCGATCACCTGCTCGTCGACGGGATTGACGACGTCGATCACGTCCCGGCCCGCGGCGGGCCGCCATGCGCCGTCGATGTACATGCCGTCATGTGCCTTCATCGCGCTTCCTCCGGGCGGGGCGTCGTCCGCGTCACAACCTACCGACAGGCACATAAACTAGCGCCGGTAGTTTTCAAACGCCAGAGAACCCTGCTCACTCCTCCAGATCGGGCAGCCGGTCGGGGGCCGGGCAGATGCGCTCTCCGTGCTGGTCGAAGACGAACAGATGGGCGATGTCGACGAGCAGCGGGACCTGGAGGCCCCGGCGCAGGTCGATGTCGGGCGTGGTGCGCACGACCAGGTCACCGGGGAGCCGGGGCTCGGCGGGCGTCGGGTCGGGGTGCGTCGTGTCGTCCAGCACCACCACCGGCCCGGCCCGCAGCGCCTCCGCCCGCTCCCTGAGACGGCCCAGGACGGTCGTACCGCCCTCCCGACGGCGCCGCCGGGACGGCCGGCCCGCGGGGCGCGGCGCCTCCAGGTCGGGGACGACGGCCGGCTGGGACCCCGTGTTGAAGTGCACCAGCACCTCGTGCCCCTGGAACTCCACGTGCTCCACCAGCCCGGTCAGCGGGACCTCCCCGGGCCGCGCGGAGCTGCGCTTGGCGATCCGGATCGCCTCCGAACGCAGCCCGACGATCACCTCGCGGCCCTGCTGCACGCGCAGCAACTGGTGGTCCAGGGACAGGGGTTCGGGCAGCCGCAGATACTGCTTGCCGAGGCTGATGGTCATCGCCCCGTCGAGCGGCGCGCGCACCAGGCCGCGCAGCAGGTTGATGCGCGGGGTGCCGATGAACGCGGCGACGAAGACGTTGCGCGGCAGGGCGTAGACCGAGCGCGGGGTGCCCAGTTGCTGCAGGACGCCGCCGCGCAGCACGGCGATCCGGTCGCCGAGCGACATCGCCTCGGCCTGGTCGTGGGTGACGTACACCGTGGTGACGCCCAGCTCCCGGGTGAGCGCGGAGATCTCGGCCCGCAGATGGTTGCGCAGCTTGGCGTCCAGGTTGGACAGCGGCTCGTCCATCAGGAAGGCGGAGGGGTGGCGGGCGATGGCCCGGCCCATGGCGACGCGCTGGCGTTCGCCGCCGGAGAGCTGGCTGGGGAAGCGGTCGAGGAGGTCCTCGATGCCGAGCATGCGGGCGGTGGCGTCGACGCGGGGGCGCGGGTCCTCGCCGGGGTTCTCCACGCGCAGCGGGAAGCCGATGTTGCCGCGGCTGGTCATGTTCGGGTAGAGGGCGAAGTTCTGGAAGACCATCGCCATGTTCCGCTCGGACGGCAGCAGGTCGTTGGCCGGCACCCCGTCGAGCAGGAGCTGCCCCTCGGTGATCTCCTCCAGCCCCGCGATCATCCGGAGCACGGTCGACTTGCCGCACCCGGACGGCCCGAGCAGCACGAGGAACTCGCCGGGCTCGATGGCGAGCGACAGCCGGTCCACCACGCGAACGCCTCGCGTGTAGCTCTTGCTCACGTCGTGCAGAGAGATGGCGCGTGTCATGTGGGGTGCCCCCGGGGGCTCGGTCAGGCGCTGGTGCTCCGCGGTCGGAGGGTCCCGTGCGGTTCACACGGGGCCTGTGGGTCACGGAAGTTAACGGAATGTATGCACCCGGGGGAAGAGATCGGGCGGGATCGGGAGGTCCGGTCCAGCAGGTGAGAAAGCGGACGCCCGGATTCAGCTACTTCGGCCAGCGGCTCTCCGTCAGCGGCCGCCGGTCACCGGCTGCCGGTCAGATGCGCGAAGACGACGGTGTTGCCCGCGTATCCGGTACGGCGGTCGAAGGCGCCGCCGCAGGTGATCAGCCGCAGTTCCGGGCGCCCCCGGTCGCCGTAGACCTCCCGGTTGGGGAAGTGCGCCTTCTCGTACGTCTTCACTGCGTCGACGGTGTAGACGGCGGTACGTCCGTCCGCGCGGCGCACCTCGACGCGGTGGCCGGCGGCGAGTTCGTCGAGGCCGGCGAAGACGGCGGGGCCGGTCTCGGTGTCGAGGTGCCCGACGAGCACGGCGGTGCCCTGCTCGCCCGGCGAGGGTCCGTCCCGGTACCAGCCGACCTGGTCGGCGTCGCCCTCCGGCGGGGCGGTGAGCCGGCCCGCGCGGTCGAGCCCGAGGCCGATGACGGGGGCGTCGACGCCGATGTAGCGGATGACGACGCGGGCCGGGCGGGAGCGGGGCAGGGTGCGGGGCGGGGCGGCGGCCGGCCTCCGGCCGGGACGCGCGGGGCGGGGGGCACCGGCCCCGGTGGACTGGGGGCCATCCTGCCCGACGCGACGAGGGACACCGGCGCCGGCTCCAGCCCCGGCCGGCTGCGGGTCGCCCGGCGCGGCGGGGCGAGGGGCTCCGGCTCCGGCAGGGCGGGAGTCACCCGACCCGGCAGCGCGGGGGTCACCGGCTGCGGCAGCGCGCGGGTCACCGGCCCCGGCAGAGCCGGCGTCGCCCGGCCCGGCAGCGCGCGGATCACCGGTTCCGGCGTAGCCGGAGTCGCCCGGCCCGGCAGCACGCGGGTCACCGGCCCCGGCAGGCTGGGGATCGCCCGGCCCGGCAGTGCGCGGGTCACCGGCCCCGGCGTAGCCGGAGTCGCCCGGCCCGGCAGGGCGGGAGTCGCCGGGCGCGGCGGGGTCGGCCGCCGTGCCGGACGCGGAGTCGGCCGGTCCCGCCGACCCCTTGTCCTGGGCCCACCAGACTCCGCCGACCACCAGCACGACGGACAGGACGCACGTGCGCATCAGCCGGTAGGCACGCGTCCGGTACCAGGGCCTGGCCCGGTGCCGGTACGGCGAGCCGGAGCCGTAGGCCGGGGTGGCACCGTAGGCCGGGGTGGGGCCGCCGCGGGGTGTCACCGCCCGCGACGGCACCGCGGACGCGCGTCGGCGCGTCCCGCCCTCGCCCCTGGGGCGCGTCTCGGCGCAGCCGGCGGAACGCCTACGCGCCATGCGGGCGGCGGCGGAGCCGGAGCCAGACCGCCCCGCCGACCGCGACCAGCCCCACGGCGGCGGCACCGGCGACCGGGCTGATGGCGGCGTCACGGGCCAGCCCGCCTCCGCCGGCCGGCGGCCCGCCGTTGGGGCCGGGCGAGCCGGCGGGCGACGGCGAGGCGCAGTTGACCCAGAACGTCTTGTGCTTGCCGTTGCCGTCGCCGTCGGCGGTGCGCCACGTGAGCTTGTAGTGCCCGTCGGGCAAGGCCACCGGGTCCGTGTGCGCGGCGCCCGTCGCGTCCGCGGTGACCGAGCCCGAGGCGGTGCCGGCGTTGGGCGTCGGCGCCTGGCCGACGATCGTCCAGGTGATCGCCTCGTTCGGGTCGAAGTTGAAGGCGTCCAGGTAGAAGTGGCAGACGTGCGGGTCATTGGACTGCTCGTCGACGTCGGACCCCTCCTGGTGGATCTTGACGTCTCCGTTGGCGGCCGCGCTGGCGGGGGTCCCCATGAGGGCGCTTCCCGCGAGGGTCAGGGCCGCCAGCGCGACGGTGCTGACACCGGCGCGGCGGGGAAGGGACGTGGCGAGCATGCGAGTTCCTCCGAGTCAGACGATTTTCGTACAAATCGCAGTTCGTCTGACTCTCTTTCACATACGGCGCGCGGAGTGCGGGATCCTCGCCCGGCGCTCCGTCCGATTTCCTCCGTCCGGAGCAGGCGACCGCAGCGCCACTCCCGAGGACAGCAACAGCAGCGCGCCCAGCATCACGAACGGCGCCGCCACGCCCGCGACCCCTGCCACCAGGCCCGCCGCCGCGGGCGCCGCGACCTGGCCGAGCCGGTTGCCGGTCAGGCGCAGGGCGAGGGCCGTGGAGCGGGCATCGTCCGGCGCGGCCTGGACGACCGTCGTCATGGACAGCGGCTGGCCCACGCCCAGGCAGAAGCCGAGCACGGCCAGCATCAGGCCGAGCACCCACACCGGCACCGGCAGCGCGATGCCGGCGCACAGCAGCGCGGCCAGCAGACAGGTCACGGTGAGCAGGGCGGGCCGGCCCAGCAGCCGCAGCAGCGGCGTGAGCACCAGTCGGCAGGCGATGGTCGCGCCGGCGCGCACGCTGAGCAGCACGCCGACGACCGACGGCGCGATGCCCCGGTGCTCGCCGACCACCGGCAGATAGGCGGTGAGGACGTCGGTCGCGGACAGCACGGAGAGGCTGACCAGCATGCCGCCGGGCACGCCCCGGGCACGCAGGATGCGGCCGACCGGGATGCGATCGCCTTGCGGGCTACGGGACTTGACGGCCGTACGGTCCTCGATGCGCCACAGCGAGGTGACCGCGACCGCCGCCCCCGCTCCGGCGACCACGAGGGCCAGCGCGCTGGTGCCCCCGAGGTCCGGACCGCCGATCAGCGCCCCGGCCGCGATGGGGCCGACGAGCTGGCCGAGCGAGGCGCCGATGGTGAAGTGGCCGAAGTTGCGGTCCTGTTCGTGCGGGGCGGACTGGCGGGCGACCAGCGACTGGGCGCCGATGACGAAGCAGAGGTGGCCCAGGCCCATCACCCCGCTCCAGACGGCCATGGTCCACAGGGAGCCGGCGAGTCCGCTGAGCGCGCAGCCGCCGGCTATCAGGACCACGCCGACCGGCAGCAGCGGCGCGCAGCGTCCGTGGTCGGTGCGGCGGCCGAGGGGCACGGCGGCGAAGAGCGGCAGCAGGGCGTAGACGCCCGCGATGACGCCGACCGCGCGCTCGTCGGCGCCCAGCGCCAGGGCCCGGTAGGAGACGGCGGGCCGGGCCATCGACACCGCCCCCTGCGCGAAGGAGAAGGCGATGACGAGGCGGAGCAGCCAGCCGCGGTTCCCACCGGGCCCCATGGGACGAACCTCCGTCGAGTGATCAGGTGATCAGATGATGCCGAACAGGATTCCTGCCCCGAGCACCACGAGTGATGTCAGGGCGGCCCACTTGACCACGAACCGGGTGTGGTCGCCGAACTCCACCTTCGCCATGCCGACCAGGACGTAGACGGCCGGCACGAGCGGGCTCGACATGTGCAGCGGCTGGCCGACCAGCGAGGCGCGGGCGATCTCCAGCGAGGAGACGCCGTGGGCGTGGCCGGCCTCGGCGAGGACGGGCAGGATGCCGAAGTAGAAGCCGTCGTTGGACATGAAGTACGTGAGCGGGATGCTCAGCACGCCGGTGACGAGGGCCATGTGCGGGCCCATCCCGTCGGGGATGTTGGCGACCAGCCACTTCGCCATGTGGTCGACCATGCCGGTGCCCTGGAGGACGCCGGTGAAGACGGCGGCGGCGAAGACCATGCCGGAGACGTTGAGGACGTTCTCGGCGTGGGCGCCGAGGCGGGCCTTCTGGTCGGGCATGTGCGGGAAGTTGACGGTCAGCGCCAGGGCCGCGCCGAGCAGGAACAGCACCGGGATCGGCAGCCACTCCATGATCATGGCGGTGAGCAGGGCGACGGTCAGCAGCGCGTTGAACCAGTACAGCTTCGGGCGCAGGGTGGCGCGGTCCGGGTCGAGGCCCTGGAAGCCCTCGTCCTCGGGCTCGTCGGGCAGCCCGCCGCCCGCACCCCCGGCGGGGGCGGAGGACTTGCCGGCGCCGACGAGCACCGTCTCCTTCTCCTCGACCAGCACCTCGTCCAGGGTCAGCACGCCGAGCCGCCTGCGCTCGCGCCGGCCGAGGACGTAGGCGAGTACGAGGACGAAGACCAGGCCCATGGCGAGCGCGGGGACCATCGGCACGAAGATGTCGCTGGCGTCGAGCTTCAGCGCGGTCGCGGCGCGGGCGGTGGGGCCGCCCCAGGGGAGGGTGTTCATCACGCCGTTGGCCATCGCGGCGACACCGGTCATCACGACCAGGCTCATCTTCAGGCGCTTGTATAGCGGGTACATCGCCGAGACGGTGATCATGAAGGTGGTGGAGCCGTCGCCGTCGAGGGAGACGATCGCGGCGAGGACGGCCGTACCGACGACGATGCGCAGCGGGTCGGCCTTGCAGAAGCGCAGGATGCCCCGGACGATCGGGTCGAAGAGGCCGACGTCGATCATCACACCGAAGTAGACGATCGCGAACATCAGCATCGCCGCGGTGGGGGCGAGGCCGGTGACGCCGTCGATGACGTAGTCGCCGAGGTGGGCGCCCTTGCCCACGGCCACGCAGAACAGCGCGGGAATCAGCACGAGCGCCGCGATCGGCGACATCTTCTTCAGCATGATCAGGACCAGGAAGGTCGCGATCATGGCGAAGCCGAGGATGGTCAGCATGAGTGGATACCTAACGTTCGCCCTTGAACATCCCACCGGGCAGGCGGTGCGAGGAACGTTAGGTGTGTTCCAACGGCGTTAACAAGTGGTCGGCGCGTGAGCAATAAGAGCAAAACCGCAGGTCACAGCGCGGGTGTGAGGTCGACGGGTACGCCGTTGAGGACCGCGTTGCCCGACAGCGGGTCGAGCAGGCTGCCGTCGAGGAGCTGGTTGACGTTGACGCCGGGGTCCTTCCGGGCGTGGCTCAGCCGGCTGCCGGCCCGGTCGTGGCCCCAGCCGTGCGGCAGGCTCACCACGCCGGGCCGGACGCCGTCGGTGACCTCGGCGGGCGCGACGACCTCTCCCCCGGCGCCCTTGACGCGGACCTCGGCGCCGTCGCGCACGCCGAGCCGTTCGGCGTCCTCGGGGTGGATGTGCAGGGTGCAGCGGTTGGTGCCGCCGGTCAGGGCGGGGACGTTGTGCATCCAGCTGTTGTTGGAGCGCAGGTGGCGGCGGCCGACGAGGACCAGGCCGGCGGGTGCCTCGTCGAGCGCGCGCCGCAGCCGGGGCAGGTCGTCGGCGATCGGCCGCGGCAGCAGTTCGATCCGGCCGGAGCGGGTCTTCAGCGGCTGCGGCAGGCGGGGCCCGAGCGGTCCGAGGTCGATGCCGTGCGGGTGCGCGAGCAGCTTGGTGAGGTTCAGCCCGTCCGGTCGCACGCCGAAGCCGTCGCCGTAGGGGCCGAGGCGCAGCATCATGTCGAGCCGGCGCTCGGGGCCGTCGAGGCCGGTGAGCTGTGCGGCGAGTTCGCGCGGGTCGCGGCCGTGCACGGGCGAGTGCGCCTCGCGCACCGCCTTGCCGAGGGTCTGGCCGATGACCATGTCGTCGACGGCGGCGGGGTCGGCGCCGTGCATGCCGGTGACGGCCAGGATCAGCCGGGCGTGGATCTCGGTCTCGGCCATGCGGCCGGGCTCCAGGGGGACGGCGGGGCGGGTGTAGCGGACCTGGTTGCGCACCGCGAAGGCGTTGAAGGCGAAGTCGTGGTGGGCGCTCTGGGAGGGCGGGGGCGGCGGCAGGACGACGTCGGCGTGGCGGGAGGTCTCGTTGAGGTACGGGTCGACGCTGACCATGAAGTCGAGGGAGCCGAGGGCCTTGTCGAGGCGGTCGCCGTCGGGTGCGGAGAGCACGGGGTTGGTGGCGACGGCGATCAGGGCCCGGATCGGTTCGCCCTCCTCGGTCGCGGTGTCGATCTCCTCGGCGAGCGCTGACAACGGCAACTCGCCCTTCGCCTCGGGGTGGTTGCTCACCCGCGAGTGCCAGCGGCCGAGCGCGAAGCCGCGGCCGGGACCGGCGGGCCGGGGCGTCTTGTCGGTGGCCGCCTGCGGGAACAGCGCGCCGCCGGGCCGGTCGAGGTTGCCGGTGAGGATGTTGAGGACGTCGACGAGCCAGCTGCCGAGGGTGCCGTACGGGACCGTGCAGCTGCCGATGCGGCCGTAGACGGCGGCCGTCGGGGCGGCGGCGAGTTCGCGGGCGAGCGTGCGGATCAGCCCGGCGTCCACGTCGGCCGCCGCGGCGACGGACTCGGGGGTGAACTCCTCTACCGCCGCCCGCAGTTCCTCGATGCCTTCGACGTGCGGCGCCAACTCGCCGAGCTCGACGAGGTTTTCCTCGAAGAGTACGTGCGTCATCGCGGCCAGCAGCAGGGCGTCCGCGCCGGGGCGGATGGCGATGTGGCGGTCGGCGAGGCGGGCGGTGCGGGTGCGGCGGGGGTCGATGACGGTGAGGGTGCCGCCGCGCGCCCTGAGGGCCTTGAGCTTGCCGGGGAAGTCGGGGGCGGTGCACAGACTCCCGTTGGACTCCAGGGGGTTGGCGCCGATCAGCAGCAGGTGGTCGGTGTGGTCCAGGTCGGGGACGGGGATGGCGTGGGCGTCGCCGAAGAGCAGGCCGCTGGAGACGTGCTTGGGCATCTGGTCGACCGTGGAGGCGGTGAAGATGCTGCGCGTGCCGAGGCCGGCGATCAGCACCGGCGGGTAGAGGGCGCCGGCCATGGTGTGGACGTTGGGGTTGCCGAGGACGACGCCCACGGCGTGCGGGCCGTGGCGTTCGAGGAGGGGTCGGATGCCGGCGGCGACCGCGTCGAAGGCCTCCTGCCAGCTCGCCTCCCGCAGCTCGCCGTCCCGGCGCACGAGGGGGGTGCGCAGTCGGTCGGGGTCGCCGTCGACGGCGCCGAAGGAGGCGCCCTTGGGGCAGATGAACCCCTTGCTGAACACGTCGTCGCGGTCACCGCGGGCGCCGGTGACCCGGGTGCCCTCGATGGTGAGGGTCAGCCCGCAGGTGGCCTCGCACAGGGGGCAGATTCGCAGGGCGGTGCGGGACACGGGTCCTCCCGGGGGGCAGCGGTGCCGGTTTCCGGTGAGCATACCGACCGGTATGCACGGAGGGGAGCCCCCGCGGGAGGTGAGGTCGCAAACCCGCGAGCGGTCAGTCCAGCACCCGCGCCAGATAGGCGCGCAGCAGCTCGCGCGCCTCCTCGATGATCTTCTCGTCGCCCTCCGGGGCCACCCGGAAGGCGAGGTGGACGAGGGTGTCGGCGGTCTCGACGGCGATCAGGAAGGTGCGGCGCAGGTCGTCGTCCGGTTCCCGGTCGAGGTAGCCGGAGAGCAGGTCGGTGAGGCGGTCGGCGACGCGGTGGTTGGGTTCCGCGTGGCGGGCGCCGACCGGGATCTGGTTGCCGAAGTCGACGAGGGAGAAGCCGGGCGCGGTGCGCTTCATGGCCAGGTACTCGTCGAGGACGGCGTCCATGGCGGTGCGCCAGCCTCCCTCGGGGGTCTGGCCGAGCCGTTCGGTGACGCGCTCGGTGAAGCGCTCCAGGTTGCGCTGGGCGAGGGCGTCGGCCATCTGCCGCTTGTTGCCGAAGAAGCGGTAGACCGAGCCGATGGGCACGCCGGCGCGCAGGGCCACGGCCCGGGTGCTCAGGTCGTCGTAGCCGACCTCGTCGAGCAGGTCGGCGCAGGCGTCGAGGATTCTGGTGAGGCGTTCGGCACTGCGCCGCTGCACGGGCGCGCGGCGGAGCGAGGTCGCGTGGGGCACAGGTTTCATGATGCCCGTCCGGCGCTGTCGGGTGAACCTCGCCCCCCGCCGGGCGGGACCCCGGCGGCCGCGGCGGACGGTGTCGCGCCGCTCGGCGAGGCCTGCGCCTCAGAGGCGGTGATGTCGGCGGTGCTCTCGACGGGGTCGCCGTCCACGGCCCACACGGTGCCGTCGTCGGCGTAGAGGCGGGCGGTGACGTGATGGGTGCCGTGCGGCACGAGCCGGGCCGGGAGGCGGTAGGCGGGGCCGCGCAGCCGGGTGACGAGCCTGCCGTCGACGTAGAGGTAGGCGTAGCCGCGGCCGGCCACGGCCCGGGCCTGGACGCCGGCGGGTGAGAAGCGGAAGTTGCGCACGATCAGACGTACGTTCCAGGTGTCGTCGTCGGCCGGCTGCACCTCGACGTCGATCTCGGGCGCGTCCTTCTTGCCGACCTCGCGGTAGTGCCGGCCCTGTTTGTCCGTCTCGTCGAGCAGCTTGCCCACGGGTGAGGGCGAGGCGCCGTTCTTGCCCTCGTCCCCACCACTGGTCCCGCAGCCCGCGGATCCGGTCAGCAGCAGGACACAGACCGCGAGCGCGGCAGGTGCTCTCCGCGTCCACGACATGCCCGGGAGACTAGAACACCGGTCCGACACCCGAATCCCCCTGGAGTCTGGTTCTGGTTCCTCCCTGGTGAGGAGGGCCGACGGACCCCTTGCGCCCGCGAAAACGCAATCCTACGGTGTGGCATAGGAATCGGGACGCGAGGGAGCGACCATGAGCGGGGACGCGCGCAAGAGGGCGGAGGGGCTGACCTACCTCTGCGGATTCGGCAACGAGCACAGCTCCGAGGCGGTGCCCGGCGCCCTGCCCGAGGGGCGCAACTCGCCGCAGCGCGCGCCCCTCGGGCTCTACGCGGAGCAGCTCAGCGGCACGGCCTTCACCGAGCCGAGGGCCCACAACCGCCGCTCCTGGCTCTACCGCATCCGCCCCTCCGCAGCCCACCCGCCCTTCACCGAGACGCACAACGGCTGGATCCGCACGGCTCCCTTCACCGAGTCCGTCCCGGACCCCAACCGGCTGCGCTGGAACCCCCTGCCGGAGCCCGTGGAGGGCACCGACTTCCTCGCCGGACTGTGGACGCTGGGCGGCAACGGCGACGCGACGCAGCGCACCGGCATGGCCGTGCACCTGTATCACGCCAA